>JAAEZB010000027.1 GCA_018223085.1 Paracoccaceae bacterium
GCGGGCGCGGACCTCTGGCGGGATGTCCTCCCAGTCGAGACCGTGCAGAAAGGCGATAGGGTCGGTCATGATATGCTCCGGGTTTTCTCAAGCGTGGCATGGGGGCGGGGGCGCGGAAGGTCCGTTCGCGACATTTGTGGCCTGTTATTGGGCGGGGTTTGGGCGAGAAACGGGGTAATCGGGCGTTGACGGGCGCGCGCAGGCGGGTCAAGGATCGGCCCATGACAGAGCATTTCACCGGAAATTTCACCCAGCAGGAGGCGATCCCGGAAGAAGGGATCAAAGCGGCGCTTGAGGTGCTTCAGAGCGGGCGGTTGCACCGTTACAACCTCGTGGGGGATGAACCTGGGGAGGTGTCGCTTCTGGAGCAGGAGTTCGCGGCGCAGATGGGGGCGAAATATGCCCTTGCCGTCGCCTCGGGGGGCTATGCGCTGGCCTGCGCGCTACGTGCGCTTGGGGTTGGGCCCGGCGATAGGGTTCTGACCAACGCCTTTACGCTCGCCCCGGTGCCAGGGGCGATTGCGAGCGTCGGGGCAGAGCCGGTTTTCGTTGGGGTCACGGAAGGGTTGGTCATTGACCTTGAGGACCTTGCGGACAAAGCGGACAGGGCGGAAGTTCTTATGCTGAGCCATATGCGTGGGCATATTTGCGATATGGATCGGTTGATGGAAATCTGTGACGGTGCGGGCATTCGCGTTGTTGAGGATTGCGCCCATACGATGGGGGCGCAATGGCGTGGCACGTGGTCGGGGCGGCATGGGGTCATGGCGTGCTATTCGACCCAGACCTATAAGCATGTGAATTCCGGCGAGGGTGGGTTTCTTATCAGTGACGATGACGATCTGATGGCGCGGGCGATCATTTTGTCGGGGTCCTATATGCTCTATGAGCGCCATCTCGCGCGGCCCCCGGTCGAGGCGTTTGAAGCAGTGAAATATGTGACGCCGAACGTGTCGGGGCGGATGGACCATCTGCGCGCGGCGATCCTGCGTCCGCAGCTTGGCGATCTTGAGCGACAGGTGGCGCGGTGGAATGCATTGTATCGGGTCGTGGAAGAGGGGCTGCGGGGCACGCCGGGATTGACGATTGTCGAACGGCCCGAGGAAGAGAGTTATGTGGGGTCTTCGATCCAGTTCCTGTTGCTCGATTGGGGCGAGGGGCAGGTTGAGGAAGTCATTGCGCGCTGTGCAGCGCGGGGTGTGGAGCTCAAATGGTTTGGCGGTGCGGAGCCGGTGGCGTTTACCTCGCGCTATGACTCGTGGCGGTATGCAGAGGCCGAGCGGATGGCGGCGAGTGATCGGGTCTTGGCGGGGATCGTGGATATGCGCCTGCCGCTGACGTTCACACAAGAGGATTGCGAGGTCATTGCGCGGATCATCCGGGCCGAGGTTGGCGCGGTGTTTCAAGGGGGGTAGGGGCTTTGCCCCTCTTGGGCCGTTGGCCCAATTCACCCCGAGTATTTTTCCAGAGAAGAAGAGTTAGCGCAGGCGTGTGTAGGCGAAGGCACCGAGGGTGAGGGCGGCGTAGAGCGCCAGCACAAAGGCGAGCTGTGCCGGGGCGTGGCGGGCCTCGAAGATGAGGATCAGGATCGCGCCGCCCGACAGGCCAAGGATCGACAGGAGCGTCATCCATGGGTGGGCATTGGTTTTGCCGCGATGGACGTGGTTGGCGAGGGCCATGAGGATCGACACCAGAAGGAAGGTGATCGAGCCGAATTCCAGGATCAGGCGCAGATCGCCGATGAGGATCAGCAGCGAGGCAAAGACCGCCATGGCAAGGACCGCCGCGCGGGGGATACCGTCATGGCGTTTTTCGAACCGGGCGGGAAAGAAGCCATCGTGGGCAATCACAGCCATGAGGCGCGAGGCCCCGAAGAGCGTACCGGAGATGGCGCTCATGGTGGCGAGAAGGGCGCCGGCGATGACCAGTTGGGTGCCAATGGGGCCGAGGATATCGCCCGCGCCGGAGGCGAGGGCGTGCTCCTGATTGGCGATGATGTCGGCAAAGGGGATGGTCAGCACGGCCCCGATGGCGATCACCACATAGACCAGCGTGGCCAGTGCGACGGCGGAATAGATGGCGCGGGGGATGTTCTTCTCGGGCGCGGTCATTTCGCCCATGGCATGGATCACCAACTGAAACCCCTCATAGGCGACGAAGGTCACCGAGGCGATGGTGAGGATGCCGAAGAGGGGGAGGGGATTGGCCGGATCGACGAGATCGGGCAGGGCGGTTCGGGCGTTGCCCCAGAGCACGCCCGCGACGATCAGCAGGATCACGATCTTGGTATAGACCATGAGGTCTTCGATACGGCCCATGCCGCGGGTGGACCAGATATTGACCCCGGCGAACCCGGCGATGACGGCGATGGCGACCATGCGGCGCAGGGTTGGATCGTCGGAGAAGGGGGCGATCGCATAGGAGGCGAAGGTGAAGGCGTAAAGCGCGATGGTCGCGATATAGCCGAAGACCACCCACCAGCCGATCAGGGCGGCGGCGAAATCATGGCCGGGGAAGCTTTTCTTGAAGAAAGCGTAGGTGGCACCTTCGTCGCGATAATAGAGCGCCAGTTTCACATAGGAATAGGCGGCGAGCGCGGCCACGGCCCCGCCGAGCGCGATGGCAAGGGGGGTCCAGACGCCGATGCTTGCCACGCTGACGCCAAGCACGGTGAAGATGCCGCCGCCGATCATGCCGCCAAGGGCGATGGCGATCAGTTCGGGCAGACGCAGGGGCGGGGCATTGAGCGGGCGGTCAGGGCGCATGGAAGTCCATTCGGAAGGGGTCCTTTGGCAGGTTTGGCATGAAGGCCGGGGCAGGGCAAGCGGCGGTGCAAACCGGTAGAAATGCGGGGGTGGCGGAAAAGAGTTGACCGGAATCGGCGTGCACCGTAGTTATATGAACAAGCGTTCAATAATGGGAGAATTTGAGCGATGTTCATGCACACGATGAATTTCGACCTCGGTGAAGACGTCAATGCCATGCGCGAGATGGTGCATCGCTTTGCGCAGGAGCGCATCAAGCCGATGGCCGCCGAGATCGACGTTAAGAACGAGTTTCCGAACGAGCTTTGGAAAGAGTTTGGCGATCTGGGCCTTCTTGGGATCACCACGCCGGAAGAATATGGCGGGGCGGGGATGTCCTATCTCGCGCATGTGATCGCGGTGGAAGAGATCGCGCGGGCCTCGGCTTCGGTCTCGCTATCTTATGGGGCGCATTCGAACCTCTGTGTGAACCAGATCAAGCTCAACGGGACCCATGAGCAGAAGATGCAATACCTTCCCGGCCTGATTTCGGGCGAGAAGGTTGGCGCGCTTGCCATGTCGGAGCCTTCGGCGGGGTCGGACGTTGTTAGCATGAAGCTTCGTGCGGAGAAGAAGAACGACCGCTATGTGCTCAACGGCAACAAATACTGGATCACCAACGGCCCGGATGCTGACACGCTTGTTGTCTATGCCAAGACCGACCCGGAGGCCGGCCCGAAGGGCATCACCGCCTTTATCGTCGAGAAAGAGATGAAGGGGTTCTCGACCTCGAACCATTTCGACAAGCTCGGTATGCGCGGATCGAATACGGCGGAGTTGGTGTTTGAAGACGTGGAAGTGCCGTTCGAAAACGTGCTTGGCGAAGAAGGCAAGGGCGTGCGGGTTCTGATGTCGGGCCTTGATTACGAGCGCGTGGTGCTTGCGGGCATTGGCACCGGTATCATGGCGGCCTGTCTTGATGAGGTGATGCCTTACATGGTCGAGCGCAAGCAGTTCGGTCAGCCGATCGGGAATTTCCAGCTCATGCAGGGCAAGATTGCCGATATGTACACCAAGATGAACTCGGCCCGTGCCTATGTTTACGAGGCGGCGAAGGCCTGTGACCGCGGCGAAATCACGCGCCAGGATGCGGCGGCCTGCTGTCTCTATGCGTCGGAAGAAGCCATGGTCGTGGCGCACCAGGCGGTGCAAGCCTTTGGTGGCGCAGGATTTTTGAGCGATAATCCGGTGGGCCGGATGTTCCGTGATGCCAAGTTGATGGAGATCGGTGCGGGCACGTCGGAAATTCGTCGCATGCTGGTTGGACGTGAGTTGATGGGCAAGATGAGCTAAAGGTGAGTCGCAAAATCAACTTTTGAGGTGATCTCATGCGGCCCTTTCTGTCTCTTGTTCTTATTGCGCTTTTCCTGCCGGTGGCAGGGCAGGCGCAACAGATGATCCGGTTCACGCCCGAGGCCACGCTGGCCTGTATGAAAAAGGCCCGTGGCGGGGCGGCGAAAGAGGCCTGTATCGGCGAATCCGCCAAGGTCTGTTTCAACCGGATTCAGCCCCATTCCAACGGGGATGTGGCGGCCTGTATGGCAGCAGAGACGGGGTATTGGAAAAAGCGCATGGATCGCGCCTATGACGAGATGATGGTGAAGGCGGCCAAGGCGGACGAAGAGTTCAAGAAGAACCCCAAGTCCAAGAATGTGCCGTTCAAGCTCACCGAGGATCTCGAAATTATGCAGACGCGCTGGGCAAGTTGGCGCGAGGCGCGTTGTGCGGTGGAGGCGATGATGCGGCGGGGGACGCCGTTTACATCGACCGCAGCGGCGAGCTGCACCATGAAGCTGATGGGGGAGCAGGCGCTCTTTCTTGAGGCTGCAGTGAAATACTAGGTCTCAGGCTGGCGCGATCCGCGCGGGCAGGGGACAGCGAGGAACAAGGGGCGGTCCCCGCCCGTTTGCAGGATTGGCGCCGGAGACGGCGTCTTTGAAAGAAGGCCCAAGGGGTGTCTTCCGGTTCGGGAGGGCGGCCTGTGCGGGCGAACTGGGAGACGCGGTTATGAAACTAGAGTCGAAATTCATCGCGACGAGCGACGAGGCGCGCCAGAACCGGGAGGCGCATCTTGAGGCGCTGGGTGTGGCGGCTGAGGCTGCTGCTGCGGCGACGGCGGGCGGCGGTGAGCGGGCGCGCGATCGTCATGTGAGCCGGGGCAAGATGCTGCCGCGCGAGCGGGTGGCGAACCTGCTCGATCCGGGCGCACCGTTCCTTGAGATCGGGGCCACGGCGGCGCATGACATGTATGACAATGCCGCGCCGGGCGCGGGCGTCATTGCCGGGATTGGCCGGGTGCAGGGCCAAGAGGTCATGGTGGTCTGCAACGACGCCACCGTGAAGGGCGGCACCTATTTCCCGATGACCGTTAAGAAACACCTGCGGGCGCAGGAAATTGCTGAGCAGTGCCAACTGCCCTGTATCTATCTTGTCGACTCGGGCGGGGCGAACCTGCCGCAGCAGGATGAAGTTTTTCCCGATCGCGATCACTTTGGCCGGATCTTCTTTAATCAGGCCAATATGAGCGCCAAGGGCATCCCGCAGATCGCCGTGGTGATGGGGTCGTGCACGGCCGGTGGCGCCTATGTTCCGGCGATGTCGGATGTGACGATTATCGTGAAAGAACAAGGGACTATCTTCCTTGCCGGACCGCCGCTTGTGAAGGCGGCAACGGGCGAGATCGTCTCGGCAGAAGACCTTGGCGGCGGTGATGTGCATACGCGCCTGTCGGGGGTGGCGGATTATCTGGCCGAGGATGACGCCCATGCGCTTGCGCTGGCGCGTCGGGCGGTGGGGCATCTGAACCGCACGAAGCCCAGCACCGTGACGTGGCAGAGCCCGGAAGAACCCGCCTATGATCCCGAAGAAATCCTTGGCGTGGTGCCCGGCGGTTTGCGCACGCCTTATGACATTCGCGAGGTAATTGCCCGCGTCGTTGACGGCTCGCGCTTTGACGAATTCAAGCCGCGCTTTGGCGAGACGCTGGTCACCGGGTTTGCTCATGTGAAGGGGTGCCCGGTGGGGATCGTGGCCAACAATGGCGTGCTTTACTCCGAGAGTGCCGCCAAGGGCGCGCATTTTGTCGAGCTATGTTCGCAGCGCAATATCCCCTTGGTATTCCTGCAAAATATCACCGGCTTTATGGTCGGGCAGAAATATGAGGCCGAAGGGATCGCGCGGCACGGGGCGAAGATGGTCACCGCCGTGGCGACCACGAAAGTGCCGAAAATCACCATGCTGGTCGGCGGCTCGTTCGGGGCCGGGAACTATGGCATGGCGGGGCGTGCTTATAGCCCGCGCTTCCTTTGGACTTGGCCGAACTCGCGCATTTCCGTGATGGGCGGCGAGCAGGCGGCAGGGGTTCTTGCGACTGTGAAACGCGATGCCATCGAACGGCAGGGCGGGGAATGGTCGGTTGAGGAAGAGGCGGCGTTCAAGCAGCCGACGCTCGATATGTTCGAGCATCAGAGCCACCCGCTCTATGCGTCGGCGCGGCTTTGGGATGACGGGATCGTTGATCCGCGAAAGACCCGCGACGTGCTCGCCCTGAGCCTCTCGGCGTCGCTTTGTGCGCCGGTGGAAGAGACGAAGTTCGGCGTGTTCCGCATGTAAAAACGGGGGTCTGTATCGCGTCGGTATTGCGTATGCATTGCGGTGGTGCGCCCCAAGGCCCGCAAGAGAGACTGATTTCCCTCTTTCTCTTGCCAAAAATATCCCGGGGGTCCGGGGGCAGCGCCCCCGGCCTCGCCAACCGAGACAAGGAGTTGATGTCATGTTCAACAAGATCCTGATTGCAAACCGGGGCGAGATTGCCTGCCGGGTTATGGAAACGGCGCGCGATATGGGCGTCAAAACGGTGGCGGTCTATTCCGATGCGGATGCCGAGACCAAACATGTGGCGATGGCCGATGAGGCCGTGCATATCGGCGGCGCGGCCCCGGCGGAGAGTTACCTCAAGGGCGATGTGATTATTGCCGCCGCCAAGGAGACGGGCGCGCAGGCGATCCATCCCGGGTATGGCTTCCTATCCGAGAACCCGGAATTCGTCGATGCGGTGGAAAAGGCGGGCTTGGTCTTTATCGGGCCATCGGCGGATGCGATCCGCAAGATGGGTCTCAAGGATGCGGCCAAGGTTTTGATGGAAGAGGCGGGTGTGCCCGTCGTGCCGGGCTATCACGGGGCCAATCAGGACGCGGAGTTCCTTGCCAAGGAGGCGGATAAGATCGGCTATCCGGTGCTTATCAAGGCCGTCGCGGGCGGCGGCGGCAAGGGGATGCGCCTTGTCGAAGACCCCAAGGATTTCGCCGATGCGCTTGCCAGTGCACAAGGTGAGGCGACGACGGCCTTTGGCAACCCGGATGTGTTGATCGAGAAATACATCCTCCAGCCGCGCCATATCGAGGTGCAGGTGTTTGGCGATGGCACCCATGCGGTGCATTTGTTTGAACGTGATTGTTCGCTTCAGCGCCGTCACCAGAAGGTCATCGAAGAGGCGCCCGCGCCGGGAATGAGCCTTGAGGTCCGTGAGGCGATGGGGCAGGCGGGCGTGCGCGCCGCCGAGGCCATCGGCTATAAGGGTGCGGGCACGGTTGAGTTCATCGTGGACGGGTCGAACGGGCTTCGCACGGACGGGTTCTGGTTCATGGAGATGAACACCCGGCTTCAGGTGGAGCATCCGGTGACGGAAGCGATTACCGGCGTGGATCTTGTGGAATGGCAATTGCGCGTGGCCTCGGGCGAGAGCCTGCCTGCGGCGCAGGACGAGCTTTCGATCTTTGGGCATAGTTTCGAGGTGCGCCTCTATGCCGAGGATGTGCCGAAAGGCTTCCTTCCGGCGACGGGGACGCTTTCGCATCTGCAATTCCCGGACGGGGCGCGTTCGGATAGTGGCGTGCGCACGGGGGATACGATCAGCCCGTTTTATGATCCGATGATCGCCAAGATCATCACACACGGCCCGACCCGCGCGGTGGCGCTTTCGCGGATGAAGACCGCGCTGTCGGAGACACAGGTGGGCGGCACGGTGACCAACCTTGCCTTCCTCGGGGCGCTTTGCGACCACGCGGGGTTTGCGGGCGGTGACGTGGATACCGGGCTTATTGCCCGTGACCTTGATACCCTTGTGCGCGACATCACTCCGAGCGCGGCGCAGGTGGCCTGGGCCGGGATGGCGGCGTTGGGGCTTGATAAGCTTTCGCCGGTCGAGGGGGGCTTTACCCTTTGGGGGCCTTTGGCGCGCGCCGTTCAGATTAGCCATGGCGAAGAGGTTTTTGACGTCAAGGTCATGATGGAAGGTGCCGCCAAGGCAGAGGTTCTTGTCGGCGAGACATCCGTTCGGGCCGAGAAGATTGGCGGCGGTTGGCATTTCGATGGCAAGCGCGCGGCGCCTGTGGTGGTCAAGGCCGGGATTGTGAGCCTCTTTGCCGATTATGGCATTGAGTTTGATATCGTCGATCCGCTTCAGGTCGCGGCCGAGGCGGGCGCGGGGGGCAATGTCATTGCCGCGCCGATGCCGGGCCTTGTGAAGGCGATCTTTGCCGAAGCGGGCCAAGAGGTCAAAGAAGGTGATCGTCTGGCGATCTTGGAAGCGATGAAGATGGAGCATGCGCTTTTGGCGGCCCGTGATGGGGTTGTGGCCGAGGTCCTCGCCCATGCAGGCGATCAGGTGCAGGAAGGCGCGGCGCTTATCCAACTTGTGGAGGAAGATGAGGAAGAAGCGGCATGATTACCCTTCACCATATCCCGTTTTCGCGCTCGTTCCGTATTCTCTGGCTTCTCGAAGAGATGGGGCTTCGGGCCGAGCTTAAGACCTATTCGATCACGGATGGCTCGCTTCGGGCGGCAGAGTTCAAGGCGATCTCGCCGGTGGGGCGGGTGCCTGCGCTCGAAATTGACGGGCTGACGATCTATGAGAGCGGCGCGATTGTCGAATACCTCACCGAGACGCGGCCCGAGCATGGGCTTGGGCGGTTGCCGGGAGACGCAGAGCGGGTGGCGTTCCTTGAGTGGCTTGGCTTTGCCGAGACACAGGCGAGCATTTTGGCCTCGCTCAATATGCAGCATTTGTTCATGGGCGATCCAACCCCAGCCGCTCCGGCGACGATGAAGCTTGAGGCGGCGCGGTTGGCCTCGACGCTCAAGGCGATGGATCGGGCTCTTTCGGAGCGTGAGTGGCTTTTGCCGTCGGGGTTCTCGGCGGCGGATACGATGATGGGGTTCAACCTCTTCTCGGCGCCCTATTTCGTGCATTTCGACAAGTTCCCGCATGTGGCGGCCTATGTCGAGCGGATCGAAGCGCGCCCGGCCTACAAGGAAGCGCGCCTGCTTGATGGCAGGCAGGAGTTTTACAGCAAGGATTTCTACGAGGTGCCTCATGGCTGAAACGGTTGAAATCTTCGAGATGGGGCCGCGTGACGGGCTTCAGAATGAAAAGCGCCTTATCCCGACGGCAGAGAAAATCGCCTTGGTCGATTGCCTCAGCCGGGCCGGGTTTCGCCGGATTGAGGTTGCGAGTTTCGTGAGCCCCAAATGGGTGCCGCAGATGGCCGATAGCGGCGAGGTTCTGGCGGGGATCAGACGTGCGCCGGGCGTGTCCTATGCGGCGCTTACGCCGAATATGCGCGGCTTTGAGGGCGCGGTGGCGGCGAAGGCGGATGAGATCGCGGTGTTCGGCTCGGCCTCGGAAGGGTTTTCCAAGGCCAATATCAACGCCACGATTGCAGAGTCGATTGAACGGTTCGTGCCGGTGATCGAGGCGGCGAAGGCGATTGGCCTACCGGTCAGGGGCTATGTGTCCTGTGTCACGGATTGCCCCTATGACGGCAAGGTCGCGCCGGAGAGCGTCGCGCGGGTGGCGAAGATGTTGTTTGATCTGGGCTGTTACGAGGTGTCCTTGGGGGACACGATCGGGCAGGGCACACCGGAGAGCATCTCGGCGATGCTTGATGCGGTGGCGCAGGAGGTGCCGGCGGAAAAGCTTGCCGGGCATTACCATGATACGAGCGGGCGGGCCTTGGTCAATATCGAGGCCTCGCTTGAGAAAGGCGTGCGCGTGTTTGATGCGGCGGTGGGCGGTTTGGGCGGATGCCCTTATGCGCCGGGGGCTGCGGGGAACGTGGCGACGGAGGCCGTGCATGATCGCCTGACGGCGCTTGGGTATGAGACCGGGCTTGATCGCGCGGTGTTTATGGAAGCGGGCGCCATGGCGCGGGAGATGCGGAAGGGAGACGAGAATGTTTGAGACTGTCACGATTGAGACGGATGCGCGGGGTGTTGCGACACTGACGCTGAACCGCCCGGAGAAACATAACGCCATGTCGAGCCAGATGCTTGATGATCTCAAGGCAGCGGCGGATCAGTTGGCGAAGGATGACACGGTGCGCGTGGTGATCCTCACCGGGGCGGGCAAGAGCTTTTGCGCGGGCGGCGATCTGGGTTGGATGCGCGCGCAGATGGATATGGACCCGGCAACACGGGGCCGCGAGGCGCGCAAACTGGCGGAGATGCTTCAGGCGCTCAACACGCTTCCCAAACCGCTCATTGGGCGGGTGCAGGGCAATGCCTTTGGTGGCGGTGTCGGCATGGCGAGTGTCTGTGATGTGACCATTGGCACGGATGCGGTTCTGATGGGGCTCACCGAGACCAAGCTCGGCCTTATTCCGGCAACCATCGGGCCTTATGTTGTGTCGCGGATGGGAGAGGCGATGGCGCGGCGGGTGTTCATGTCGGCGCGCCTCTTTAAGGCGGAGGAGGCGGTGACGCTTGGGCTTTTGGCCAAGGCGGTGCCCGCTGAGGAGCTTGACGCCGCCGTGGAGGCGGAAGTGGCGCCTTATATGAACTGTGCCCCCGGCGCGGTGGCGTCGGCCAAGGCGCTCACACGCGCGCTTGGGCCGCGGATCGACGACGAAGTGATCGACATGACCATTCAGGCGCTTGTCACTGCGTGGGAAGGTGACGAGGCGCCGGAAGGCATTGCGGCCTTCTTTGAAAAACGCAAAGCGGCCTGGGTCGCGGGGTAGGGTGCAGGGGCGGCCCTGAGTCGTCTTTGGTGCGAGAATCCTGATAGCGCAAACAATCTTTGGCCCGCCCTGCGTCATCTGCATGGCGGGCTTTTCAAAAAAACAGCCCTGAATATGCACAGTGCGCTTTTGGCGCAGCTGCGGCGATTCGGCACAAATCTGGTGCCTGAAATGCATGTTTGTGCAGATGCGGAATTTCCCCTTTGCAACTGCGGCAAGCACCCGAAACGGAAAGAAAATATTTTCTACCATATTTTATTGCAGTCCGGCTCAAGGCGCGCATACCTTTGTATACATTGAAAAATCGCAACGATTTCATGAACGTGAATATGTTGCGTGCGAGTTGACCCCCACGGGGGGCAGGATTAAACCCTTCTCTAGTCACATCAGCCATTTGACTGCGCAGCCTTTGGGGCAAGCGCATGAAAGGAGCCACACTTGGAAGAGATGCTGCGGGAATATCTTCCCATTCTCGTCTTTCTGGCCGTCGCTGTCGCACTTGGCCTCGTCCTGATCCTTGCCGCTGTTGTTCTTGCCGTGCGTCGGCCTGATCCTGAGAAGGTCAGTGCCTACGAATGCGGGTTCAACGCTTTTGACGATGCACGGATGAAATTCGACGTGCGGTTTTACCTCGTGTCGATCCTGTTCATCATTTTCGACCTCGAAATCGCGATGCTTTTCCCATGGGCCGTTGGGTTCAAGGACATCAGCATGGTTGGGTTCTGGTCGATGATGGTTTTCCTTGGGGTTCTGACCATCGGCTTTGCCTATGAATGGAAGAAGGGGGCGCTCGAATGGGAGTGATGACGGGAGCCAATACTGCGGGGGCCGACCGCGAGGTCGCCACGCAAGCGCTTAATACCGAGTTGCAGGATAAGGGTTTTATCCTGACCTCGACCGAGGACATCATCAACTGGGCGCGTACCGGTTCGCTTCACTGGATGACATTCGGTCTGGCGTGTTGCGCTGTGGAGATGATGCAGCTTTCCATGCCGCGCTATGACCTTGAGCGTTTCGGCACTGCGCCGCGCGCCTCTCCGCGTCAGTCGGATCTTATGATCGTGGCGGGGACGCTGACCAACAAGATGGCCCCGGCCCTGCGCAAGGTCTATGACCAGATGCCCGAGCCGCGCTATGTCCTGTCCATGGGGTCCTGCGCCAATGGCGGGGGGTATTACCACTATTCCTATAGCGTTGTGCGGGGCTGTGACCGGATCGTGCCGGTTGATGTCTACGTGCCCGGCTGTCCGCCGACGGCGGAGGCGCTGCTTTATGGTATCCTGCAGTTGCAACGCAAGATCCGCCGCACGGGGACGATCGAGAGATGAGCAACGAGGCACTGAACGAACTTGGGGCGCATATCGAATTGAAGCGCCCGGATTGCGTGCTCGGCTGGGATGTGACCCATGGCGAGTTGAACGTGGATGTGGCGCCGTCGAATATCGCGGGGTTTGTCGAGTTTCTGAAGACCGACGCCTCCTGTCGCTTTACCCAGATGCTCGATATTACGGGCGTGGATTACCCGGACCGGGCCAAGCGGTTCGATGTGGTCTATCACATGCTGTCGATGACGCAGAACCAACGTATCCGCCTGCGGGTTTCGGTGCGCGAGGATGCGGTGGTGCCGTCGATCACGGGGGTGTTTGTCTCGGCCAACTGGTACGAGCGCGAGACGTTCGACATGTTTGGTATCATGTTCAGCGGCCATCCGGATTTGCGCCGTCTGTTGACGGATTACGGGTTCCGTGGCCATCCGCTGCGCAAGGATTTTCCGACCACGGGCTATACCGAGGTGCGCTATGACGAGGTGCAAAAGCGCGTCGTCTATGAGCCGGTGACGCTCACGCAGGAATACCGCCAGTTCGACTTCATGAGCCCATGGGAAGGGGCGCAATATATCCTTCCGGGCGACGAGAAAGAGGGGGCGAAGTGATGGACGGCTCCAAAGGTTTCGAAGACGCCCTTTCGGGCGAGCAGAAAATCCGCAATTTCAACCTCAACTTCGGCCCGCAACACCCTGCGGCACACGGGGTTTTGCGGCTTGTGCTTGAGCTTGACGGTGAGATCGTAGAGCGCTGCGACCCGCATATCGGGTTGCTGCATCGCGGGACGGAAAAGCTCATGGAGAGCCGGACTTACCTGCAAAACCTGCCTTATTTTGACCGCCTCGATTACGTGGCGCCGATGAACCAGGAGCATTCCTGGTGTCTGGTGATTGAAAAGCTTGCCGGGATCGAGGTTCCGCGTCGCGGGCAGCTCCTGCGTGTGTTGTTCTCGGAGATTGGCCGTGTCCTGAGCCACCTTCTCAACATCACCACACAGGCGATGGACGTGGGCGCGCTCACGCCGCCGCTCTGGGGTTTTGAGGAGCGTGAAAAGCTCATGGTGTTCTATGAGCGGGCTTGTGGCGCGCGGATGCACGCCAACTATTTCCGTCCGGGCGGCGTTCATCAGGACGTGCCGGAGAAGCTTCTTGATGATATCGAAGAGTGGGCCATCGAGTTCCCGTCGATGATCGACGATATTGATGGGCTTCTGACCGAAAACCGTGTGTTCAAACAGCGCAATGTCGATATTGGCGTGGTGGATCGCGAGTCGGTCGAGGCCTATGGCATGACCGGTGTGATGGCGCGCTCGGCGGGGCTTGCATGGGATTTGCGCCGTGCGCAGCCCTATGAATGCTATGACGAGTTCGAATTCCAGATCCCGGTTGGCAAGAACGGCGACTGCTATGACCGTTACCTGATGCGTATGGAAGAGATGCGCCAGTCGACGAGCATCATCCGTCAGGCCATCGTCAAGCTTCGCGAGGCGACGGGGGATGTTCTGGCGCGCGGGAAATATACTCCGCCGAAGCGTCAGGAAATGAAGACCTCGATGGAAAGCCTGATCCATCACTTCAAGCTTTATACCGAAGGGTTCCATGTGCCCGAGGGCGAGGTTTACTGCGCCGTGGAAGCGCCCAAGGGCGAATTCGGCGTTTACCTTGTCGCCGATGGCACCAACAAACCCTACCGCGCCAAGATCAGCTGTGCCGGCTATCGCCATTTGCAGGCGATGGATTTCATCGCCACCGGGCATCAGCTCGCCGATGTGGCCGCGATCATCGGCACGATGGACATCGTTTTTGGAGATATTGACCGCTAATGCTTCGCCGTCTTCATACCGAACAGCCCGAGAGCTTTGCTTTTACGCCCGCCAATCAGGCTTGGGCGGAGGCACAGATCACCAAATACCCCGAAGGCCGTCAGGCCAGCGCCGTGATCCCGCTTTTGTGGCGGGCGCAGGAGCAGGAAGGCTGGGTCACGAAACCAGCCATCGAGGCCATCGCAGACATGCTTGGCATGGCTTATATCCGTGTGCTTGAGGTCGCGTCTTTCTACTTCATGTTCCAGCTTCAGCCGGTTGGCTCGGTCGCGCATATTCAGATTTGCGGCACCCTGTCCTGCATGATCTGTGGTGCGGAAGATCTCATGGAGGTCTGCAAAGATAAGATCGCACCGACGCCGCATACGCTTTCGGCGGATGGCAAGTTCTCGTGGGAAGAGGTGGAATGCCTCGGGGCCTGCACGAACGCGCCGATGGCGCAGATCGGCAAGGATTACTACGAAGACATGACGGCAGAGGGCTTTGCCCAGCTTCTTGACGATCTGGCGGCGGGCAAGGTGCCCGCGCCGGGGCCGATGAACGGGCGGTTTTCGTCCGAGCCGCTCTCGGGTCTTTCGAGCCTCAAGGAATATGACTCTGGCCATACGAAATACAACGCCTCGGCGCAGCTTGCGACGGATATTGGCGATACGGTGAAACGTATCGACGGCACCGAGGTTCCGCTCACGACACCGTGGGTTGGCAAAGATGGCACGGTTGCAGGGCGTTCGCCCGGCAAGGCGCAGCCGCCCAAAGCCCCCGAGACGCCGAAACCGGCAGCCAAGCAGGCAGAAGAGGCCAAGAAGGCCGCGCCGAAAAAGGCCAAACCTGCTGCGAAGCCCGCACCTGTGGCGGCAGAGGTCGAGGAAACGGCCCCTGAAACGCTTGGCGCGGCGCGCGAAGGCGGGGCAGATGACCTCAAGAAGATCAAGGGCGTGGGGCCGAAGCTTGAGCAGACGCTCAACGAGCTTGGGTTCTATCACTATGACCAGATCGCGAAATGGACCGGGGCGGAGAGTGCCTGGGTTGATAACCGTTTGAAATTCAAAGGCCGGATCGAACGTGACGGCTGGATTGAGCAAGCAAAAACCCTTGCGGAAGGTGGTGAGACTGCCTTTTCCAAGAAAGTCGACAAGGGTGGTGTATACTAAGAAGACCAAAGGAAAATAGGACTGCTCAACAGGGGATAGAACCATGACACAAACCACCAATTCGACATGCAGAAATGTTTGCTGGATCCTTGGGATCATCGGCGGCGTAATCGCGTTTTTGCTGCTTAAAGGCGCAATGGCGATGCTATTGGCGCTTATTCTGGCCGTGGTTGTGGCGCTCTGTCTGGGCTTTCTCCTAGTGAAAATCTTCTGCACCAAGGATGAAGCGGCGTCTGCCGTGCCGCCGACAGCGACGCAGGCTGCGCCTATGGCGAAGATCAAGCCCGCGCCGGTGCCGCGTGAACCCGAGACGGCAGAGCCGGAAGCGGCCCCTGAGCCGGAAGTCGAGGCCGCGCCCGAGCCGGTTTCGGAGCCTGTAGCGGTTGCCGCACCGATCGCGGATGTGCCGACGGCGCCGGATGACCTCAAGAAGCTCAAGGGTGTGGGGCCGAAGATCGAAGAAAAGCTGCATGCGGCCGGAGTCACGACCTTTGCGCAGATCGCGGCATGGGGCGCGGAAGACATCGCCAAGATGGATGATCTCCTTGCCTTCAAGGGACGGATTGACCGGGATGGCTGGGTCGCGCAGGCCAAGACGCTTGCGGCAGGTGGCCTGACAGAATTTGCCAAGCGCGTCGACGACGGCGACGTGTATTGAGGACGGACAGAAGGATGGCGGACCTCGAACGGAACAGTGATCAGGCGCGCAGGGGGCGGATCGTCGCCATTGTGATTGCGGCTACGGCGCTGTTCTGGATCGCCGCCACCTTTATCGGGGCCGAGATGGGGCTAAGCCAGCGTATGCGGGCCCTGTTCGACCTGATGGCGCTGGGGGGCTTCGTGCTCGCGCTGGCGATGATTTATCAGATCTGGCGCAAGCGCCAGGACAACGAAGGGTAACGGGATGCTCAAGGACCAGGATCGGATCTTTACCAATCTCTACGGCATGCATGAGCGCACGCTCGCAGGCGCGAAACAGCGCGGCCATTGGGATGGCACGGCGAAGATCATCCAGAACGGGCGCGATTGGATCATCGACCAGATGAAGGCCAGTGGTCTGCGCGGACGTGGCGGGGCGGGCTTCCCCACGGGGCTCAAATGGTCCTTCATGCCGAAGGAAAGCGACGGGCGTCCGGCGTATCTTGTCATCAATGCCGATGAATCCGAGCCGGGCACCTGTAAGGACCGCGAGATCATGCGCCATGATCCGCATACGCTCATCGAAGGGGCGTTGATCGCGTCTTTCGCGATGAATGCGCATACCTGCTATATCTATATCCGCGGTGAATATATCCGCGAGCGCGAGGCGCTTCAGGCCGCGATTGACGAGGCTTATGACGCGGGTCTTCTTGGTCGCAATGCGGCCGGGTCGGGATGGGATTTTGATCTGTTCCTGCATCATGGGGCAGGGGCGTATATCTGTGGTGAGGAAACCGCGCTTCTTGAGAGCCTTGAAGGCAAGAAGGGCATGCCGCGCATGAAGCCGCCGTTCCCGGCGGGGGCGGGGCTTTATGGTTGTCCGACCACGGTCAACAACGTGGAGTCGATTGCCGTTGTGCCGACGATCCTGCGCCGGGGGCCGGAATGGTTCGCGGGTTTTGGCCGCGCCAACAACGCGGGCACCAAGCTTTTCGCGATCTCGGGGCATGTGAACAACCCCTGCGTCGTCGAAGAGGCGATGTCGATTTCCTTCGAAGAGCTTATCGAGAAACATTGCGGTGGTATTCGCGGCGGTTGGGATAACCTTCTCGCGGTCATTCCGGGCGGGTCTTCGGTGCCTTGTGTGCGCGGCGAGAACATGCGCGATGCGATCATGGATTTCGATTACCTGCGCGGCGAGCTTGGGTCCGGCCTTGGTACGGCAGCAGTGATCGTGATGGACAATTCCACCGACATCATCAAAGCGATTTGGCGGCTGTCGAAATTCTACAAGCACGAAAGCTGTGGTCAGTGCACGCCGTGCCGTGAGGGCACCGGCTGGATGATGCGAGTCATGGATCGTCTTGTGAAAGGCGAGGCCGAGATCGAAGAAATCGACATGCTCTGGGATGTGACCAAGCAGGTCGAGGGGCACACGATCTGTGCACTTGGCGATGCGGCCGCCTGGCCGATCCAGGGTCTCATCCGCAATTTCCGTGAGGAGATCGAGGACCGCATCAAGGCCAACAAGAGCGGCCGTATGGGCGCGATGGCGGCGGAGTAAGGATTTGGGGATCGTGATGACCGACATGAGTAAACAGAATCTGCGTCGCCGGGTCCGGAACGGGCTTATGCTGGTCTGCGTTGCGGCCTTTGCGATGGGCTGTGCCACTGCGCGCGACAAGATGAGCAACAAGGAAAAGATCACCTTTGACGGGCACTATTTCATCACCAAGATAGATCGTCCCGAGCGCAAGGTGCGCGATCATTTCATGGTTTATGTGCGCAACCCGCATCAATCGCTCAAGGCGGCGCGCGAGGCCGGGCGTTACGAGGCGGTGAAATACTGCATCAAGGAATACGGCACGTCGCAGATCGACTGGATTCGGGGGCCGGATGTCGAGGATGCGGGGCTTGCCTTTGATAATGAGCGTCTGGTGCTTGAGGGGACATGCAAACCGTGATCGGAGCGCGCGTTATATCCTTTGGGGCAACCCGGGCGGCGCTTGTAGCGGCGGTGATGGGGGCGTGTCTTGCGGCACCGGCCTCCTCGGCGGCGGCGCGTCCGCATCTGCGTGAGGCGACAGAGATCAATGACGGTCTCTTTGCTGTGGCGATTGCGCGCGAGATCAAGGATTACTGCCCTGAGATCACGGCGCGCTATTTCCGGGCGTTCAACTACCTGTCGTCGCTCAAGCGTAAGGCGCGCGATATGGGGTACTCGACTGCCGAGATCGACGCCTATGTCGAGAATGACGAAGAAAAAGCCCGCATGCGGGCGCGCGGCGAGGCCTATCTCGCGGCGAAAGGGGTCTCGTACGATGACCCGCAGAGCTTTTGCACGCTGGGGCGTGAAGAAATCGAAAAATCAAGCCGGATCGGCGTGTTGCTGAGAGCGAAATAACCATGTCTGACCTACGCAAGATCATCATTGACGACACGGAAATCGAGGTCGAGGGGGCGATGACCCTCATTCAGGCCTGTGAACAGGCCGGTGTCGAGATCCCGCGTTTTTGCTACCATGAACGTCTGACGATTGCGGGCAATTGCCGTATGTGCCTTGTCGAGGTTGTCGGCGGGCCGCCGAAACCGGCGGCATCCTGCGCGATGCAGGTCAAGGATTTGCGTCCGGGGCCGGAAGGCCAGCCGCCGGTCGTCAAGACCAATTCGCCGATGGTCAAAAAGGCGCGCGAAGGGGTGATGGAGTTCATGCTCATCAACCACCCGCTCGATTGTCCGATCTGCGATCAGGGCGGCGAATGCGACCTTCAGGATCAGGCGATGGCCTATGGTATGTCGACCACGCGGTTTAGCGAAGCCAAACGCGCGGTGGATGACCTTGACCTCGGGCCGTTGGTATCGACGACGATGACGCGCTGTATCTCCTGCACCCGCTGTGTGCGGTTCACCTCTGAGGTCGCGGGTATCACCCAGATGGGGCAGACCGGCCGGGGCGAAGATGCGGAGATCACCAGCTATCTTAACCAGACGCTCGACAGCAATATGCAGGGCAATATCATTGACCTGTGTCCGGTAGGTGCACTGACGTCGAAGCCCTATGCCTTTAGCGCGCGCCCTTGGGAGCTTAGCAAGACCGAGACCATCGACGTGATGGATGCGCTTGGCTCCAACATCCGCGTCGACACAAAGGGGCGCGAAGTCATGCGCATTCTGCCGCGCAACCATGACGGCGTGAACGAGGAATGGATTTCCGACAAGACGCGTTTTGTCTGGGATGGTCTTCGCCGCCAGCGGCTTGACCGGCCTTATGTGCGCGAAAATGGCAAGCTGCGCCCGGCAAGCTGGGGTGAGGCGCTTACCAAGGCCGCCGAAGCCATGAAGGGCAAGAAGGTTGCCGCGCTTGTTGGCGATCTGGCTCCGGTTGAGGCGAGTTTCGCGCTCAAGCAGATTGTTGAGGGTCTTGGCGGCACGATTGAATGCCGCACCAATGGTGCGGTGCTGCCAGCGGGGAACCGGTCGGCCTATGTTGGCACCGCAGCGATCGAGGATATCGACACCGCCAAGGCGATTTACCTTATCGGCACCAACCCGCGCGATGAGGCGCCGGTGCTCAATGCGCGTATCCGCAAGGCCTGGACCCAGGGCGCGGATGTGACCGTTGTTGGCCCGAAGGGCATGGACCTGACTTATGAATATATTCAGGCGGGGCCGGGGCGTGCGGTCCTGAACCGGCTCGTGGATCATGCAGAGGCGGGCGAGGGCGCGATTGTCATCGTCGGTCAGGGCGCGATCACGGAAGGCGATGGTATTGCAGTTCTTGGGCAGGCGATGGCGCTGACCGAGAAACTGGGCGGCAAGATGATGGTGCTGCACACGGCGGCAAGCCGCGTGGGCGCGATGGACATTGGTGCGGTGACCGAAGGCGGTCTCGACGTGGCCATGGAAGGCGCGGAGGTTATCTATAACCTTGGCGCGGATGAGATCGAAGTCGGGGAAGGCCCGTTCGTGATCTATCAGGGGAGCCATGGCGACCGCGGTGCGCATCGTGCCGACGTGATCCTGCCGGGGGCGGCCTATACCGAGGAAAACGGTCTTTTCGTCAATACCGAAGGGCGTCCGCAGCTTGCTATGCGGGCCGGGTTTGCACCGGGCGAGGCCAAGGAAAACTGGGCCATCCTGCGGGCATTGTCGGCAGAGCTGGGCGCGGCATTGCCCTATGATACGCTGGCCAGCCTGCGTCAGGCGCTTGTCGCCGAGGTGCCGCATTTGGCCAAGATCGATCAGGTGATCGACAATGGTTGGGACGCGCTTCCGGCCAAGGCACTTGGCAAGGGTGGCTTCCGCACGGAGATCGCGGATTTCTATCTAACCAACCCGATTGCGCGGGCGAGCGAGCTGATGGCGGAGCTTTCGGCCAATGCCAGCGCCCGCATGAGCGCCGATCTGGCGGCAGAGTGACGTATATGCATCTTGCCACGCACATATCCCCGATGGTTCCGGCGCTTGCGCTGGGTCTTTCGGCGTGCCAGCCGGTTTGTTCCGGCGGGGCGTGCGGCAATGGGGCGGATTTGCCGGAGGCGCAGTATCTCGGGGTCGAGACACGGCTTCTTGAGGGCGATCTGGTTAATTTCCGCGTCTCCATGGCCGGCCTCGCGACCGAGGCCGATGTGCAGGCTTATGCGGAATGTGCGGCGGCGCAATATGCGCTTATCCGCGGTTTCGGTTTTGCGCGCCACGTGCGCACGCAGGTCAATGAAAACAAGGGGGCGTTGCACGGCGATGCCGTTTACACGATTTCCCCCGCGCTTCCGGGCGGTCTCAAGACGATTGACGCAGAAGTCACCGTCGCGAGCTGCGAGGAAAACGGCATACCCACGGTGTGAGGACCCATGATCGAATTCTTTACCACCACTAATCTTGGTATCTTCCTGCTCATCGTTGGGCAGGTCCTGCTGATCGTTGTGCCGCTCCTCGTGGCGCTGGCCTTCCTGCTTTATGGTGACCGGAAAATCTGGGCCGCTGTGCAGATGCGCCGGGGCCCCAACGTGGTCGGCACCTTTGGCCTTTTGCAGAGTTTTGCGGACTTCGTAAAATATGCGGTCAAGGAAATCGTTTATCCGGCGGGGGCGGACAAGGTTGTCTTCCTCATGGCGCCGATGGTCAGCCTTGTGATGGCGCTCGTCGCCTGGGCGGTGATCCCGTTCAATGATGGTTGGGTCTTGTCGGACATCAACGTGGCAATCCTCTATGTCTTTGCCGTCTCCTCTCTGGAGGTTTATGGCGTCATCATGGGCGGTTGGGCGTCGAACTCGAAGTATCCGTTCCTCGGCTCGCTGCGTTCGGCGGCACAGATGATTTCCTACGAGGTCTCGATTGGTCTTATCATCATCGGGGTCATCATCTCGACCGGGTCGATGAATTTCGGCGATATCGTTAATGCCCAGAAGGGCGATTACGGGCTGTTGAACTGGTATTGGTTGCCGCATTTCCCGATGATGTTCCTGTTCCTGATCTCGGCTATGGCGGAAACGAACCGTCCGCCGTTTGACCTTCCCGAAGCGGAGTCCGAACTCGTGGCGGGCTATCAGGTGGAATATTCCTCGACGCCGTTCCTTTTGTTCATGATCGGCGAATATGTGGCGATCGTGCTGATGTGCGCGCTGACCTCGCTCCTGTTTCTTGGTGGCTGGCTTTCGCCCATTCCGGGGCTGCCCGATGGCATCCTTTGGATGTTCGCCAAGATCCTCTTTGTCTTCTTCATCTTCTCGATGGTGAAGGCTATCACGCCGCGCTATCGCTATGACCAGCTGATGCGGATTGGTTGGAAAGTCTTCCTGCCCATGTCGCTCGTCTGGGTTGTGATCGTGGCATTCCTTGCAAAATTCGAAGCCTTCGGCGGCGCCTATGCCCGCTGGGCGATTGGAGGCTGAACCCATGGCGAATATCGATTATCGACGCGCCGCAGGCTACTTCCTGCTCAGTGACTTTATTGGCGGTTTTCGCCTTGGTCTGAAGTATTTCTTCAAGCCCAAAGCGACGCTCAACTATCCGCACGAAAAGGGGCCTCTCAGCCCGCGTTTCCGTGGCGAACATGCGCTGCGCCGCTATCCCAATGGCGAAGAACGCTGCATTGCCTGTAAGCTATGTGAGGCGATCTGTCCGGCACAGGCGATCACCATCGACGCGGAACCGCGCGATGATGGCAGCCGTCGCACCACGCGTTATGACATCGACATGACCAAGTGCATCTATTGTGGCTTCTGTCAGGAAGCCTGCCCGGTGGATGCGATTGTCGAGGGGCCGAATTTCGAATTCGCGACCGAGACCCGCGAAGAGCTTTTCTATGACAAGGCGAAGCTTCTTGAAAATGGCGAACGCTGGGAAGCCGAGATCGCCCGTAATCTCGAACTGGACGCGCCCTACCGATGAACGAAACGACGAACCCCTTTGAAGCGATGATCGCGCAGTATCAGGAGATGGCGAAGGCCCTCAATCCTGCGATGGAATCGTTTACCCCGAAAGGGTTCGAAACCCTGTGGCCGACCATGCCCAAGGACATGATGGAAATGTTCTTTGGCAAGACGCTCAACAAGGACGGGCTCGATGCCAAGACGCGGCTTTTGCTGACGCTTGGGGCGCTGACCGTTCTTGGGGCGCAGGCCGAAAGCCAAATTCGCATGACCGTGCGCCACCTCCTTGAGGCAGGTGCCAAGAAACAGGAAATCGTCGAGACCATCGGCCAGATGTCGATGTTTGCGGGCATCCCGGCGATGACCAAGGCGATGGAACTCGTCCAGGACGTTCTGGACGCAAACGAGGAAAGTGACACATGAGTATCGCAGCACTGGCCTTTTATCTCTTTGCGATCTGCGTGATCGCGGGCGGGCTCTTTACCGTCATCAGCCGCAACCCGGTGCATTCCGTGCTCTGGCTCATCCTGGCGTTTCTGTCGTCGGCGGGGCTTTTCGTCCTGCTTGGGGCAGAGTTTGTCGCGATGCTTCTTATTATCGTCTACGTGGGGGCGGTCGCGGTGCTGTTCTTGTTCGTGGTGATGATGCTCGACGTGGATTTCGCCGAGCTGAAAGCGGGCATGGCGCAGTATTTGCCGGTGGCGCTTTTGATCGGGGTGATCCTTTTGATGCAGCTTGGCATGGCCGTAGGCGTCTGGCAGGTGTCGGATATGGCCGAGGCACAGCGCGCCGCCGTGACGCCGGAAGGTGTCGAAAACACCGCCGCGCTTGGGCATCTCATCTATGACCAATATTTCCTTCTTTTCCAGCTTGCCGGGCTGATCCTGCTTGTGGCGATGATCGGGGCCATCGTGCTCACGCTGCGCCATCGCAAGGACATCAAGCGCCAGAACGTGCTTGAGCAGATGTGGCGCGATCCGGCCAAGGCGATGGACCTGAAAGACGTGAAACCGGGGCAGGGGCTCTGATCCCCTGATCCCATGGTCCTGCCGCAAGAGCGGGGCATAACAAGATAACACGGGCGATCTTGCCCGAAAGAGACGAAGAACCGAGGGACGATATGATTGGTTTGGAACATTACCTGACGGTGGCGGCGACGCTGTTTGTCATAGGCATCTTCGGCCTCTTCCTGAACCGGAAGAACGTCATCATCCTGTTGATGTCGATCGAGCTTATGCTGCTTTCGGTCAATATCAACCTCGTGGCCTTTTCGAGCTTTCTCGGCGATCTAGTTGGGCAGGTGTTCACGCTCTTCGTGCTCACCGTTGCGGCGGCGGAAGCGGCGATTGGTCTTGCGATCCTCGTCGCCTTCAACCGCAACCGCGGCACGATCGCGGTCGAAGACGTCAACGTGATGAAAGGCTAAGGGCACATGGAAAAGATCATTCTCTTCGCCCCGCTTGTCGGCAGCCTCATCGGCGGTTTCGGCTGGCGTTATATCGGCGAAAAGGGCGCACAATATGTGACGACGGGGCTTTTGTTCCTCGCTTGCCTTTTGTCCTGGGTGGTGTTCCTGACCCACGGGCCGGAGACGCAGCACATCCATATCCTCGATTTCATTCAGTCCGGCACGCTTGATACCGCGTGGTCGATCCGCCTTGATCGGCTGACTTCGATCATGCTCATCGTGGTGACGACGGTTTCGGCGCTCGTGCACCTCTATAGCTTTGGCTACATGGCGCATGACGAGAACTGGAAAGAGGGCGAGAGCTATAAGGCGCGTTTCTTTGCCTATCTGAGCTTCTTTACCTTTGCCATGCTGGCGCTGGTGACGGCCGACAACCTCGTGCAGATGTTCTTTGGTTGGGAAGGCGTGGGCGTCGCGTCTTACCTGCTCATCGGGTTCTACTATAAGAAACCAAGCGCCAACGCGGCGGCGATCAAGGCCTTCGTGGTCAACCGGGTCGGCGATTTTGGCTTTGCGCTTGGGATTTTCGGGCTGTTCTACCTGACGGACTCGATCAAGTTTGATGATGTGTTTGCCGCAGCGCCCGCGCTGGCCGAGACGCAGTTGCACTTCCTCTGGACCGAGTGGAACGCGGCGAACCTTCTGGCCTTCCTGTTGTTCGTGGGGGCGATGGGTAAATCGGCACAGCTTTTCCTGCACACTTGGTTGCCGGACGCGATGGAAGGCCCGACGCCTGTGTCGGCGTTGATCCATGCCGCAACTATGGTGACGGCTGGTGTGTTCCTTGTCTGCCGCATGTCGCCCTTGATGGAATATGCACCCGAGGCGATGGCATTCGTGACCTTCCTTGGTGCCACCACGGCCTTTGTTGCGGCGACGATTGGTCTTGTGCAGAATGACATCAAACGCGTCATCGCCTATTCGACCATGTCGCAGCTTGGCTATATGTTCGTGGCGGCGGGCGTTGGCGTCTATTCGGCGGCGATGTTCCACCTGCTGACGCATGCGTTCTTCAAGGCAATGTTGTTCCTTGGGGCCGGATCTGTGATCCATGCGATGCATCACGAGCAGGACATGCGCAACTATGGCGCGCTGCGCAAAAAGATCCCCTATACGTTTGGTGCGATGATGATCGGCACGCTGGCGATCACTGGTGTGGGTATTCCGCTCACCACGATCGGCTTTGCCGGGTTCCTGTCGAAGGATGCGATCATCGAGAGCGCCTGGGCCGGGACCGGCGGGGGGTATGCCTTCTGGATGCTGGTCATCGCGGCGCTGTTCACGTCTTTCTATAGCTGGCGGCTCATGTTCCTGACCTTCTATGGCGAGGCGCGCGGCAACAAGCATACCCACGATCACGCCCATGAAAGCCCGAAAGTTATGCTTATCCCGCTTGGCGTTCTGGCGCTTGGGGCGGTGTTCTCGGGCATGGTCTGGTACGGGGTGTTCTTTGGCGATCACCACAAGGTTAACGCCTTCTTCGGCATCGAGGCCCATCACGCAGCCGAGGCCGATACGGGCCATGGCGAAGAGGCGGGCCACGGGGACGATCACGGCGCGGCTCCGGCTGACGATCACGCGATGGCCGAGAGCCATGGTATGGCGCCGCAGGGCGCGATCTTCATGGCCCCCGACAACCATGTCATCGACGACGCACACCACGCTCCGACTTGGGTCAAGGTTAGCCCGTTCGTTGCCATGGTTATCGGTTTCCTGACGGCGGTGTGGTTCTACATCTGGAACCCGGCCATGCCGAAACGGCTCGCGGAGGTGCAGCGTCCGCTCTACCTCTTCCTGCTCAACAAGTGGTATTTCGATGAAATCTATGACGCGATCTTTGTGCGTCCGGCGCGGGCCCTTGGCCGGTTCCTTTGGAAACGCGGCGACGGCAATGTCATCGACGGCGCGATCAACGGCGTGGCGATGGGGATCATTCCCTTCTTTACCCGCCTCGCAGGGCGCGCCCAGTCTGGCTACATCTTCACTTATGCATTTGCCATGGTGATCGGCATTGTCGTGCTCATCACCTGGATGACGCTCAGCGGAGGAGCGCACTAATGAACGACAGCCTGCTCTCCCTAGTTACCTTTATCCCGGCGCTGGCGGCGGCCATTCTGGCCATCTTCCTGCGCGGGGAAGAGGCCGCGGCGCAGCGCAACGCCAAATGGGTGGCGATGGTGGCAACCGTCATCACCTTCCTTGTGTCGCTTTTCATCCTTGTCGAGTTTGACCCGTCCAACACCGGGTTTCAGTTCGTCGAAGAGCGCGATTGGCTTCTGGGCATGAAATACAAGATGGGGGTCGACGGGATCTCGGTCCTGTTTGTGATGCTCACCACCTTTATGATGCCGCTTGTCATTGCCGCCTCTTGGAAAGTCGAGACGCGGGTCAAGGAATATATGATCGCCTTCCTGCTTCTGGAAACGCTGATGCTCGGCGTGTTCATGGCGCTGGATCTGGTGTTGTTCTACCTCTTCTTCGAGGCGGGCCTTATCCCGATGTTCCTCATCATCGGCATTTGGGGCGGGGCGAACCGCATCTATGCGAGCTTCAAGTTCTTCCTCTATACCTTCCTCGGCTCGGTGCTGATGCTGGTGGCGATGGTGGCGATGTTCTCGGATGCGGGGACGACGGATATTCCGACGCTCATGTCCCATGAGTTCGCTTCCGAGAGTTTCTCGATCCTTGGCATTCATATCCTTGGCGGTATGCAGACGCTTCTTTTCCTCGCGTTCTTTGCGTCCTTTGCGGTGAAGATGCCGATGTGGCCGGTACATACCTGGCTTCCGGATGCACACGTGCAGGCGCCGACGGCGGGGTCTGTCGTGCTTGCGGCGATCTTGTTGAAGATGGGCGGCTATGGATTCCTGCGCTTCTCTCTGCCGATGTTCCCGGTGGGGGCAGAGGTCATGACCGATTTCGTCCTATGGATGTCGGCGATTGCCATTGTCTATACCTCGCTGGTTGCCTTGGTGCAGGAAGATATGAAAAAGCTCATCGCTTATTCTTCGGTCGCGCATATGGGCTATGTCACCATGGGCATTTTCGCAGCGAACCAGCAGGGGATCGACGGCGCCATCTTTCAGATGATTAGCCATGGCTTCATCTCGGGTGCGCTCTTCCTTTGTGTAGGCGTGATCTATGACCGGATGCACACCCGTGAGATTGACGCCTATGGCGGGCTTGTGACGCGGATGCCAGCCTATGCGTTGATCTTCATGTTCTTCACCATGGCCAATGTCGGCCTGCCGGGCACCTCCGGGTTTGTCGGTGAATTTTTGACCCTGATGGGCATCTTCCAGGTCAACACCTGGGTCGCGCTTGTGGCGACTTCGGGGGTGATCTTGTCGGCGGCCTATGCGCTTTGGCTCTATCGTCGGGTGGTGTTCGGTGATCTCATCAAGGAGAGCCTCAAGACCATCTCGGACATGAGCGCACGAGAGAAATGGATTTTCGCACCGCTCGTGGCGATGACGCTGATCCTCGGGGTCTATCCGGCGCTGGTCACTGATATTATCGGCCCGTCGGTAGAAAACCTGATTTCCAACTATCATGCCGCCCTGGGCAGCGCCTCGGAAGGGGCGCACCAGATGGCGTCGCATTAAGGAGAGCTTGAGAAATGATCCAGGCTGATCTCAACATTATCCTGCCGGAAATCCTTCTGGCGATCTTTGCGATGCTGGCGCTTTTGGGCGCGGTTTATACGAGCAAGGACAAGAGTGCGCCGATGCTCACATGGGGCACAGCGGCTGTTTTTCTCGCGGTGGCAGCGTGGATCGGCATCAATGGGGAAGGCGTGAACACAGCCTTTGGCGGCATGTTCAACGATGATGCCTTTGCCCGCTTTGCCAAGATCATCATTCTTGTTTCGGCGGCTGCGGTGCTTGTCATGGGACAGGAGTATATGACCCGTCGCGGGATGCTTCGGTTTGAATATCCGATCCTTGTGACGCTTTCGGTCGTGGGGATGATGGTCATGGTCTCCGCGGGCGACCTTATGGCGCTTTACATGGGGCTCGAACTGCAATCGCTGGCGCTTTATGTGGTGGCGTCGATCCGCCGCGACAGCGTCAAGTCGACGGAAGCGGGGCTCAAGTATTTCGTGCTTGGTGCGCTGTCTTCGGGGCTTCTCTTGTTTGGTGCATCGCTTGTCTATGGCTTTGCAGGCACCACGCTCTTCAGCGGTATCATTGCCGCAGCTGGCGAAGGGCATGCGCCGATTGGGCTCTTGATTGGTCTCACACTGGTCGCTTCGGGCCTTGCCTTTAAGGTCTCGGCCGTGCCGTTCCACATGTGGACGCCGGATGTTTACGAAGGCTCGCCGACCCCGGTTACGGCCTTCTTTGCCACCGCGCCGAAAATGGCGGCGATGGGGCTTTTTGCCCGCGTGCTGCATGATGCGTTTGGCGGTGTTGTCGGGGATTGGCAGCAGATCATCGCGCTTTTGTCGGTGCTGTCGATGTTCCTTGGGGCCGTGGCGGCGATTGGGCAAACCAATATCAAACGCCTGATGGCTTATTCCTCGATCGCGCATATGGGCTATGCGCTCATGGGGCTCGCGGCCGGAACGGCGTTTGGGGTTCAGGCGCTTTTGATCTACATGGCGATCTACGTGACGATGAGCGTTGGCACATTTGCCTTTATCCTCACCATGGAGAAGGACGGCCAGCCGGTCACGGATATCTCGGCGCTCAACATGTATGCCAAGCGCGAGCCGGGTAAGGCGCTGGCGGTGCTGATCCTGATGTTCTCTCTGGCCGGTGTACCGCCGCTTGTGGGCTTCTTTGGGAAGCTCTATGTGCTGCGCGCGGCTTATGAAGCTGGCCTTGCGTGGCTTGCGGTTCTGGGTGTGATCGCCTCGGTGATCGGTGCCTTCTACTATCTGCGCATCGTTTACTACATGTATTTCGGCGAAGAGGGCGAGGCGCTCGACAAAGGCAAATCGCCGGTGCTTTGGGTTATGCTCATGGGCTCGGCGGCGATCATGCTGGTGGGGGTTGTGAACCTCTTTGGTATCGAGGCCCCGGCGCTTGTCGCGGCGGAAACCCTGCTGCGCTAAGGGCGGCAGGGCCATCGGATTGCGACGCGCCCCTTGTTGGGGCGCGTTGCTGTTTTAAGGGAAGGTAGTTGCATGGCGGAGTGGCCAGAGGGCTATGGCAAGCGGGTGTTGGCAGAGGTCGATAGCACCAATGCCGAGGCCGCGCGTATTGCGCCGGAGTTGACGGGGCCCGAATGGATCCTTGGCCTGCGCCAGACCAAGGGGCGGGGGCGGCGCGGGCGGCCCTGGAGCGATCCGACAGGCAATTTTGCAGGCACCCTTGTTATGCGTCCCGCCGAGACGCCGGATCGCATAGCACTGCGCTCTTTCGTGGCCTCACTGGCGCTTTATGATGCCTTTGTTGCAGCAACGGGGCAGAGCACGCCGTTTAGCCTCAAATGGCCTAATGATGTGTTGCTCAATGGTGGCAAGGTCGCGGGTATCCTGCTTGAGAGCGCGGGCTTTGTCGGCGGGCAGGTCAGCCATATCGCCATTGGCATTGGGGTTAACCTACGCCATGCGCCGACGTCGGAGCAGGTTGAACCGGGAGCCGTGGCGCCGAAATCCCTTCTTTCCGAGACGGGGGCCGAGGTCACGCCGGAAGAATTTCTTAACCTTCTGGCTCCGGCCTATGCACATTATGAAGCGCAGTTTCGCAGCTATGGGTTTGAGCCGATCCGCACCGCATGGCTCGGGCGGGCGGCACGTATTGGCGAGACGATCACCGCGCGAACGTCACGTGACGAGACGGTTGGCGTTTTCGAAACGGTGGACAGCACCGGCAATCTGGTGTTGAAGACGGCGCAAGGCTCCGTGGCCATTCCGGCGGCGGAGGTTTTCTTCTAGGACCGAATGGGAGGCAGATCATGCTTCTGGCCATCGACTGTGGTAACACCAATACGGTTTTCTCGATCTGGGACGGGGAGAAGTTCCTCTGCACGCTCCGGACGTCGACGCACCACGCGCGCACGGCGGATGCCTATTTCACGTGGTATTCCACCCTCGTCAAACATTACGGGATCAATGCCGACATCACCGATGTCATCATCTCGTCGACGGTGCCGCGCGTGGTTTTTAACCTGCGGGTCTTTGCGGACCGTTTCTTTGGCTGTCGTCCGATTGTTGTTGGCAGACCAGAATGCCTTTTGCCGACGCTGCCGCGTGTGGATGAGGGCACCCAAGTTGGGCCGGACCGTCTTGTTAATGCGGCGGGCGCGTTTGATCGCCATGGCGGCGACCTGATCGTGGTCGATTTCGGCACCGCGACGACCTTTGATGTGGTGGCCAAGGACGGGGCCTATATCGGCGGTGTGATTGCACCGGGTGTTAATCTTAGCCTTGAGGCCCTACATAACTCTGCAGCGGCCCTGCCGCATGTGGATATCGCCAAGCCCCAGAATGTGATCGGCACCAATACGGTCGCCTGTATCCAGTCGGGGATCTTCTGGGGGTATGTGGGTCTCGTGGGCGAGATCTGTGAGAGAATTAAGGCCGAGCGCGATCGGCCCATGAAGATTATCGCGACCGGCGGGCTGGCGCCGTTGTTCCAGCAATCGGTCGATCTTTTCGACTGTTTCGAAGACGACCTGACGATGCACGGCCTGACCGTGATTCATAAATACAATAAGGAAAACGCAGCTTGAGCAGCGAAAAACTGATTTATTTGCCCCTCGGTGGAGCGGGCGAAATTGGCATGAATGCCTATGTCTATGGCTATGGCAAGGAGGGTAAAGAACGCCTGATCCTTGTGGATCTTGGCGTGGCCTTCTCTGATATGGAAACGAGCCCCGGGGTCGATTTGATCTTTCCGGATATGACATGGCTCATCGAAAACAAGGAGCGCCTTGAAGCGGTGTTCATCACCCACGGGCATGAGGACCATGTCGGTGCGGTGGGGCATTTCTGGGAGGCGCTTGGCGTGCCGGTCTATGCGCGCGCCTTTACGGCGAACCTTGCGCGCCACAAGATGAAGGACCGGGGCGCACCGGAAGCGGAGGTTGTCACCGTGGCAGCCTGGCCCGAGGTCACCAAGGCGGGGCCGTTTAGTGTCGGTTTCTTGCCGATCAGCCATTCGATCCCCGAAAGCGCCGGCCTCATCATTGATAGCCCGGCAGGCCGTGTGATCCATTCGGGCGATTTCAAACTCGATGAGACGCCGGTCGTGGGCGAGCCTTTTGACAAGGATCTTTGGAAAGAGGTCAGCAAGGGCGGCGTCAAGGCGTTGATCTGTGACTCGACCAATGTCTTTTCGCTTCATCCTGGCCGCTCTGAGGCCAGCGTCGGGCGCGAAATTGAGGCGCTGGTGAGCGAGGCGCCGCATATGGTCGTCGCGACGACCTTTGCCTCCAATGTGGCACGCGTCAAAACGCTGGCCGAGGCAGGTGAACGGGCCGGGCGCTCGATCTGCCTTATGGGGCGCGCGATGCGGCGGATGATTGAGGCGGCGGTGGAGACCGGCGTGCTTGAGGATTTCCCCAAAGTCATCAGCATTGAAGATGCCCGCGCGGTCCCGCGTGAGAACCTGATGCTTTTGGTGACTGGCTCGCAGGGCGAACGCCGCGCGGCCTCGGCGCAACTGGCGCGGGGCAAGTATAATGGCATGACCCTCAAGGAAGGGGATCTGTTCCTGTTCTCCTCCAAGACCATTCCGGGCAATGAGCGTGGGGTGATCCGCATCATGAACCAATTCTCGGAGATGGGTGTCGAGGTCGTGGAAGACCACGACGGGCGCTATCACGTTTCGGGCCACGCCAACCGGCCCGATCTTGAGGCGCTTCAGGATATCGTTAATCCGCAGATGGTTATTCCCAACCACGGTGAACATCGCCACCTGCGCGAACATGCCAAGATTACCAAGGCGCGTGGGCGTCAATCCATTGTGGCGGTGAATGGCACGATGCTGGACCTCACGGGCAATGCGCCCAAGGTCATGGGCTATGTCGAGACCGGGCGGACCTATCTTGATGGAGCGGTGAAGATTGGTGCCATGGATGGGATCGTGCGGGATCGTATTCGCATGGCGCTCAACGGGCATCTCGTGGTGAACGTGATCCTAGACGAGGATGACGAACCGCTTGGCGAGGCCTGGTGTGAGATCAAGGGTCTGCCGGAGCAGGGGCGTAGCTTTGCCCCGTTGCAGGAGGTGCTTGAAGAGGATCTGACGCAGTTCCTTGGTCGTGCGAACGAGAAGACGCTGGCCAATGACGACAAGCTTGAGGAAGAGCTACGCCGGATCGCGCGCAATACATGTAACGATGAAATCGGGCGCAAGCCGGAAGTCACGGTGATTGTGAGCCGGCTGAGCTAAGCCGCTCTGGTGCAAAAGAAAACGGGCCGGGAAGCGTTTGCTTTCCGGCCCGTTTTTCTTTTGGAAGAGGACGTATTAGCCCGCGCGACGCTCGTCAAAGCTTAGCGCAATAAAGCTCGGCATGTGATCGCCCATGCCGACAACCTTGTTGTTGTCCCGACCGCCGCGATCATTACGATCATTGCGGTCCGAAGAACGGTTGCGTGACCGACCCCGGCTTTTGGAGGCTGGCTTTTCGCTTTTGGGCGCTTCCTCGGTCTTGGCTTCGACCTGCGGCTTTGCCTCAGGCTGTGCATCGAGCTTTTCTTCGACTTTCGGCTGCTCTTCGGCTTTGCTGCGCTTGCGGGGCGCTTTGCCCTCGATTTCAACGCGCGGGATTTCCTTTTGGATCAGCTTTTCCACCGCATCGAAGGCTTTTTCGTCACGTGGAGTGCAAATGGTGAAGGCCTTGCCGTCACGCCCGGCGCGGCCGGTGCGGCCAATGCGGTGCACATAATCCTCGGCGTGGCCGGGAACGTCAAAGTTGAACACGTGGCTCACCGAGGGCACATCAAGACCGCGCGCAGCCACATCTGAGGCCACGAGGATACGCAATTCGCCATTGCGGAAAGCGTCGAGCGTGCGGGTGCGCTGGCTCTGGTCAAGGTCGCCATGGATCGGTGCCGCATCAAGCCCATATTTCTTGAGCGATTTGGCGCAGATATCCACATCCGTCTTGCGGTTGCAGAAGATGATCGCGTTGGTGCAGGCGTCGCCTTCCTGGGCGATCAAATCACGCAACACGCGGCGCTTTTCGCTACCTTCGCGGTCACGACGCGATGCTTTGAACATGACCACGCCCTGTTCAATGGTCTCGGACGCGGTGGCCTGACGGGCGACTTCAATCCGGGCGGGGGCGGACAGGAAAGTGTTGGTGATGCGTTCGATTTCGGGGGCCATCGTGGCCGAGAAAAAGAGCGTCTGACGGGTAAAGGGCGTGAGCGAGAAGATACGCTCGATATCCGGGATAAAGCCCATGTCGAGCATCCGGTCGGCCTCATCCACCACCATGATCTGCACACCAGTCAGGAGCAGCTTGCCACGTTCGAAATGGTCGAGAAGGCGGCCCGGGGTGGCGATCAAGACGTCGACGCCTTTGTCGATCAGCTTGTCCTGTTCCTTGAACGAGACGCCGCCGATGAGCAGTGCCTTGGTTAGCTTGAGGTGTTTTGAATAGGTGTCGAAATTCTCCGCCACCTGCGCCGCGAGTTCCCGAGTCGGACAGAGCACGAGGCTCCTTGGCATCCGGGCGCGGGCGCGGCCACGGGCGAGGAGCGACAGCATCGGCAGCGTGAAGCTGGCCGTCTTGCCGGTACCCGTCTGGGCGATGCCGAGCACGTCCCGACCTTCCAGCGCAGGGGGAATCGCCCCGGCCTGAATCGGGGTGGGCGACTCATAGCCAGCCTCGTCGATTGCCTTGAGAACCTTGGTATTGAGGTTGAGATCAGAAAATTTTGTCATGCGTATCCGTGGTTTACGGACACTTTTGGCCCGTACGTAAATGCGGATCGGACCCGTGCGGCCCCGTGGTTTGCCACGTATATGACCCACGAGGCGGGTTGTAGAGCAACAGGGGCGCCGGGTCAATCAAGGTGCAGGAAACAAAGGGTTTTCGGCCAGTTCACGCCGTGCCGTGGCGCCAGTTTGGAAAGTGGCGGTCGCGTTTTTCATCTAGAGCAAGGTTGAAAACACGCAGCAGGCCACGCTCTTTGAGCCCTTCGAGAAGGGCAGGGCGAGCAAGGCAGATTTCTTCGAAAAAACCGCGCAGGGCGTCTTGGCCGTTTTCTTCAATCAGGAGATTGAAGAGTTGGTGCAGAGACAGGCCGCCCTCCTCAGTGGGGCGCACGGATTTTAATTCGGCCCGGTAAGATCCCTTGTCGAGGCGGTAATCAAAGCTCTTCTGCCAGCTGTCCCAGCTTTTGATATGGCGGTGGCAAAGGTCGACACCGTCAAGGAAACGGCTTGGCCCGACTTCCTCGTCGCCGCGCATGGCACGATGAATCTTGAAGGTGAGGGGGGCAAGGCCTGTGCGCAGGAAGCTCTTGCCTTGGGTGTGGCTCACGAAACCGCCGCGTATGTAAGAGCCGAAGTTTGGGTAGAGCGCGGCTTCGAGCGCCTGACGGCGGGCAAGATCGGGCTCCCACGCCTTGCAATAAAGCGCCTTCGGGTCGAGGCCGGGCTGACCATCAGGGGCCATGGCTTCGGCGGGGGCAACACGGGCGGCGTTAATATCTTGCGGCAGGGTAGATAGCGCGGATGCGATATCGTTTGTGGGGCAGAGGAATTCGTCCACGTCGATATGGCCGAGCCAGTCGAGACCCGCTTGCCCTGCTTTTTCATAGGCTTGCGTGGCGTTTTGTGTCTGGCGAACCTGATGTTTGGCGGGTTTGTGGCCTTTGGTAGCGCGCCAATAGGCGCCGTCGGTGCGGGTTACGGTGACCTGTGGATGGGCGTTGAGCGCGGCTTCTGCTTTGGGGTTTTCATTGTCGAGATAGATAAAGAGATGATCGGCGCCAAGGTCGAGGTGATAGGCGGCGAAATCGAGCACGTCGCGCGGTAGGGCCTTGATCGTAGAGACGAGGCCCCAACGCATCAGTCGTCTCCTTTGAGGCGGGCATAGACCTCGCGCATGCGGCGCAGGCGGCGGAACACCGTGCCGGGATCGCGGTTCAGTTCTTCCATGAGGTGATTGGCCAGCGGTGCAATGCCGGGATCGGTCATAGCAAGCTCCCAGACCGGGGCGAGGAGGTTGGAATCAAGCCCGCCCGCACGCAGGGAGTATTGATCCATGTTGAGCGGCAGGGAGACGCGTTTCTTGCGGCTGAAGCCAAACGGGGTTTGGGGATCAAAGCCGCTATAGAGCCGTTCGAATTCATAGAGTTTCATCATGCCAAAGAGCATACGCAGGGCTTGGCCGACCTGACGTTGCACGTCAGTGCCGCCATGGTCGGCGAAGGTCATGATCGAAGAGACCTTCCAGCGGATATCGAGCGCCTCAATCAGGTGCGCGGGCTGTTCCTCCCAGAGCCGCAGGAACAGCGCGGCGCAGCCCTCGGGCGCGGAAGATTTGCGCAGGTTCGAGATCAGTAGCGCGTTAAGATAGGCCAATTCCGAATTGCCGATGAATTCACGTGCTATGGTGCGGCGTTTGTTGGCCCAGGCCGAACGCGGGTTGGGTTCCCACTTTGGTTTTTTCGTGGCCTCTTCGGTGACTTTCGTCGCGGCGAGCAGAGCAAGGTCCACATCCTCGGGAGGGAAGGAAAGATCTGTGAAATCAAATGGATCACGGCGGGAATTATAGCGCCCAAGAAGAGCCTCAAGGCCGCCGGGATAGGTCAGGTTATCGCTGCTCATGCCGTATGATGGCACGGGGGGAGCCCCCCGCGCAATTCTCCTTTGGCTCAGATCATCATTTCCTTGGTCGCCGTGAGTTTGATGTCCGGGTAATCGCGTTCTACGCGGTCGATGTCCCATTGCAGGCGGGTGAGGTAGACCACGTCGCCGTCGTGGTCGTAGGAGATGTGTTGCTTGTTGGCGTTAACGAATTTATCGACCGCGTCGCGCGGGCCAGAGACCCAGCGGGCGGAGGTGAATTGCGACTGTTCAAAACGCACGGGCAGGCCATATTCCATCTCGATCCGGCTTGCCAGAACCTCGAATTGGAGGGCACCGACGACGCCGACGATGAAGCCCGAGCCGATATTGGGTTTGAACACCTTGGCGGCACCTTCCTCGGCGAATTGCATGAGGGCCTTTTCAAGGTGCTTGGCCTTCATCGGGTCACCTGCTCGGATACCCTGAAGCAGTTCCGGAGCAAAGGAGGGGATGCCGGTGGCGCGGATCATTTCGCCTTCGGTCAAGGTATCACCAATACGCAGTTGGCCGTGGTTGGGGATACCGATGATGTCGCCGGCCCAAGCCTCTTCGGCAAGCTCGCGATCAGAGGCGAGGAAGAGCACAGGATTCGAAATGGCCATCGGTTTCTTGGTGCGCACATGGGTCAGTTTCATGCCGCGTTTGAAATGCCCGGAGGCGAGGCGAACAAAGGCCACGCGGTCGCGGTGCTTGGGGTCCATGTTGGCCTGCACCTTGAAAACAAAGCCGCAAACTTTTGTTTCTTCAGGGAAAATCTCGCGCGGCTCGGCGCTTTGGGGCTGTGGCTCGGGGCCGTATTTGGCGATCCCGTCCATCAGTTCCTGCACCCCGAACGAGTTAATTGCAGAGCCAAACCAGATCGGGGTCATGTGCCCTTCGAGCACGGCTTGCGGGTCAAGGGCGGGGAGGAGTTCGCGCGCCATCTCGACCTCTTCCTTGAGCTGCTCAAGGAGATGGGCGGGGATGTGGTCGGCGAGTTTGGGGTCGTCAAGCCCTTGAATGGACACGCTTTCTGCGACCACGTTACGATCGGCGCGGTCCATCAGTTCGAGACGGTCATTCAGGAGATCATAGCAGCCCATGAAGTCGCGGCCCACACCGATGGGCCAGCTTGCCGGGGTCACGTCGATGGCAAGGTTTTCCTGAATTTCGTCAATGATATCAAAGGTGTCTCGGCTTTCGCGGTCCATCTTGTTACAGAAAGTCAGGATCGGAAGATCGCGCAGGCGGCAGACTTCGAAAAGCTTGCGGGTCTGGCTCTCAACGCCTTTGGCGCCGTCGATCACCATCACGGCGGCGTCCACTGCCGTCAGGGTGCGATAGGTGTCTTCGGAAAAGTCAGAGTGGCCGGGAGTGTCAACAAGGTTGAAGCGAAAGTTGTTGAAATCAAAGGACATTGCCGATGCGGAAACCGAGATGCCCCGGTCTTTTTCCATCTGCATAAAGTCCGAGCGCGTGCGCCGTGCTTCGCCCTTGGCACGGACCTGACCGGCCATCTGGATGGCGCCACCATAGAGGAGGAACTTCTCGGTCAGAGTCGTCTTGCCCGCATCCGGGTGCGAGATGATCGCAAAGGTGCGGCGGCGGCCGATTTCAGGCGGCAGGGCGGGGCGATTGGCTGAGACGTCAAGCATGCGTTCGCATATAGAAGGGGTCGGGCGGCGGCGCAATACGGGGATGTGTATCGCGTCGGTATTACGTCGGTATTGCGTCGGTGCGGATTTTGCCGAGG
>JAAEZB010000028.1 GCA_018223085.1 Paracoccaceae bacterium
GCCAAGAACACCAACCTGACCGAAAAAGGCGCTTATGTCCTCGCCGAAGCAGACGGCAAACGTCAGGCGATCCTGATCGCAACCGGCTCCGAAGTCGCCACCGCGCTTGAGGCCAAAAAACTCCTCGAAGCCGAGGGCATCGGCACCCGCGTGGTCTCCATGCCCTGCATGGAGCTTTTCGCCGAACAGGACGAAGCCTACCGCCGCAAGGTTCTGCCCGCTGGTGCCGCCGTGCGCGTCGGCATCGAGGCCGCCGTGCGTCAGGGCTGGGATCAATGGCTCCTTGGTGAACGCGCCAAACCGGGAAAATCCGATTTCGTCGGCATGGACCGCTTCGGTGCCTCCGCCCCGGCAGGTGAACTGTTCGAGAAATTCGGCATCACCGCCGCCAATGTCGCGGACAAGGTCAAAGCCCTTCTCTGAGCCTGACCGGCAAACAAATGAAAAGCCGCCGAGGATAGCCTCGGCGGCTTTTTTGTGTCCAACAGAGCCGCGCCGGAAAACATCTCGTAGGGCGGGCTTCAGCCCGCCGCCCAAGGCCTACCCACAAGGCCTACCCAAAGGCCTTGCCCCAATGATTCCGCGCTGGATAAAGCGCCTCAATGCGCCGCTTTGCTCTTCCCGGTAATCGCGCCCATGATCGGCGCAATCACCTTGCTTGCCACCGGAATAAGCACAAACCCAAGCGCGAGGCCAAACACCCCGTCCATCGCCGCCTTGGCGATCCATTCCGTGGCCCCTTCCCACGCAGCCGGCACCATATGGCCGACCGCATAGGCATAGTCATGAATATGATGCCCGAGCCAGCCAAAGCCCAACTCTTCCAGCCCGTGAATGATAATCGATCCCCCGACCCAGAGCATCGCCGCCGTGCCCACAATGGTCAGAAGCTTCATGAATTTCGGCATGCCACGCACCAATCCGCGCCCAAGACCCCGCGTCAGGCCAAGCCGCCCGTTCTTGGTCATGTAAAGCCCCACATCATCCATCTTCACGATAAGCGCGACCGAACCATAAACCGCGACCGTGATGCCGATCCCGGCAAGCGCCAGCGTGCCCGCCTCCATCCAGAAATTGCTTTCCGGAATATTTGACAGGATGATCGTCATGATCTCTGCCGACAGGATGAAATCCGTCTTGATCGCGCCCGCCGCTTTTTGCTCTTCAAGATGGGCCGGATCGCCCTCCGTCTCGTCTTCCTTGAAGACCTCATGCCCGGCCTCGCTATGGAAGATCGCATGGGCGATCTTCTCCGCCCCTTCGAAACACAAATACGCCCCGCCAAGCATCAACAGGGGCGCAATCGCCCAAGGCGCGAAATTCGCCAGCAATAGCGCCGCCGGAAGCAGGATCAAAAGCTTGTTCTTGATCGACCCCTTGGCGATCTTCCAGATGATCGGCAACTCGCGCTTGGCCTCAAAGCCGTGAACGTATTTCGGCGTCACCGCCGCATCGTCGATCACCGCGCCCGCCGCCTTGGCCCCCGCCTTGGCCGCCTGCGCCGCCACATCATCGACCGAAGCCGCCGCCACTTTGGCAATCCCTGCCACATCATCAAGCAAGGCCAGCAAACCGCTCATCGCACATACTCCCGTCTTCGCCGTTCCCCGCACCCTACCCTATCCCACGCCCCAGACAAGCACGGGTCAGCGGGGAAAAACCGCGCCCCTTCCCCGTTCATCCCCTGTTAAGCCGTGCGCTGGCTTAATCCGCCTCTTTCACGCACCCCCACCACCGCAATACCGACGTAATACCGACGCGATACAGACGTGCGTTTTCGCCCGCCGCGCCGCGTTAACCATTTGGCCCGACTCAGCGCATCAAAAAACCCCGCAGAGGGCCTGCGGGGTTTCGAATTCTGTCCGGAATGTCTGGTTCAGGCAAAGCGCGCAATCAGCGCCTCATTGACATCGGGCGTGACGAATTTCGACACATCCCCGCCAAGCCGCGCAATCTCTTTGACAAGCTTGGAAGCAATCGCCTGATGCTTGGCCTCGGCCATGAGGAACACCGTCTCGACCGAAGAATCCAATGCCCGATTCATGCCAACCATTTGAAATTCATACTCAAAATCGGCCACAGCCCGCAGCCCGCGCACAATGACCTGCGCCCCGACATCATGGGCACAGTCGATCAGCAGGTTCTCAAACGGATGCACGACGATCTCGGTGCCGGTCTCTTTCACAAGCTGCGCACATTCCGCCTCGACCATGGCCACCCGCTCTTCGAGCGAGAAAAGCGGCCCCTTGTCCCGGTTGATCGCCACCCCGATCACCAGCTTGTCGACGAGAAGGCAGGCCCGACGAATAATATCAATATGCCCCATGGTAATAGGGTCAAACGTGCCGGGATAGAGACCAACTCTCATGGATTCTCTCCATATTTTCAATCGCTTCCACGGCACGCAACATTATTGCGCCCCAAATTGCAAGCCCTGATTGGAAAACCCGTAGTCTTACGGGTGGCAGGCCGGAACGCCGGGGCTCAATGCCCCATAATCATCCCCTCAAGCGCGTTCTTCTCCATCGCCAATTCCGTCAGCCGCGCCTTGACCACATCGCCAATACTAATGAAGCCAACCATGACCCCCGCATCGACCACAGGCATGTGGCGAAAGCGTTTTTCCGTCATCGTCGCCAACACCGCATCGGCCTTATCTCCAAGGCTACAGGTGACGATATTGCGGGTCATGACGTCATCAACCGTGCAGTTGAGACACGCCACCCCGCGCCGTGAAACTTCGCGCACGATATCGCGCTCCGAGAAGATGCCGTCCGGCGTATCCCCGGTCGAAGAAATGACCAATGTGCCGATCCGTTTTTCGTCCATGAGCTTGGCAGCCTCCGACACCAACGTGCCCGGCGGAACCGTCACAACCCCTTGGTCTCCCTTGGATTTCAAAATCTGATGGACCAGCATACTCATTCCTCCCTAAGAATATTGCGTGCGTCCGATCGTCGCGGCAAGATCATTGCATGTCAAGCGTCCGCCTCAAGCCGCGCCACCTCGGTACGGATCCCCTCACACAGGGCTTTGGCAAATCGGTTCATCCTCTCAAGGCGGCGATCGTCGGCATGGCGGATGAGGTAAAAGCTCCGGGTAAGAGACACCTCTTCGGGCAGAACTTTGACCATTCCCCGCGCCGACGGCATGGCGAAATCATGAACAATTCCAACACCATGGCCTCCCCGAACCCAGTTGAATTGAACCGAGGCGGAATTTGAGGCCAAGCGCACCCGCTCCACCCCGGACTCGTTGAGATAATCCAATTCCTTGTCGAAAATCATGTCCGGGATATAGCCAACAATCATGTGATTGCGCAGGTCATCCAATGTCTCCACCGGCGGTGCATTGCGCAAATACCACCGCGCCGCCGCTAGGTGCAGCTTGTAATCGGTGATCTTCTGCACGGTGAGTTTGCCCGCCGTCGGCGGACTGACCGCCACAACAAGATCGGCCTCCCGCTTCGAGAGGTTGACCACCCGCGGCAAGGCCACGATCTGAATTTCAAGATCCGGGTTCTCCTGCGCAATCTGGGCACAGACCTGCGGCAACAGGTAATTCGCCGCCCCGTCCGGCGCCCCGATACGGATTTGCCCGGACATGCCGCCGCCGCTTCCCGACATCTCTTCGGTCGCCTCTTCCAACGACTGCTCAATCCGCACCGCATGCACCAAAAGCCGCTGACCGGCATCTGTCATGGCATATCCCGAGGGCGATTTGACAAAAAGCGGTGCGCCCATGTCGGTCTCAAGCCGCGCCACCCGCCGTCCGACCGTCGCAGGGTCCACCTTGAGCCTCCGCCCCGCCGCCGAGAGGCTTTCCTCCCGCGCCACAGCCAGAAAAACACGAAGATCGTCCCATTGCGGCCCCATACGACCCTCCTGAATAAACGCAAAGCTGTTTTGAGATGTTGTCTCTTTTAAAGGCATTCTTGCAAGTCTAATCTGGCCCGGAACGCGTTTGGAGGAGATCCCATGCAAGAACTGACTCATTTCATCAACGGCAAACATGTCAAAGGCACGTCCGGCCGTTTCGCAGATGTCTATAACCCCGCCACCGGCGAGATTCAGGCCAAGGTGCCGCTCGCAACCGTTGCGGAAATGGATGCGGCCATCGCCGCCGCCGCCGCCGCTCAACCGGCATGGGCCGCCACCAACCCGCAGCGCCGCGCGCGGGTGATGATGAAATTCGCCGCCCTAATCGAAGAGCACATGGACGAGCTTTCCGAGCTGGTCAGCCGCGAACATGGCAAGACCCTCCCCGACGGGCGCGGCGACGTACAGCGTGGCCTTGAGGTCATCGAGGTCTGCATGGGCGCGCCGAACATGCTCAAGGGCGAGTATATGAATGACGGCGGCCCCGGCATTGACCTTTACGCCATGCGCCAGCCGCTCGGTGTTGTGGCGGGCATCACCCCGTTTAACTTCCCGGCCATGATCCCGCTTTGGAAAATGGGCCCGGCGCTGGCCTCCGGCAACGCCATGATCCTCAAACCGTCCGAGCGCTGCCCCTCGACCTCGCTGCGCCTTGCCGAGCTTATCCAGGAAGCGGGCCTGCCCGACGGTGTGCTTCAGGTCGTCAACGGTGACAAAGAAGCCGTGGACACGATCCTCGACAACGAAACGATCCAGGCCGTGGGCTTTGTCGGCTCGACCCCGATCGCCCAGTATATCTATGGCCGCGCCTGCACCAACGGCAAACGCGCCCAGTGTTTCGGCGGTGCCAAGAACCATATGATTATCATGCCCGACGCGGACATGGACAAAGCCGCTGACGCGCTCGTCGGTGCAGGCTTTGGCGCGGCTGGCGAACGCTGCATGGCAATCTCCGTGGCCGTTCCGGTCGGTGAGAAAACCGCCGACGCCCTCATCGAACGTCTCGTGCCGCGTATTGAGAAACTCAAGGTTGGCCCCTATACCGCCGGTGCTGATGTGGATTACGGCCCGGTCATCACCGCACAAGCCAAGGACCGCATCAACGGTCTCGTCGCGAGCGGTGTTGAGCAAGGCGCCAATCTCGTCGTCGACGGTCGCGACTTTGCGATGCAGGGCTATGAAGACGGCTTCTTTGTCGGCCCGAGCCTGTTTGATAACGTGACCAAGGACATGGACATCTACAAAGAAGAGATCTTTGGCCCGGTCCTGTCGACCGTGCGCACCGAAAGCTACGAAGAAGCGCTCGATCTGGTGATGACCAACCAATATGGCAACGGCACCGCGATCTTTACCGCCGATGGCGACACGGCCCGCGATTTCGCCAACAAAGTCAATGTCGGCATGGTCGGGATCAACTTCCCGATCCCGGTGCCGCTCAGCTACTTTAGCTTTGGCGGCTGGAAGAAGTCGGCCTTTGGTGACCTCAACCAATACGGCCCGGACGCGTTCCGCTTCTACACCAAGACCAAGACCGTTACGGCGCGCTGGTTCTCGGGGATCAAAGAAGGCGGAGAGTTCCACTTCAAGCAGATGGATTGATCCATCGCCCAAGATATGCTTACTCGAAGGCCGGAACCCCGTTCCGGCCTTCGTTCATTTCTAAGGACTCTCAATCGCGTGTCTGTCACCTACACCATCCTCAAAGAGCACGGGCTCGTATACGTCAAATACAAGGGCGTCGTTCGGATCAAGGACACGATGGAGACCTTTGCCCGCTACGCCGGCGATCCCGATTGCCGACCCGGACAAAAACAATTCGTCGATCTCTCCAAGATCACAGAAGTCGAACAGGATTTCGCCAAGCTCATGGAAATTCAGGCCAAGAAAGCCGAAGTATTCATGGCTGGAGGGGCACAGACGATCATGGTCTATTACGCGCCCACAGCACTTGGCCAGCGCATGGGCGGCATCATTGTGCGCTCTTGGGAACCCTTCGCCTCGGTCGTCGCCCTCGTCATTGATAGCGAGACCGAGGCGCTCTCGGTACTTGGGCTGCGCGAGACCCGCATTGACGATCTGATCGGCCATATCCCCGAGCTGCGCACGCAAAAATGACAGCCCCAAACGGGTGTACCCCCGCTTGAAACCTGCGTCCTTTCCTGCTCAACTCGTGCCGGAGGCAGGCTGGGAGGCGCATCATGTCCATGCAGGAACCGGATTTCACCATCGGTGTGGAAGAAGAATATCTGCTGGTCGACAAGGATAGCCTCGACCTCGCCCCTGCCCCCGACGGCCTCATGGAAGCCTGCAGCGCCGAGCTTGAGGGACAAGTCAGCCCGGAATTCCTCAACTGCCAGATCGAGATCGGCACCACCGTCTGCAAAAACATTGCCGAGGCGCGCGAAGACCTCAAACGCCTGCGCTCGACCGTGGCGCGGGTCGCCGGACAGTATAACCTCGCCCCGATTGCCGCCTCCTGTCATCCTTTTTCGGACTGGCGCAAACAGCACCATACCGACAAACAACGCTACAACGAACTGCGTGACGATCTGGCCGGGGTGGTGCGACGGATGCTGATCTGTGGCATGCATGTGCATGTCGGGATCGAAAGCGCCGACCAGCGCGTCGACCTCATGAACCAACTCAAATACTTCCTGCCGCATCTCCTCGCGCTGAGTTGCTCCTCGCCGTTCTGGCAGGGCGAGGATACGGGACTGAGCTGTTACCGTCTGACGGTCTTTGACAATCTGCCCCGCACCGGCCTGCCCCCGCGCGTCGAGGGCTGGGGCGAATATGAGCGCTCTGTCGAGGCGATGAAGACCGTGGGCGTGATTGAGGACGCCTCGAAAATCTGGTGGGATCTACGCCCGTCTTCGCGCTTTCCCACGATTGAGAGCCGCATTTGCGATGTCTCCCCAAGGCTCGAAACCGCGCTCACATTGGCCGCCCTGACCCAGACCCTGACACGGATGCTTTGGCGTCTGGCGACCCATAACCAACGCTGGCGCCTCTATGACAACTTCCTCATCGCCGAGAACCGCTGGCGCGCACAGCGTTATGGAATCTCTTCGGGCCTGATTGATTGGGGCATCCGCGAAATCGTGCCCTTTGACGCGCTGAGCGATGAACTCATAACCCTTGTCGAGGAAGACGCCGCTGCGCTCGGATGCATTAAAGAGATCGAGAACATGCGCTCCATCGTTGCCACCGGCAACAGCGCCGACCAACAACGCGCCGTCTATCGCGATGCGGTTCAGGCCGAATATACCCATGAAGATGCCCTACGCGCCGTGGTGAAGCACCTGATCGAAGAATACCACGCAGATTTGTAGGGGGATCGGGCAAAATCGCCAGCCTGTTTTGCAATTTTGCACACTGACACCACACCCTCAGACCTGTATAATTTAACAACCGTTCAATTGCGCGTTTTGGGAGGAACCAGATGGACTTCGCACTGACCGAAGAGCAAACCCTGATCTTTGATATGGCCAAGGGCTTTGGCGAAGAACACATCGCCCCTCATGCCCAGAAATGGGAAGCCGAGGGCACCATCCCCAAAGAGCTTTGGCCTCAGATTGCCGAACTTGGCCTTGGCGGTATTTACGTCAGCGAAGAATACGGCGGCTCGGGCCTGTCGCGCCTTGATGCGACGCTTGTTTTCGAAGCGCTGGCCATGTCCTGCCCCTCTGTTGGATCGTTCCTGTCGATCCATAACATGTGCGGCGGCATGATCGACAAATTCGGTAGCGAAGAGACCAAGCAAAAATGGCTCCCTGACCTCTGCACGATGTCCAAGGTATTCTCCTACTGCCTGACCGAACCCGGCTCTGGCTCGGACGCCGCGGCACTCAAGACGCGCGCCATCAAAACCAATGATGAATACGTCCTGAACGGCACCAAGGCCTTTATCTCTGGTGGCGGCTATTCGGATGCCTATGTCACCATGGTTCGCACCGGCGAAGATGGCCCCAAGGGCATTTCGACCGTCGTCGTCGAAGATGGCGCCGAAGGCCTGAGCTTTGGTGGACTTGAGAACAAGATGGGCTGGCGTTCGCAGCCGACCGCACAGGTGCAGTTCGACGATTGCAAAGTGCCGCTCGAAAACCGCATCGGCGACGAGGGCAAGGGCTTTGCCTACGCCATGGCCGGACTCGACGGTGGGCGCCTCAACATTGCTGCCTCTGCCCTTGGTGGCGCCCAGAACGCGCTTGATCTCACCATGCAATACATGTCCGAGCGCAAAGCCTTCGGCAAACCGATCAATCAGTTCCAGGCGCTGCAATTCCGCCTCGCCGAATTCGAAACCAAACTTCAGGCCGCCCGCATCTTCCTGCGTCAGGCCGCCTGGAAACTCGACAACAAGACCCATGACGCCACCAAGTTCTGCGCCATGGCCAAGCTCATGGTGACGGACGCGGCCTTTGATGTCGCCAATGGCTGTCTACAGATGCACGGCGGTTATGGTTATCTCGCGGATTACGGCATCGAAAAGATCGTCCGTGACCTGCGCGTGCACCAGATTCTCGAAGGCACCAATGAAATCATGCGCCTGATCGTTTCGCGCCAGATGATCTCTGACGCCTCCTGATTTCGAAAACCGCACCGACGCAATACAGACGCGATGCACTCGCGATACAGACAAGGGTTTTCACATGGGTGACATTAATATCCGCAAGGTTGGCCAGACCGGCCGCATCACCTTTACCCGCCCCAAAGCGCTCAACGCGATGAGCTATGAAATGTGCATCGCCATCGAAGATGCACTGGACGCTTGGGCGACGGATGATGAGGTCAAGATGATTGTCATCGACGCCGAGGGCGAAAAAGCCTTCTGCGCCGGGGGCGACATTGCCGAACTCTACGAGACCGGGAAAGCCGGAAACTTTGCTTTTGGACAAAAATTCTGGGCTGATGAATACAGAATGAATGCCAAAATGTTTGAATTTTGCAAACCGGTTGCAAGCTTCATGCAGGGCTTTACGATGGGTGGCGGCGTCGGAGTGGGCTGTCATGCCTCCCATCGTGTTGTGGGTGACACAAGCCAGATCGCCATGCCGGAATGTGGCATTGGCCTCGTGCCGGACGTGGGCGGTTCCTACATCCTTGCCCATGCCCCGGGCCGTTTCGGCGAATACCTCGGCCTGACCGCGTCTCGCCTCGGAGCTTCTGACGCAATTTTTGCAGGATTTTCAGACTACTACATCCCAGAGTCAAAGTGGCCCGACCTCATCGCCTCGCTCGAAGAAACCGGCGACTGGACCCTAATCGACGCCGCCGCAGGGACAGCCCCGGAGGGGGTATTGGCCGCACAGGAAAACGAGATCAACGCCTTCTTCGGCGGAGAAACCCTGCCCGATATCCTCAACGCCCTGAATGGTAGCGACTCCACCTTCGCCACAGACGCTCTGAAAAAACTCTCGCGCAATTCCCCCCTCGCCATGGGCTGCGCCCTCGAAATCATTCACCGCGTGCGCGGCTCCGAAAGCATCCGCCCTGCCCTAGATCAGGAATATCGCTTTACTTTCAGGGCGATGGAGCATGGCGATTTCCTCGAGGGGATCCGCGCCCAGATCATCGACAAGGATCGCAATCCTACTTGGAAACACGACCTCAACGCGCTTCCGGCCGTCGCCGTAAGCCAGATGCTGCTGCCTTTGGGAGAGGCAAAGCTCACATTTGAAAAGGGAGATTAAGCCATGAAGATCGGATTTATCGGACTTGGGAACATGGGCGCGCCGATGGCCGCCAACCTCGCCAAGGCAGGCCACGAAGTCACAGGGTTCGATATGGCGGATGTCGCCATTGAAGGGGTTACCATGGCCTCCTCGGGCCCCGAAGCCGCCAAAGGCGCCGATGTGGTCATCACCATGCTGCCCAATGGTCAGATCCTACGCGCCGTCGCGGACGAGCTCATCCCGGCAATGGATAAGGGAGCAGCCCTTGTAGATTGCTCAACTGTAGACGTGGAAAGCGCCCGCGCAGTGGCAGAAAAAGCCAAAGCCGCAGGACTTTTGGCGGTCGATGCCCCGGTTTCAGGTGGTGTCGGCGGTGCAACAGCCGGAACACTGACCTTCATGGCTGGCGGCAGCGACGAGGCCTTTGCCAAAGCGGCACCTCTTTTCGACATCATGGGCCAAAAAGCCGTGCATTGCGGCACCGCGGGCGCGGGTCAGGCGGCCAAAATCTGTAACAATATGATCCTCGGCGTCACCATGATTGCCACCTGCGAAGCCTTTGCCCTTGCGGATAAACTCGGCCTTGACCGCCAGAAGATGTTCGATGTGGTGTCAACCTCTTCGGGCTATTCGTGGACTATGAACGCCTATTGCCCTGCCCCCGGTGTCGGGCCGCAATCGCCTTCAGACAATGACTATAAGCCAGGCTTTGCTGCGGATCTGATGCTCAAGGACTTGCGTCTGTCACAACAAGCCGCAGAGGCCGCCGATGCCGATACCCCCATGGGTCAGATGGCGCGCGACCTCTATGCGCTCTTCGTCGAAGGCGAAGATGGCGCGGGCATGGACTTCTCGGCCATGCTGCCGCGTTTTGAAAAACGCGGACGCAGCTAAATCATCTATGATCCCGTCTTCGCGGCGGGATCACTTTCACAGCATCTTGAGTAGATCGGCCTTTTCGCGAACGATCCGTTGTCCTTCCGCGATCGCTTTGTCTGCGCGAAACAGTTCCAAAACAGACATATCACTAAGATCTGCTTCTAGCGCGATGGTCGCCGGGTCTGACGCGCTCCGTGTCAGGCGCACAAATTCAGTCATAATGTCGATCGAGGCCGATACAACATCAAGCGAGTTCGGCCCCGGCTCCCCTTTGGGGCGCAGCAACTCCCGCACCGGATCGGGAAGACGCTCAACCCAACCTGTGCTGCCAAGTTTCTCATAGAAACTGTCCCGAGGCTCCCAAAGTCTGCCAAACTTGGCATTGGGGTTGATTGAAATTGTCCTATCCGCCTCAAGCGCCCGGCAGGCAGAGTTCGGAACCGGATTAACCAACCCACCATCCAAAAGCCATTTTCCATCAACATAATAAGGGCTGAAGACCCCAGGTATCGAGATCGACGCGCGGATCGCATCAAAGAGAGAGCCGCGCTGAATCCAGATTTCGCGCCCCGTCGCCATATCCGTTGCCACGGCGACAAAGGGTTTATCGAGGTCTTCTATTCGGTCCGGCAGGTCAATATCCGCAAGCATTTCCCGCACGGTGCCCCCGCGCAAAAGCCCACCGTGCTCGAACCGTAGATCCACATAGCTCAGCATCCGGGCCTGTGTCAGCGAGCGTGCCCAATCTTCGAGCGCCTCAAGGCGATTAGCCGCCCAAGCTGCGCCGACAAGTGCCCCCATCGAGCATCCGGCCACCACGTCCGGCTCAATCCCCAACGCATCAATTTCTTTCAGTGCACCGATATGACACCAGCCACGCGCCCCGCCGGATCCAAGAGAGAGGCCAAGGCAGTTCATCGCTCGGGCTCCAACATCGGCTTGAGGTAGCGCCCCGTATAGCTGCGCTCGACCTCTGCGACTTTTTCAGGGGTGCCACGCGCGACGATTTCACCGCCCCCATCTCCCCCTTCTGGGCCAATGTCTATGATCCAGTCGGCGGTCTTGATGACATCAAGATTGTGCTCAATCACCACAACCGTGTTACCCTGATCGACCAATTCATGCAGCACTTCCAGCAGCTTGCGTACATCTTCAAAATGCAGGCCGGTTGTAGGCTCATCGAGAATATAAAGCGTGCGACCAGTCGAGCGTTTGGCGAGCTCCTTCGAAAGCTTAACCCGTTGCGCTTCGCCTCCCGACAGGGTCGTCGCCTGTTGTCCAACCTTGATATAACCAAGGCCGACACGCGCCAAAGCATCCATCTTGTCTCGGATTGAGGGCACCGCCTTGAAGAACTCCTGCGCGTCCTCAACGGTCATATCGAGCACATCAGCAATGCTCTTGCCCTTGAATCTGATCTCCAACGTTTCACGATTATAACGCGCCCCGTTACAGGTTTCGCAGGTGACATAGACATCCGGCAGGAAGTGCATCTCGATTTTGATGACCCCATCGCCCTGACAGGCCTCACACCGCCCCCCCTTAACGTTGAACGAGAACCGGCCCGGCTTGTAGCCGCGCGCCTTGGCCTCGGGCAATCCGGCAAACCAATCGCGGATTGGGGTAAAGGCACCCGTATAAGTCGCCGGGTTAGAGCGGGGCGTGCGCCCAATGGGACGCTGGTCGATGTCGATCACCTTGTCGAGATGCTCCAACCCCTTGATGGTTTCACAAGGCGCAGGCGTCTGACGCGCGCCGTTAAGGCGCATAGAGGCCGTCTTAAACAGGGTCTCGATGGTTAGGGTCGATTTCCCGCCTCCCGATACGCCGGTGACACAGACAAATTTTCCAAGCGGGAAATCGGCCGTTACGGATTTGAGGTTGTTACCGGTCGCTTTGACCACGGTGAGCTTCTTACCATTCCCTTTGCGCCGCTCCGCAGGCACCGCAATTTCGCGCCCTCCCGAGAGATATTGGCCCGTGAGAGAGGCTGGATCATCGGCGATTTCCTGCGGCGTCCCTTTCGAGACCACGCGCCCGCCATGCACCCCCGCGCCGGGGCCGATGTCGAAAACGTAATCGGCCTCGCGGATGGCTTCCTCGTCGTGTTCGACAACAATGACCGTGTTGCCCTGATCGCGCAGGTTCTTCAATGTCAGGAGCAGTCGGTCATTGTCCCGCTGATGCAGGCCAATCGAGGGTTCATCAAGCACATAGAGAACACCGGTCAGGCCAGAGCCGATTTGGGAGGCAAGGCGAATCCTCTGGCTCTCGCCCCCACTTAGCGTGCCACTTGAACGTGATAACGTAAGATACTCCAGACCAACATTATTTAGAAATCCCAGGCGATCCTTGATCTCCTTGACGATGGCACGTGCGATTTCCTGTTTCTGGGCCGTCAGATGATTTGGGGCCGCCTCGATCCAGCGATAGGCCTCGCGGATCGACATCTCGACCACCTGCCCGATATGCAACCCGGCAATGCGCACGGCCAGAGCCTCTTCGCGCAGACGGAACCCGCCGCAAGCACCACAGGGGCGGTTGTTCTGGTAGCGCTCAAACTCCTCGCGAATCCAGTTCGAATCCGTTTCGCGGTAGCGCCGTTCCATGTTGGGAATGACCCCTTCAAAGACACGCGTCACCTGATAGACACGCCCGCCCTCGTCATAGCGGAACGGAATCTCCTCGTCGCCAGAGCCATATAGGAAGACCTGTTGCACATGTTTCGGAAGGTCTTTCCAAGGCGTATTTTTGTCGAACTCATAATGGCGCGCAATGGCTTCGATGGTCTGCAGGAAGTAAGGTGACTTACCCTTACGCCAAGGTGCCAGCGCCCCATCATAAAGGCGCAATGTCGCATCCGGCACCACGAGACGCTCGTCAAAAAACAGTTCCTTGCCAAGGCCGCCGCATTCCGGACACGCCCCAAACGGCGCATTGAATGAAAAGAGCCTCGGTTCGATCTCAGGAATGGTGAAGCCGCTGACCGGACAGGCAAAATTCTCCGAGAAGGTCATCCGCTCGGGCTCGCCTTCTTTCGGCGCGGTCTCCAGAATGGCAATCCCATCTGCGAGGTCGAGCGCCGTGCGCAGACTATCGGCAAGCCGCGTTTCCATGCCTTCACGAACCACCAAACGATCCACAACAACGTCAATATCGTGGCGATACTTCTTGTCGAGCGTCGGCGGTTCATCCAATTCATAGAACTGCCCATCGACCTTCACCCGCTGAAAGCCCTGCTTGCGCAGTTCGAGGAATTCTTTGCGATATTCGCCCTTCCGATCCCGAATGATCGGCGCCAGGAGATAGCCACGTGTGCCTTCTTCAAGCCCCATGATCCGGTCGACCATGTCCTGCACCTGTTGTGCCTCAATAGGCAGCCCTGTCGCCGGACTGTAGGGCGTGCCGACCCGCGCAAACAAAAGCCGCAGATAATCATAAATCTCCGTGACTGTGCCCACCGTCGAGCGTGGATTCTTAGAGGTGGTTTTCTGTTCGATCGAGATCGCCGGGGATAGGCCGCTGATGTGATCCACATCGGGCTTTTCCATCATGTCGAGGAATTGACGCGCATAGGCCGAAAGCGATTCAACATAGCGGCGCTGCCCCTCGGCATAGATCGTGTCAAAGGCCAGAGACGATTTGCCAGAGCCGGAAAGCCCAGTAATCACCACGAGCTGATCGCGGGGAATGTCGACATCGACATTCTTGAGATTGTGTTCGCGCGCGCCGCGCACTTCGATGTTCTTGAGCTCGGCCATAGGGTCCCTCGCGGTGTCGCCTAAGAAATAGGTCAGATAGTGAGAGTCGCCAACCCAAAAACACGAACAAATCATGAACCTTTGCGGATTGCGTATTTCTTAGTTTGTATTCAACAGTTGGAATGTTAAATAAGGGGACGAGGAAACACCGGCACCGCCGGAAATGTAAGAGGTTTGCGATGTTCTTTCTCAGACAAAAGCCCCGGGCCGGAATTTCCGCTCAGGATGCCGTGAATGGCGCCAAGGCCGGCGAGGTCACTGTCATTGATGTGCGCGACCGCATGGAGCTCATGAGCAGTGGCATTGCTGAAGGCGCGATTCACATCCCCCTGATGCGCCTGCGGGATATGGCCGACCCACGCCACCCTGATTTCAATTCTGCGCTCAAGATCGATGCCAAGATCGCTGTATATTGCGCAACGGGCGCCCGTTCACATGCTGCTGAAAGCATGCTGCGCCAGATCGGCTATGAAGACGTGCACAATATTGGCGGCCTGTCGCATTGGGTCCGTGCGGGCGGCAACGTTTCCCGAGTTTAACCACAGCGGACAATCAGGTGCGGCGCGCCATGGCCCAAGCACAAATCGGCATGTCCGGATCGTTCTCAAGGCTATCGCGCGCCTCATCATAGAGCGGCGGCCAGGGCTGTTCGAGATTGCGCGCTGCCGCATTGCGGTTGCCCCATTGCTCGGCCCGGATTTCGCCCTCCTCAAACCCACATTCAATCAATAGGTTCCTGAGCCCGCGCGCCGACCAGCGCGAATTATCCATCGGGGCAGCATGAAACGGAATGTAGAAGGGCACGGCAAGCCAGAAATGCCCGCCTTTCTTGAGCATACGACGCACATTCTTTGTTGCCGCATAAGGGCGATCCAAATGCTCCCAGACCTGGTTGGCCAGGATCAGATCAAATTTCTGAGGTTTCCCTTCCGGGGTCAAATAGGGGCCAGCGCAGATATCGTATTTCGGGTAGAGAAATCGGTTGTAGGAGCGAAACTTGAACGTTTCGCCCCATTTCCCAGAGATTTCAGCCACGTCGAGCGTTTCAGGGTCCAGTTTCTGGATCATCCGGCGGCTCGTTTTCGTCATGATGACCCGATTGAGGCTCGGCACGGAGGTCTCCTATCCCTGCGGCCACCCGGAACCGCGTTTTACATGTGGATCACACGTCCATAGGCATCCAGCACGCTTTCATGCATCATTTCAGAAAGCGTCGGATGCGGGAAGACCGTTTCCATGAGCTCCGCCTCGGTAGTTTCAAGCGTACGGCCGACGACATAGCCTTGGATCATCTCGGTGACTTCCGCCCCCACCATATGCGCGCCCAAAAGCTCGCCTGTCTTGGCGTCGAACACGGTTTTAACCATGCCTTCCGCTTCGCCAAGCGCGATGGCCTTGCCGTTGCCAATAAAGGGGAATCGACCGACCTTAACCTCATAGCCAAGCTCTTTGGCCTTGGCTTCGCTATACCCGACCGAGGCCACCTGCGGATGACAATAGGTGCAGCCAGCGATGCTTTCGGGCTTGATCGGGTGCGGCTTTTGCCCTGCAATCAACTCGGCGACCATGACGCCCTCGTGGCTCGCTTTGTGCGCCAGCCACGGCGCCCCGGCAATGTCGCCGATCGCATAGAGGCCGTCGACGTCTGTGCGGCAATAGGCATCCGTCACGACATGGGTCCGGTCCACCTTGACGCCAAGCGCTTCAAGGCCGAGCCCTTCGACATTGCCGACAATCCCCACAGCCGAGATCACGGTATCGAACTCTTGCTTCTCAACTTTACCGCCAGTTTCGATATGCGCCGTGACCTTGCCTTTGCCTCGATCCAGTTGCTTGACCATGGATTTCTCCATGATGGTCATGCCCTGTTTCTGAAACTGCTTTTTGGCAAAGGTGCTGATCTCGGCATCCTCAACAGGAAGCACCCGGTCCATGACTTCGACCACCGTCGTATCGGCGCCGAGCGTGTTGTAAAAGCTCGCGAATTCGATCCCAATAGCGCCGGACCCAATCACAAGGAGCTTCTTCGGCATCCGCGCCGGTTGCAGCGCGTGTTTGTAGGTCCAGACAAGATCGCCATCCGCCTCAAGCCCTGGAAGTTCCCGCGCCCGCGCGCCCGTCGCCAGCACGATATGCTTGGCCGACAGCTCTTCGCTCCCTTTCTCGGCCTTGACCACGACCTTACCCTTGCCCGGCAAGCTCGCCTCACCCATCACAACGGTAATCTTGTTCTTCTTCATCAGGTGGCCGATACCAGAACTCAACTGCTTGGCCACACCACGTGAGCGTTTCACCACAGCATCCAGATCATAAGAAAGGTTGTCCGCGCTCAGACCGAATTCTTTGGCCCGGTGCATGAGATGAAAGACCTCTGCCGAACGCAAGAGGGCCTTTGTCGGGATGCAGCCCCAGTTGAGACAAATCCCTCCCAAATGCTCGCGCTCAACGATGGCGACCTTGAGGCCCAACTGCGCGCCCCGGATCGCGGCCACGTAGCCGCCCGGCCCTGCGCCGATCACGATCATATCAAAAGACTTGGCCATGCCATCCTCCGAAATTCAATTTAGTTCAGCATTAAACTATTTACCTCAGCGCTTCAAATGGGATTTTACACACAATGAAAAAACCCGCGCGACTGCATCGCACGGGTTTTTAAAATTCTCGTGTATATGACAATCAGCCGGCTTGCTGAAGCTGCTGCACTGTCTGCCCGTAACCACCGTTTTCGACATAGGCTTTTTCCGGGCCAGTCGATGCACGCGCGAGTGCCTCGTTGCGATAAGGGAAACGTCCAAATTGGCGGATCACCTCGCGGTGAGCCTTGGCATGCAGCATGTTGGACGTGCCAGCCTCGGGCATGCGCTCTTTCATCAGGCGCACACAGCGCTCCTGATCGCACAGGTTCTCGGAATGCATCAGTGGGAGGTAAAAGAACTGGCGCGCCGGTTCGTCAATCTTCAGATCATAGCCCTGATGAATGGCGCCTTTGGCCGCTGCGAGGGCAATACGGTCTGAGGAAAACGCCTTGGAGCTACCACGAAACATGTTTCTAGGAAGCTGGTCATTGAGAACCACATAGGCCAGCGCCCCGCTCGGATAAGTCAGCCACTGGGCAAAGCTGCCCTCTTGTGCTGCCACCCAAGTATCCATGAAACCTTCACGCACTTGCGTATCCAGTTCGTCGGATACCTTGTACCACCCCTCTGGCCCGACATCGTCTAGCCAGAATTTCAAAATCTCTTCCGGGCTCGCCATTGCCCTGCTCTCCTCACCATACGTCACCCACCTGTGACACAAAAACGTTACACATGATCCCCAACGAAAAAACAGTAACAATTTGCGACAGGGGCGTCACATTATGACGCAGCCTCAGTCTCTTCCTCCTCAAGGGCGGTTTCGATGGCGAATTCTTGCGCAACCTCAACTGCAACTGGCGAAGAAGTGGGCATAACGGGGGCGTATGTTGCGGTTTCATCTGCGGTTGCCCGCCGCGTCATCCGGAAGGCCGCATATCCGCCAAGACCGATCATGAGCACCGCAATCAGCAAAAAGAAGCCCGAAGCACCAAAGCTCGACATGATCCACCCGGTCACGACCGGCCCTGCGATGGCCCCCACCCCATTGACGAACACCATGCCGCCCGATGCTGCGGCCATATCTTCGGGTTCGAGAAAATCATTCGTATGCGCGATGAGTAGTGAATAGAGCGGATTGGATAGACCGCCAATGAGCGCCGCAGACACCAGAAGCAGGGTAAAGCTCTCTCCTGCCGCCATTCCAAGCACAGCCCCCAGCCCGCCCACAACAGCCGCAACCATGATCAAAACACGCCGGTCCATGCGATCGGAAAGCCATCCAAGCGGATACTGCAAGAAAGTCGCCCCGACATAGAAAGCCGCCACGAAAATCGAGATTTCCCCGACACTGAGGCCGATCTTAGCGCCAAAAACAGCAGACATACCGAACTGTGCCGCGAACACGCTACCAAGGAGGAACATACCAATCACACCTAGCGGCGATGTTTCATACAAGCTGCGCAGGTTCATCGGCTTGGTCGTATCAAAGGCCGGGGTCGGCGAGATACTAAGCAAAATGGGCGCAAAAGAGATCGAAACGAGCACCGAAGGGATTACAAAGAGGACAAATCCCGACGGATCGGCGGTCACAAGAAGGGCCTGTGCCGCGATAATCCCAATCATCTGCACAATCACGTAGAGCGAAAGCGCCTGCCCCCGTGTCTCGTTGGTGGCTGCATTATTGAGCCAGCTTTCTGCCGTCACATACACACCCGAGAAACAGAACCCGATAATGATCCGACCGATGGCCCAGACCCAGGGGTTGGCAAAGGTCGGGTAGAGGATCAAAACCGCCGAAATGAACGAGGCCAATGCCGCGAAGACCCGCACATGACCGACGCGTCGGATCATCTCGGGTGCCATACGCGACCCCCCGAGGAAGCCAAGGAAGTAAGACGACATCACGATCGACATCTCGAAGGTCGAGAACCCTTCAATTTCTCCCCTGATACCAAGCAACGTCGACTGAAGGCCGTTGCCAACCATCAGCAGCATCATACCGAGCAGCAAAGCCCAGGCGTTGGACAAGAACTGAAACATTGATCTCTCCAGAAGGGGTCTCTTCGCAATAGAGCGCGCAGGTTTACCGGTGCCTCATAGTAGCGACATTTTACAATCCGCCCGCGTCACCCTTTCGAGGGTAACAACAAAGAGGCATCGCCATATGAAAAAAATCGGTAATCGGCATCAATCGCATGCGCATAGATCGCCTTGATAGGCTCCACGCCCATAAGTGCCGAAACAAGCATCATCAAAGTCGATTTGGGCAGATGGAAATTCGTCATCAACGCGTCGGCGACGCGAAACTCAAAACCCGGATAGATGAAGATATCTGTCTCGCCCTGCCATGGGGCAATTGCACCGCTCGCGCGCGCGGCGCTTTCGATCAGGCGCAACGCCGTAGTGCCAACAGGGATCACGCGCCCGCCCGCCGCCTTGGTTGCGGCAATCTCGGCTGCGGCTTTGTCGCTGACATGGCCCCACTCGGCGTGCATCTTGTGCTTGGTCACATCCTCGACCTTGACCGGCAGGAAGGTGCCTGCGCCGACATGCAAGGTCACGAAGGTGAAATCGACTCCCATCGCCCTCAGACGCTCAAGAAGTGATGGGTCGAAATGCAGCGAGGCCGTCGGTGCGGCCACTGCGCCGCTATTACGGGCAAAGACAGTCTGATAGTCGTCCTTATCACGTTCATCCGCCGCGCGTTTGGCCGCAATATAGGGCGGCAACGGCATCATCCCCGCCTCTGCCAGCGCCGCATCGAAATTCTCGCCTTCAAGGTTGAAACGCAAGATGCCCTGCCCGTCTTCCTTGGCCAAAAGCGTAGCCCTGAGACGGTCGGAAAACATCACCTCTTCGCCCTCGCGGATCTTCTTCAGGGGTTTCAGCAAAGCCGACCATGCGCCATCGCCACGCGGTTCAAGAAGCGTCACTTCTATACGCGCCTCGGTGGGGCCCTCCGCACCGACCCGGTGGCGACGACCGCTTAGGCGTGCCGGGATTACCTTGGTATCGTTCAGCACAAGCCGATCCCCGGGCCGAAGCCAGTCAGGCAGTTCAGAGACACTCGAATCCGTGATCCTGTCCCCTTCTGCCACAAGAAGGCGAGCCGAGCTTCTGGGCTCTGCAGGGCGTGTGGCGATCAACCGCTCGGGAAGATCGAAATCGAAATCAGAAAGCTGCATTCGCCTACTCTTCAAGATTCGGGGCTGGGCGGCGGAAAATCTCTCGTAAGAAGCCGGGCGTCAAGGCCGAGAGCGGATTGACCGACACACGCATCAAATCAGGCGTGCCACGCAAACGGTAATTGAACGCAATAAGCCCCTCGCCTTTCTTGGCTACGATCCGGCCAATGGCATTAACGATATAAAGCGGCGATAGGGCCCCCTGAAAATCCATCTGACGCGATGCAATGTCATAAATCCCGTCGAGTGAAATCCCCATGGCGGGGCCAACAGCGCTGCTCTCGCCAATGATAATCTGTTGGGGGGTCAGACGGAATTTGCCGATGACATCGGAAAAATGGATGCCCGAGCCATTAAGCTGCTCCAGAAGGCCAACGATACTAACGGCATTCAACACTTCCGCCATCGCCGGAGCGTTCTGAATACGGATATTTTCAATTTTGACATAACCATCAAAGACACCCGGCCCCTGAATCGGGGTCAGTGCCATTTGCAGCGTGCCGCCATCTGAGGCCTCCGAAAACCCGAGGGCCGTGATAACCTTACCAGCCTGTCGCGACCGAAGATCAATGCGGGTACGACCGTTCAGCGGCGAGAAGGCCCCTTCGACAGGCGCCTGACCATTGAGCCGCCCGGCAAACGCCCCCCGCATCTGGGCTCCGCCGAGGGTCTCCAACGTGACATCGCTAAGATAAATCCCGTCCGTGACCTGCACTCGATCAAGCCGCCCGGTGATCGGCCCGGTTTCGCTGTCCGCCGGAGCGCCGCCCGACGGCAGCCCCCGCATATCAAGACGCCCGCCTTTGACAACAATCGCCGGGGGAACGCCCTCGCCACGCCCGACCAAAGCCCCCTGCCCCCTAAGCCAAGTCCCGACGCTGAAGCTCGCAAACTCAGCACTGTCGAGCGATCCACTGTCCTTAAGGGTAACTTTCCCCTCAGCCTCAAGGCCAGCCGCCTCAAGCGTCACGGAATTGACCACCGGTGGCTGGGCGAGCGTCATAGCCATGGCAAGCGCACCCTTGGTTTTCGCCGATTTTCGCCAATCCAATGCGGCAAAGGATAGGGTCGCCCCCACGAGGTCCGACGTCAGGCGCATGCGTGGCGGTTGGCCCTTGGTAAAATCAATGCGGAAATCAGCATCCGCTGCGCCTTGGACTGTGCCCTCGGGGAGACCGATGCGAAACTCTTCGAGTGCACGCGGACCAAGTTCGGCCTGCCCCTCCAGAACGCTGGTGCCATCAGCCTCTTCCCCAAGACCCGATTGCCACACCGCCCGGAAAGGCACAGTCCCCAACTGCCCGGCCCCCGAAAAGATCAAGCGTCCGTTGGAGGCATCCCAATTGGCAGCGCCCCTGATCGTCTTATCTTTTACGAAATGGTCGCTCGTGAAGGCGGGCAATGTCCCACGCAAATGAAACGCCACCTGATCCTTAGGCAGGTTCTTTTTCAGAAGCAGTTCGATAGACCCCTCTGCGAAAACCTCTCCTTTGGCGAGGGTGACCGGCAGATCGGCCTTATCCATGGCCGAAAGCGGCGGTCGGTTCAGCAGAGAGAGCGCCGCCGGGATTGGCCCATGCGCTTTCAGAGAAACACGTGCCGGGGCAGGTTTTTGCCGTGTGTCGAGAATGGTAAATCCGGTGCCAGCCGCACTAATTTTTCCACCTTGATCCGCCGTGACATAGCCCTGTTCCGCCGCAACCCGGAAGGCATTGTCAGAAAAGCTCGCATAGCCAGCTGCCCCTTGCATATCCGGGAGGGTTTTGAGGAACCGCATATCGAGATCCCGGAACTGAAAATCTGCATGAACCTTAGGCTTATCGCCTCCCTGCGATCGCAGAGCGACACGAGCGGAATGCATGTCGAGAGCATGAATATTTTCGTCGATCCAGATACGCAGCTTGGGCAGAAAAACCTCAGGCCAAAGCCCCAGAACCCGGCGATGATCCAAGCTGTTGGCACGAGCATTGAGTGCATATTCCCAATTGTCCGGCGTCGTGCGCACCTCTCCACGCAACGATAACGTTTGATCGCCCTCGATCAGAACGGCTTGACCAAGCGACACCTCGAAGGGGGACAGCCTAAGGCGGAAATCAGCAAACGCCTGGTCGAGTGCAACGGGGATCGTCTCGCGGGCATTTGGGTTGACCTCAAGCTGGTCAAGGCGCAGTTGCACGACCATTTCGCCCGGCAGGCCAAGCTCCATATTCCGCAACAGCGCCTTACCGTTTGCCGTGGTCCGAACCCACGGTGCCTGTACGGATAGCTCATCAAGGATGAGGGTCGCCGTCCCCGGTTCATAGCTCAGGTAGGTATGCGCGGATTCAAAGGGGATCGGGCTCACGGTATCGGTCGGCTGAAGGGCGCCCTCACCGATTTGAAGCGCCGCGCTGGTTGCCCCAAGCGCGCCATCAGCGTCGATCGAGCTCCGCATCGACCCGGAGATCGGCGCGCGCAGTATGTCGAGCCAGGCCAACGCGGGAGATTGCGAGGCGATATCCTCGGCGGGCACATCCTCGAACGTAACCCCAAACCGCGCCGCATCCGAGCCGTAATCCGTCTCGTAGGTCATTTCGAGCGACGTCACATAATCCCGCGCCCCAAGCGCCACAAGGCTGGCCGACAATGCAATGCTATCGTCATCCCGCAACAAACGCGCCTGTCCGCCGTCAATGGTCCATCCCTTGCCCGCGCGCACATCCTCATAACGCAAGGTCACCGATCTCAGGCTGGCGGCGGAAAGTTGCGCAAGCCAAGGCTTTGCAAGCCCCTCTTTCAACTCGCGCGACAGGCTCGCCAATGTCGTCCGCCGATCAACCGGGTCAACCGACTGTCCATTGTCACCAAGTGCCACACTGATCGACCCATCAGACAGGCGCCGCATGTTGAGGAAAATTCCGCTGACGTGAAGCTCGCTTGGCGCAAGCCTTCCATCCCGCAATGCCTCGATGGCAAAGGTGCTGTCGATCTCGGAAATTTCGACCATGGCCCCGGTTTCAAGATCCTGCAACGAGACCGAAGAGGCCCGAATGCGTGGCTGCCAGTTTTCTTCAAGAACGATAGAAATCTCAGCAATATCAACATCTAGGCCCGGAACTTCCTGTGCAACGGCTTCAATAATCCGTTCCGCAGCCCAGTCCGGCAATGTCAGACTGCGCTGAAGCAACAGGACGAGGGCCAGCCCCGCAATCCCCGCCATAAGCGACAGACTGAGCAGCATCCACAACCCAATCCGCCGACGACGCGGGCGGGTCGGTTCGATAGGGGCATTGGTGTCTTCGGGTTCGTTCAGGGGAGCCTCGGTTGGTTTTCTGGTTGGGCTTGCTCGTTGGCTCACACTATATACCCTACGTAAGAGACACCCAAGGACAGAGCACATGATTGATCTCAATGATATCGCCCCCGATTTCACCCTACCCGCCAGCGGCGACACAAACGTCACCTTGTCCGCCTTGCGCCCGGCTCCTGTAGTCCTGTTCTTCTATCCGCGTGACAACACCGCGGGCTGCACCCGCGAAGCGATGGAATTCACAGAGGCACTTGGTGCATTCGAAGCCGCAGGGGCAAAGGTCTTTGGCATTTCCAAAGACAGCCTTGCATCGCATGAGAAATTCATCGCCAAAAAAGAGCTTGGCATGCCGCTTCTATCGGACGAGGCGGATACAGTCTGCGAGGACTATGGTGTTTGGAAAGAAAAGAAGATGTACGGCAAGACCTTCATGGGGATCGAACGGTCGACTTTTTTGATTGATGGCGAGGGACGGATCGCCGGACTCTGGCGCAAGGTCAAAGTCGATGGCCACGTGACCGAGGTTCTTGAGGCGGTGAAGGCTCTATGAGCAATCTGACTCTTTCGGAAATGGCGGTTGAGGTGCTCACAACCGCCGATGGGCGCGCAAAAACCGCGCTTTCGCACAAATATGCGGCGCGGTGGTTTGCCGCACGCGCCGCCGGAGAGGTCATCGAGATTGGCAATGCGGTTCCGCCATTGCGACCTGCACGCCCGGAAAAGCCCGAGCTCCTATCGCCTCGCGACGTGCCTCGCCGCCGCCCCGGTAGCCCCGAAGGCCGGATCGCGCTTCTCCATGCGGTGGCGCATATCGAATTGAACGCAGTGGACCTGCATTGGGATATTATCGCGCGCTTTACGGACACCCCGATGCCAATCGGGTTCTATGACGACTGGGTTAAATCAGCCGACGAAGAATCCAAACATTTCAACCTTATATGCGACTGCCTTGAAGCGATGGGAAGCCATTATGGCGCGCTCGCGGCGCATGCGGGCATGTGGCGCGCTGCCGAGGACACGGCCGAGGATTTCATGGGGCGCCTCGCCGTTGTGCCCATGGTTCTTGAGGCGCGCGGACTTGATGTGACGCCGGGAATGATCGAGATTTTCCAAAAGGCTAAGGAAGAGCAGACCATCGCCGCCTTGCACACGATTTACGCCGAAGAGGTTGGCCATGTGGCCTATGGCGCGAAATGGTTCAACTTCCTGTGTGGGCGCGACAATCTCGACCCCAAAGGAGTCTTCCATAGCTTGGTAGACCGCTATTTCCATTCAAAGCTCAAAGCGCCGTTTAACGAAGAAAAACGGGCCGAAGCGGGCCTCCCGCCAGATTTTTACTGGCCACTGGCTGACGAATTGCCGCCTCCTTATGCACGGTGATCGGCAAGTCCTTGCCCATGCGCGATTTTATCCTGTTGTCCTTCTCGCAAGAGATGGGCAAAAACCTTGCTCGAATGCGTCCAAATGGTTAAGACCTCCTGCGTCGGGGTTCCATACGGCTCCGCAGATGAGACAGGGACGAGGACGACAGCAGTGAGAACGCGGCTCGGAATAAAGATGAGTGCCTTCCTGGAGCGCTATTTCCCGGAACGCCGCCTGTTCCTTCGTTCCGAAACCGATACTCGGTTTATCCGCCTGCGCCCTTCGACGCAGATTATTGTTTTTCTTGGCGGCTCGGGCATCGTTGCTTGGGCAATCATTGCCACGGCGATCCTGTTGATGGACTCCATCGGCGCGGGCAATTTCCGCGAGCAGGCGCGGCGCGATCAGCAGACCTATGAACAGCGGCTGAACGACCTTTCGGACGAGCGCGATTCACGCACCGAAGAGGCGCTGGCGGCACAAGGCCGTTTCAACTCGGCCCTGCGTCAGATTTCGGAGATGCAGTCGGAGTTGCTCACCTCGGAAGCGCGGCGTCGTGAGCTTGAGACCGGGATCGAGGTCATCCAGTCGACCCTGCGCCGGACGATGAAAGAACGCGATCTGGCCCGTGTCGAGACCGAAGGTCTGCGCCAGAATGCAAACGGCGAAAGCACCCTGATGGCCGCCGGATCACAAACCGGTAACGAGATGGTTGACGCGCTGGCGACCGCGCTTGAACAAACGGCGGAACAGCGTGACCAGCTCATCAAAAACGCCGAGGCCGCGATCCGTGCCGAAGAAGAGATGCGCCTTGAATTGGCGCTCATGGAAGAGAAGAACGACCGCATTTTCAGACAGTTGGAAGATGCGATGACTGTATCCGTCGCGCCGCTTGAAAAGATGTTCAAATCTGCCGGGCTCGACACGGACTCGCTCATCAACGAGGTCAAGCGCGGCTATGATGGTCAGGGCGGGCCGATGATGCCGCTATCCTTCTCGACCAAGGGCGGCGATCTTGACCCTGAGGCACAGCGCGCCAACCGCCTGCTGGACCGGCTTGATGCGCTCAACATGTATCGTATCGCCGCCGAGACCGCGCCGTTTTCCCACCCGGTGCGCAGCGCCTACCGCTATACAAGCGGCTTTGGCATGCGTTGGGGCCGGATGCACAAGGGATCGGACTTTGCCGCCAAGCACGGTACGCCGATTTATGCCACTGCGGACGGGGTTGTGGTGCATGCGGATTGGCTCTCCGGCTATGGCCGTGTTATCAAGATCAAACATGATTTCGGGATCGAGACCCGTTACGCCCACCTATCCAAATTCCGCGTGAAGAAAGGCCAAAGGGTCTCGCGTGGGGACCATATTGGTGATATGGGCAACTCTGGACGCTCGACCGGAACCCACCTGCACTATGAGATACGGCTCAATGGTCGCGCCGTGAATCCGATGAACTTTATCAAGGCTGGAAGAGATGTTTTCTAAGAGCAAAATCAACGAACCCGCACCCAAATCTGCTGATCCGGCCAAGCCCGCTTCGGCTGATCCGGCCCCCAAGCCGAGCCCTGCTCCGGCGGCTGATTTCAAAGCGTCCGCGCCCAAGGCGAAGCCTCCGGCATCGGTTCTTTCCTCGGACCTGCACATCAGCGGCAACCTCAAGACCACTGGCGATATCCAGGTCGAAGGCACCGTCGAAGGCGACATCCGCGCGCATCTTCTGACCGTGGGCGAAAACGCCACCATTCGCGGCGAAGTTGTCGCCGATGACGTGGTCGTCAATGGCCGCATCGTGGGCCGTGTACGCGGTCTCAAGGTACGTCTGACCTCGACCGCACGGGTCGAAGGCGACATCATTCACAAGACCATCGCCATTGAGAGCGGTGCGCATTTCGAAGGCTCGGTGCAGCGTCAGGATGATCCGCTCACCCCCAAGAAAGCCGCCGCAGCGCCTGCACCGAAGGCCGCGGCCAAGCCGGCCGGAAACGGCGCCTGATACCTGCCATCAGGCACCAGAGAATACAGCGCCGCCCTTTGGGGCGGCGTTTTGCGTTTGGGCCGTCTGATAAAAGGTTAATGGCAATACCCCACGTCGGTATCACGTCGGTATTGCGTCTGTATCGCGGTGGTGCATGTTTCGAAAAGGCCATGGCCGTTAACCATTTCGGGCAGCCGCGAAAAAGGGGGGCGAAGCCCCCTTCCCGACCCTGACGAGCCGATTTTTTCGTGACACGCTCAAGGCGTTTCGAAACGCCTTGGCCCGGATCACTCGGTCGCGGTGACCTTGACCATGCGGTCGGGCTCGCCAAAGACGAGGCCATTCGGACCTTCGCCGCGCTTGATCGCATCGACCACATCCATGCCCGAGGTGACCTTGCCGACGACGGTATAGTTACCGTTCAGGAAATGGCCTTCGTCAAACATGATGAAGAACTGCGAGTTGGCGGAATCGGGATCCTGCGAGCGGGCCATGCCAATCACACCACGATCAAAAGGCACATCAGAGAATTCGGCCTTGAGATCAGGGTAGGACGATCCGCCGCGCCCGGCATAACGCATGTCGAAATCTTCTTTCACGAGGCCAAATTCGACATCGCCGGTCTGGGCCATGAAGCCTTCGATCACCCGGTGAAAGACCACGTTGTCATAAGCGCCGTCCTTGGCGAGCGTCGTCAGGCGCTTGGCATGACCCGGGGCGATGTCCTCAAAAAGATCAATCACCACGGTGCCATTGGCACCGGGGCCGGAAATTTCGATCTCAAGGCCGGAGGCAAAGGCCGGTCCGGCAACAAGGGTCAGGGCGAGAACAGATTTAAGCATCGACATCTGCTGCCACCTTTACCGAGACCATGCGGTCGGGATACATCGGCGGTTCGCCTTTGACGATCGCATCCACCAATTCCATGCCAGCAATGACGCGGCCATAGACGGTATATTGACCGTTGAGGAAGTGGTTGTCTTTGAAATTGATGAAGAATTGCGAGTTCGCACTATCGGGCATGGCCGAGCGTGCCGCACCAAGGGTGCCACGATCGTGGGGGATACGGGAGAACTCGGCCTTGAGGTTCGGCAGGTCAGAACCGCCGGTGCCTGCACGGCGGATATCGAAATCCTGTTCCATGTTGCCATGCGCGACGTCGCCGGTCTGGGCCATGAAGCCGTCGATCACCCGGTGAAAGGCCACGTTGTCATAGGCGCCGGAGCGGGCAAGTTCTTTCATGCGGTCGCAATGGCCCGGCGCGATATCGGGCAGAAGCTCGATAATGACGGTGCCGTCCTTCAGTTCCATGAGGATGGTGTTTTCGGGGTCTTTGATCTCGGCCATGGGGCCCTCCTGTCTTTTCGTTGCCTGATAGTTAATCACCCCCATGAGGAAAGCCAAGACACCGCATTGACCGATAGGGGGTTTCCTATATGAAACGGGGCGAGCGCATTTTTTAAAGACATCAGGGAGGAACCCCATGCCTTGGAAAACACTCGACGAGATGGATCTCGCCGGCAAGCGGGTCTTGACCCGCGTGGACATCAATGTGCCGGTCGTAGATGGCATTGTTACGGACGCGACGCGCATTCATCGGATCGTGCCGACGGTCACCGATATTCTCAAGGCGGGCGGTAAGCCGGTCTTGCTCGCGCATTTTGGCCGTCCGGGCGGCGAGCGGCGCGAAAATCTATCACTGAACCAGCTTGTGCCGACGCTTGAGAAGGCCTTTGGCGTGCCGGTGGAATTTGCCGATGATTGCATCGGTGCCGAAGCCGAAGCGGCCAGCAAAGCCCTTGGCGAAGGTAAGGTTCTCTTGCTTGAGAACACGCGCTTTCACGCAGGCGAAACCAAGAATGACCCGGCGCTGACCGAGGCCATGGCCAAGCTTGGCGAAGTCTATTGCAACGACGCCTTTTCGGCGGCGCACCGGGCGCATTGTTCGACCGAGGGCCTTGCGCACAAGATGCCAGCCTGTGCCGGGCGCCTCATGCAGGCGGAGCTTTCGGCGCTGGAAGCGGCGCTTGGCAAACCGGCGCGTCCGGTCACGGCGGTTGTGGGCGGCGCGAAAGTGTCGACCAAGCTTGAGCTTTTGTCGAACCTTGTCGAGAAGGTCGACAACCTGGTGATCGGGGGCGGCATGGCCAATACGTTCCTTGCGGCCAAGGGCATTGAGGTCGGCAAATCGCTGGCCGAGCTGAACATGACCGACACCGCCAAGGAGATCATGGACAAGGCCGAGACCACGGGGTGCAATATCGTGCTGCCGGTCGACATCGTTGTCGCACGCGAATTCAAGGCCAATGCGGCCAATGAGACCGTGGCGGCGGACGCCTGCCCGGCGGATGCGATGATCCTTGATGCCGGGGCGCAGAGCGTCAAGGAAATCACCTCGGTTCTGTCGTCTTCGCATACGGTGATCTGGAACGGCCCGCTTGGGGCGTTCGAGATCGAACCGTTTGACACCGCGACCAATGCGGCGGCCCTTGTGGCGGCGGCGCTGACCAAATCGGGCGGTATCATCTCGGTGGCGGGCGGCGGCGACACGGTCGCGGCGCTCAATGCCTCGGGCGCTGCGAAGGATTTCACCTATATCTCGACCGCCGGCGGTGCGTTCCTCGAATGGATGGAAGGCAAGGCCCTGCCCGGTGTGGCAGCCCTCGAAGGCTAGGTCAAACCGCCCGAATATCAGGCAGGCGCGCATTTCGTTAGCGCCACCAGAATTGCATGATGCGCCCCGCTCCCGTAGAAGCGGGGCGTATTCATTTTGCACTGCAGCAAACGGATTTTTCAGGGCGGACAAGGTATGACCAAGCAAGCACAAATTGAACAGATGACCTCCGGCGCGGGCTTTATTGCCGCTCTTGACCAATCGGGCGGATCGACCCCGAAGGCATTGCGTTTGTATGGTGTGGAAGAGGACCAATATGGCTCCGAAGCAGAGATGTTCGACCTGATCCATGCCATGCGCGCGCGTATCGCCAAGGCCCCGGCCTTTACCGGCGAAAAGGTCATTGGCGCGATCCTGTTTGAGATGACCATGGAGCGCGAAATCGACGGCATGCCGACCGCAACCTATATGTGGAAAGAGCGCGGTGTGGTGCCGTTCCTCAAGGTCGATAAGGGCTTGGCCGAGGAAGAGAACGGCGCGCAGGTGATGAAACCGATGCCAGAGCTGGACGCGCTTTTGGAGCGGGCGGTGAAGGCCGGGATTTTCGGCACCAAGATGCGGTCGGTCATCAACGCGGCGAACCCGGAAGGCATCGCCGCCGTGGTCGCGCAGCAATTCGAAGTTGGCAAACAGATCCTTGGCCATGGGCTCGTGCCGATCATTGAGCCGGAAGTGACGATCTCGATTGCCGACAAGGCGGCGGCGGAAGAGATTCTTCTGGCTGAGATCCTCAAGCAGCTTGATGCATTGCCCGAGGGGCAGAAGATCATGCTCAAGCTCACCCTGCCGGAAACCACCAACCATTACAAAGCGTTGGTCGATCATCCTAAGGTGATGCGGGTTGTGGCGCTTTCGGGCGGTTATGCGCGCGATGAGGCCAATGAACGGCTTTCGAAGAATACCGGCGTGATTGCGTCATTTAGCCGTGCGCTGACCGAAGGGCTTTCGGCGGGGCAGTCGGATGATGCGTTCAACGCCACCATCGCGGGCACGATTGAAAGCATCTACGCCGCCTCGGTCGCGGGCTAAGCGCCCCACCCCAGAGGTTTGAAACTGTTGCTCCCGCCGGACGCCTCCGGCGGGAGTATTTTTGTCAGAGAAGAAGACAGGGCGGTTAGCCCAGACGCGCGAGGATGGCGTCGGTATCGAGGCCGGTCACGCTTCCGGCGATGGAGCCGCGCTGGCCGGTGAGGCGGGATGTGATGTAGCCCTCGACCACAGGCGCCGGTGCGGTGCGCATCAGGGCCGCCGTGGTCAGGAGCGAGGCGAGGCTTTCGGTAAACCAGCGTGCCTCTTGTTCTGGTGGGATGCTCTGCCAGCGGGTGCGGTGTTGGTTGAGGACCGCATCATAGCGCGGGTCGCGGCCCTTGGCGGCGTCGAGCACGGCATTGAGCGCCTCGGCGGCGAGCGGTTCGCGCGCCAGTGTGCGCAGGATGTCGAGGCAGATCACGTTGCCCGAGCCTTCCCAGATCGAATTCAAGGGGGCCTCGCGGTAGAGCATCGGCAGGGGCGTGTCCTCGACGTATCCCATGCCACCGAGCACCTCCATCGCCTCGCCGACCACGGAGATGCAGCGTTTGTTGTTGAGGAACTTGGCCAGTGCGACGCCGATCCGGGCCAAGGCGCGGCTTTCCTCGTCCTCCTTGTCAAAGGTGCCCGCCATGAACATGGCGACGGCGAGCGCCCCTTCCCAATCGAGCGCGAGATCGGCCAGGACGGCGCGCATGAGCGGCTGGTCGATCAGGCGGCGTTGAAAGGCGGAGCGATGCGAGACCCAATGATGGGCCTCAGAGAGCGCGGCACGCATCAGGGCCGCGGGGGCGATGGCGGTATCAAGGCGGGTATGGTGCACCATCTCGATAATGGTGCGCACGCCGCCGCCCTCTTCGCCAAGGCGGAAGGCGAGCGTATCGTGATATTCGATCTCGGAGCTGGCGTTGGCATGATTGCCGAGCTTGTTCTTGAGACGCTGGAGGCGCATGGAGTTGCGCTCGCCTTCGAGCCAGCGGGGCACGAGGAAACAGGTCAGGCCGCCCTCGGCATGGGCCAGTGTCAGGAAGCCGTCGCACATGGGCGCGGAGCAGAACCATTTATGGCCGCGCAGGCGGTAATGCTCGCCATCGCGATGCGCGCGGGTGGTATTGGCGCGCACGTCGGAACCGCCTTGTTTCTCGGTCATGGCCATGCCCATGGTGGCGCCCGTCTTTTCCGTAATCGGGCGGGTCGAGGGGTCATAGACACCAGAGGCAAGGCGCGGGGCCCAGATTTTCTCAAGATCGGGCGTATGGCGCAGGGCGGGCACGGCGGCATAGGTCATGGTCATCGGGCAGCAAGCGCCCGGCTCGACCTGTTGCATCATATAGGCGATGACGGCGTGAGAGGCGTGCCCTCCCGGTTTGCCATCCCATGCGGCGGAGGCATAGCCAGCCTTGAGACCGGCCTCCATGACGGTGTGATAGCCCTCGTTAAAGGCGACCTCGTCAAGGCGGCGGCCACCGCGATCAAAGAGGGTCAGGCGGGGCGGATCACGGCGGGCGTCTTCGCCTGCGGTAAGGATCGTCTCATCGCCAAGCGCGGCACCGGAGGCGGCCAGCGCATCAAGGCGCGCGCCTGCGGCGGTGGCGGCTTCGCGCAGGGGCAGGTCTTCGGCCCAGAGGTCACGTGCGCCGCGCAAGGCGGGCTGGTTCATCACCTCGTGGGTTTCAAGACGGCTTGCGGCGTCAGATTGGCTCATATCTCGGTCCTCCCATTTGGCGTCATGCTAGGGCGCAGGCGCGCAACATTGCCAGCGCACCGTTGCGTCACAAATCATTGCGTTTTGGGGATTCACACGGCGAATCACTTGTGACATAATGAAAGGAGACGCCGAAAAGGCGCGTAAGAGGCAGAAATGACAGCACAAAAGAACCGTCCGGCGATTGGTGCGCTCCTGTTTTTCGGAGTGGCGTTTGCGCTTGCCTCGATCTTTACCTTTGCCGCCGTACAGGGCGACTACGGCCTGTTCCGTCGGGTTGAGGTAGATGCGGAAAAAACCGTTCTCAAAGAAGAGCTTGCCCGGCTTCAGACCGAGGTTGCGCGGATGGAAAACCTCACGCAGCGCCTGAGCGATGATTACCTTGATCTTGATCTTCTCGATCAGCAGGCACGCGATGTGCTTGGCATGATCCGCGCCGACGAAATCGTTATCCAGTAAGCGCAGGGCCCTGCCACACCCTTCCCCGGAAATTTTCGCTCGCATGTCCTTTGTGAATGCGATATATTTTGTTTAACGTTAAACTATTTTTCCTGAGGGAGGAGAGACATGGCTGCCAAACGGCCTGCGAAGAAGACGAATGTCTCGGGTGACGAACTCACACAATATTACCGCGATATGCTGCTGATCCGGCGTTTTGAAGAGAAGGCCGGCCAGCTTTATGGCATGGGCCTCATCGGCGGGTTCTGCCACCTTTATATCGGTCAGGAGGCGGTTGTTGTCGGCCTTGAGGCCGCGGCAGAGGAAGGCGACAAGCGCGTCACCTCTTATCGCGATCACGGGCATATGCTTGCCTGTGGGATGGACCCCAATGGCGTCATGGCGGAACTGACCGGGCGCGAGGGCGGCTATTCCAAGGGCAAGGGCGGCTCGATGCATATGTTCTCCAAGGAGAAGCATTTCTACGGCGGTCATGGCATCGTCGGCGCGCAGGTGCCGATTGGTGCGGGGCTTGCTTTTGCGGACAAATACAAGGGCAATGGGCGCGTCACGTTTACCTATTTCGGGGATGGCGCGGCGAACCAGGGTCAGGTTTATGAAACCTTCAACATGGCGGCGCTTTGGGACCTGCCGGTGATCTTTGTCATCGAGAACAACCAATACGCCATGGGCACGGCGCAGCAGCGCTCGACCTCGACCCCCGATATTCACACGCGCGGCGAAGCCTTTGGCATTCCGGGCGAAGCGGTCGACGGGATGGACGTTCTTGCAGTCAAGGAAGCGGGCGAACGCGCGGTGGCGCATTGTCGCAAGGGTAAGGGGCCTTACATCCTTGAGATCAAGACCTACCGTTATCGTGGCCACTCTATGTCGGACCCGGCGAAGTATCGCACCCGTGAAGAAGTCCAGAAGATGCGCGAAGAGCGCGACGCAATCGACCATGTGCGCCAACTTCTGATCGAGGGCAAACATGCCAGCGAGGACGATCTCAAGGCGATCGACAAGGAAATCAAAGCGGTGGTCAACGCCAGCGCCGATTTCGCCAAGGAAAGCCCCCTGCCCGCGCTCGAAGAGCTGTGGACGGATATTTACGCCTGAGACGACGGAGGAAGTTGAAAGATGGCTATGGAAATTCTGATGCCTGCCCTGTCGCCGACGATGGAAGAGGGCACGCTTGCAAAATGGCTCGTGAAAGAGGGCGATACGGTCTCTGCGGGCGATATTATCGCCGAGATCGAGACTGACAAAGCGACGATGGAATTCGAAGCGGTGGATGAAGGCGTGATTGGCCAGATTCTCGTGCCGGAAGGCAGCGAGGGTGTGAAGGTCAACACGGCGATTGCCACGCTTTTGGAAGAAGGCGAAGAGCCGGGTACGGCCCCGGTCAAGGCGGACGCCCCGGTAGCGGCGGCGGCCCCTGCCCCAGTGGCGGCAGTTGCGGCACCGGAAGCGCCCAAAGCGGACCTGACGCCCGATTGGCCGGAAGGCACCAAGATGAAGTCGCAGACCGTGCGCGAGGCGTTGCGCGATGCGATGGCCGAAGAGATGCGCGGCGACGAAAATGTCTACCTCATGGGCGAGGAAGTCGCGGAGTATCAGGGGGCCTATAAGGTCTCCCAAGGGCTTCTGGATGAGTTCGGCTCCAAGCGGGTGATCGACACGCCGATTACCGAGCATGGCTTTGCCGGGATCGCGGTTGGCGCGGCCTTTGGCGGATTACGCCCGATTGTCGAGTTCATGACCTTCAACTTTGCCATGCAGGCGATTGACCAGATCATCAACTCGGCCGCCAAGACCCTTTATATGTCGGGTGGTCAGATGGGCGCGCCGATGGTGTTCCGTGGCCCGAACGGTGCCGCGGCCCGCGTTGGCGCGCAGCACTCGCAGGATTACGCCGCATGGTATGCGCAAATCCCAGGCCTCAAGGTCGTGATGCCCTATTCGGCATCGGATGCGAAGGGCCTTCTCAAGAGTGCCATCCGGGATCCCAACCCGGTCATCTTCCTTGAAAACGAAATCCTTTATGGGCGGAGTTTCGAGGTTCCGGTGATGGACGATTTCACCGTACCGTTTGGCAAGGCGCGCATCTGGCGCGAAGGGTCGGATGTCACCATCGTCTCCTTCGGGATCGGCATGCAATACGCGCTTGAGGCGGCAGAGAAACTCGCCGAAGAGGGGATCGAAGCGGAGGTCATCGACCTGCGCACCCTGCGCCCGATTGATTATGACACGGTGATCGCCTCGGTGATGAAGACCAACCGCTGTGTGACGGTCGAGGAAGGCTGGCCCGTGGGGTCGATCGGCAACCACCTCTCGGCAGAGATCATGACCCGCGCCTTTGATTATCTTGATGCGCCGGTTCTGAACTGCACGGGGAAAGATGTGCCGATGCCCTATGCGGCGAACCTTGAAAAGCTTGCGCTTGTGACGACGGATGAGGTCATCGCGGCGGTTAAGCAAGTGACCTATCGCTAAGGAGACGGACATGCCTATTGAAATTCTCATGCCCGCCCTGTCGCCAACCATGGAGGAAGGCACGCTGGCGAAATGGCTCGTCAAAGAGGGCGATACGGTCGCCTCGGGCGATATCATTGCCGAAATCGAAACCGACAAGGCAACGATGGAATTCGAAGCCGTGGATGAAGGGGTGATCGGCAAGATCCTCGTTCAGGACGGCAGCGAAGGGGTCAAGGTTAACACCGTGATTGCTGTGCTTCTTGAGGACGGCGAAAGCGCCGAGGATATTGGCGCGAGCGCCCCGGCGGCGCCGGAAGCGGCGCCTGCCGCTAATGCGGAGGTCGAGGCGGCCCCTGTCGGGGGCTCCGAGGCATCCGCCCCTGCCCCGGTGGCGGCGGATGGCAGCCGCATTTTTGCATCGCCCCTTGCCCGACGTATCGCGGCACAAAAGGGCATCGACCTTGCCGCGCTGGCGGGCTCTGGCCCGCGCGGGCGGATTGTTAAGGCCGATGTCGAAGCGGCGGCACCGGGCACCAAGGCCCCTGCCCCAGCAGCCGCGCCCGCCCCTGCGGCGGCGGCGCCGGTTGCATCGGTAGCAGCAGCCCCGAGCGGCCCGGATACCGATACCGTCAAACGCATGTATGAAGGGCGCGACTATGAAGAGGTCACGCTTGACGGGATGCGCAAGACCATTGCCGCGCGCCTTTCGGAAGCCAAGCAGACCATCCCGCATTTCTATCTGCGTCGCGATATCAAGCTAGACGCGCTTCTTGCGTTCCGCAGCCAGATCAACAAGCAGCTTGAGGCGCGCGGCGTGAAGCTTTCGGTCAATGATTTTATCATCAAGGCCGTGGCCAACGCGCTTCAGCAGGTGCCGGAGTGTAATGCCGTCTGGGCCGGGGATCGTGTGTTGAAGCTCAAACCTTCGGATGTGGCCGTAGCGGTCGCCATCGAGGGCGGGCTGTTCACGCCGGTCCTTCGGGATGCGGAGATGAAATCACTCTCGGCGCTGTCGGCAGAGATGAAAGATCTTGCTGCACGGGCGCGCGATCGCAAGCTCGCACCGCAGGAATATCAGGGCGGTAGTTTCGCGATTTCCAACCTTGGCATGTTCGGCATCGACAATTTCGACGCCATCGTGAACCCACCGCATGCGGGCATCCTTGCCGTGGGTGCGGGCGTGAAGAAGCCGATTGTCGGAGAAGATGGAAACGTCACCGTAGCGACCGTCATGTCGGTCACCATGTCGGTCGATCATCGGGTCATTGACGGCGCGCTTGGGGCGGAGCTTCTCAAGGCGATTGTCGACAACCTTGAGAACCCCGTGGCGATGCTGGCCTGAGCCAACCTGTTTGGAAAAAACAAAAGCGCCGCAGAATGTTGCGGCGCTTTTTTCATGCTTTACCTGAAAATCAATGGTCGAGGATTTGATCCATCTCGACCGATGGGTGCGCGCACCCCGCCTCGCCAACGATCTTGGCCGGGACCCCAGCCACAGTCGAGCATGGCGGGACTTCTTCAAGCACCACGGACCCGGCGGCGATGCGGCTGCAATGGCCGACCTTGATATTGCCAAGCACCTTGGCCCCGGCCCCGATCAACACGCCATCGCCGATTTTGGGGTGGCGGTCTTCTTCTTCCTTGCCGGTGCCGCCGAGGGTCACGGAATGCAGCATGGAGACGTTATCGCCCACCACGGCAGTTTCGCCGATGACGATCGAATGAGCATGGTCGATCATGATCCCTTTGCCGATACGGGCGGCCGGGTGAATGTCGATACCGAAGATTTCCGAGGTCCGCATCTGGATGAAATAAGCGAGGTCATAGCGACCCTGGTTCCAGAGCCAATGACCAAT
>JAAEZB010000029.1:0-3442 GCA_018223085.1 Paracoccaceae bacterium
TCCGCCTGCATGAGCTTCACCGCCTTCTCACAGCCCACCCGGCAGGGCGTGCACTGCCCACAGCTTTCATCCTCAAAGAACCGCAGCATATTAAGCGCCGCCTCTTTCGCGCTATCGCGATCCGACAAAACCACAACGGCGGCCGATCCGATAAAGCTCCCAAGCGGCTGCAACGTGTCAAAATCAAGCGGCACATCGTTGATCGACGCAGGCAAAAGCCCCGAAGACGGCCCGCCCGGCTGATAGGCCTTGAACACATGCCCCTCGGCCATCCCGCCCGCCGCCTCGATAATATCCGTGATCGTTGACCCGGCTGGCAAAAGATACACCCCCGGCTCCGCCACGCGCCCCGACACCGAATAATTGCGCAGCCCCTTGCGACCGTTCTTTTCGACCGTGTTCATGATCTCCGGCCCGAACCGCGCAATCCGCGCCACCCAATAGAGCGTCTCGACATTATGCACGAGCGTCGGACGCCCGAAAATCCCCACCTGTGCGACAAAAGGCGGACGATGGCGCGGCTCGCCCCGCTTGCCTTCGATCGACTCGATCATCGCGCTCTCTTCGCCGCAAATATACGCCCCCGCGCCCCGGCGCAGGTCGATATAGCCCGGCGCGACGATCCCCGCCGCCTCAAGCGCGGCAATCTCCCGGCGCAAAATCTCAAGCACCGCCGGATATTCATCGCGCATGTAAATGAACGCGACCTCCGCTTCCACGGCCCAGGCCGCAATCAACATCCCCTCAAGAAACATATGCGGTTCGCGCTCAAGATGATGCCGGTCCTTGAAGGTGCCCGGCTCCCCCTCGTCCCCATTCACCGCCAGATATCGCGGCCCCGGATTGGCCCGCACAAAGCCCCACTTGGTCCCCGACGGAAACCCCGCCCCGCCAAGACCGCGCAAACCCGCCTCAAGAACCTTGCCCTGAACCGCTTCCCAATCGCCACCGTCGCGCAAGCTCTGCAACATGCGGTATCCGCCATCGGCCTTATATTCGGCAAACCCCTGATAGTCGGGGATATCCGGGTGTGTCTCGCCCGCCGCAATCGCCGCCTCGACCTTCTCGACCGTGGCATGGTCGATATGATTATGCCCAATCTCCAAGGTCGGTGCCGTATCACACCGCCCCATGCAGGGCGCCCGCAGCACGCGCACCTGCGCAGGGTCCAAACCGTCCTCAAGCGCCGCCTTCAACTGCTGCGCCCCGGCAAGTTCACAAGATAGGGAATCGCACACCCGAATGGTCAATGCCGGCGGCGGGGTCTCCCCCTCGCGCACCACGTCGAAATGGGCATAAAAGGACGCCACCTCATAGACCTCTGCCTGCCCAATGCGCAGTTCCTCGGCCAAGGCCCGGATATGGCCCGCCGACAAATGCCCATAGGCATCCTGCACCAGATGCAAAAACTCGATCAAAAGATCGCGCCGCCGGGGGCGATCGCCCAATAGCGCCAGAACCTCCGCATGGGCCTGATCGTCAAGCTGCCGCCCCTTGGGTACGCGCCGCCCCTTGCCCTTGCCCGATTTCCAGATGCCCTTCTTGGACTCGTCGAGTGCCATCCCGGTTCCCCCGCTCCAAATTCCGCCCCACCCTATCGCGGCCAATGCCTGAACGGCGAGGTCAAAAACGACATGTCCCAACCCGGAAGCGCATATCGCTCCCCCGCGTCCTTGGCACGCATTGTATCCGCCCGCGATCTATGGGCAAATACGCCCGCGCGACACGCTATGATGAGGCACCCCATGCTCTGGTTTTCCATCGCGACAATGCTCCCCGTTCTGCTTCTGGCTTTGGCCGGTCTCTCCGGTGGTCTCTGGTGCCTGATTGCGCTGCTTTACCTCACGGGTTTTACCTATCTCATGGACCGCTTGGTGCAGGGGGCTGCCGCCCGGCGCGGCGCAGATGGCGAATTCCCCGTGGGCGAGGAACTGGCGCTCTTCCTCGGCTTTGCCCATCTCGTCCTGATCTGGATCGCGCTCTATGCCATCGGTGGCGATTCCGGCTTCGGCCTTGTCGAACGGCTCCTATGCTTCATCGCCTTCGGCCTCTTCTTCGGACAGGTGAGCAACGCCAACGCTCATGAGCTGATCCACAAACAGGCCCGCTTCCCGCGCTGGCTTGGCATCGCGGTCTATATCTCGCTGCTCTTTGGCCATCACGCCTCGGCCCATCCCCGCGTGCATCACGTCTGGGTCGCAAGCCCCATGGACCCCAATAGCCCCGCTCCGGGCCAAAGCTTCTACCGCTTCTGGCCCCGCGCGTGGAAAGGTTCCTTCCTCAAGGGCCTAGCCGCCGAAAACGCCCTGCGCGCCCGGGCCCGCACGCCCAAACCCTTCTGGACCCACCCCTATCTCTACTACGTCGGCGGCGGCCTTCTCATGGTGCTCCTCTCCGGCGCCATCTTCGGGCTTTCCGGCATCCTCGCCCTGATCCTGCTCACCAGCTATGCCCAGATGCAGCTTCTGGTTTCCGACTATGTTCAACACTACGGCCTGAGCCGCAAACGCGGTGCCGATGGCCGCCTCGAACCGGTCGGCCCCGAGCATAGCTGGAACGCTCCACAATTTTATTCCTCGGCCCTGATGCTCAACGCCCCGCGCCACTCTGACCACCACATGCACCCGCTGCGCACTTACCCGTCGCTCGAACTCGACCGCGAGACGATGCCGATCCTGCCGCGCTCTCTGCCAATCATGGGCGCGCTCGCCCTCTGGCCGCGCATGTGGCGCAAGGTGATGGACCCCAAATTGGCGAAACTCGGCCAATCAACGCATTGAGGCTGGATCGGGCACGGCACCTCTGGCAGGCTCGACCCATGAAACGCCTGATCCTTGCCTTTCTCCTGACCGCCCTCCCGGCTCTCGCCGAAAGCCCGATGACCGCCTCGGAATTCGAGGCCCACACCAAGGGCAAAACGCTTTATTACGGGTTGGGCGGCGAACGCTACGGCGTTGAGGAATACCTCCCCGACCGCCGTGTGCGCTGGTCCTTTCTTGATGGCGAATGCAAGGACGGCGCATGGTATCCGAGCGGCGAACAAATCTGCTTTGTCTACGAAGACAACCCGGTGCCACAATGCTGGCTCTTCTATCTCGACGGTGACCGCCTTGCCGCCCGCTTTGCAAGCGGCGATGACCCCACAATCCTCTACGAGGTCGAAGGCAAAGGCGAGATGCTCTGCCTCGGCCCTAAGGTCGGCGTCTAAATCTTAACGCACGCTGGGTCCGGATCTCCCCCACCACCGCGATACAGACGCAATACCGACGCGATACCGATGTGCGTTTTGGCGTTAACCTTTCTAGAAAAGGCTGCCTTGCTCGGGCGGTTTTGACGGCTTGGACGAGGCCTTTTTGGCCACCGATTTCTCGCCCAAAACCACCTTGCCATCGGCGAATTCGATCTCGATTTCCTGCGCTTTCTTGGCCGTTTTCGTGTCCGT
>JAAEZB010000029.1:3779-36581 GCA_018223085.1 Paracoccaceae bacterium
GGCAGGTTCTCCGCCGACCGGTCCAACCTCTGGCGCGGCGTCTGAAGCAAGGCCTCGCCACTCGGCAAAGCCCGCGACAAATCCCCAAGCCGTTGAGACCGCCGGGAAATCCCATCGACCAGCGCCCTGGTCAACCGCCCCCCCTGCTCCTCGGTCCAGCCCAGCAAATCCCGCCGCACCGGCACCGCCATCTCCGCCGCCGCGGTCGGGGTCGGGGCACGTTGATCCGACACGAAATCAATCAGCGTCGTATCCGTCTCATGCCCCACGGCCGAGATCAGCGGGATATCCGACGCCGCCGCTGCACGCGCCACGATTTCCTCGTTAAACCCCCATAAATCCTCAATACTTCCGCCGCCCCGCGCCACGATCAACAGGTCTGGACGCGGCATCGCACCACCCGGCAAAAGCTTGTTGAACCCTTCAATCGCCGCCGCCACCTGCGCCGCGCATTGCTCGCCCTGAACCGCCACCGGCCAGATCAGGACCTTACGTGGAAACCGGTCGCGAAGACGGTGCAGAATATCGCGAATAACCGCCCCCGAGGGTGAGGTCACAACCCCAATGATCTCAGGCAGATACGGCAACGGCTTCTTACGCTCCGGCGCAAACAACCCCTCCGCCGCCAACTGTTTCTTGCGCTTTTCAAGCATCGCCATAAGCGCGCCCTCGCCCGCCACGGCCACGTCATCAACATTGATCTGATATTTCGACTGTGACCCAAACGTCGTGAGCTTGCCCGTGACAATAACCTCCATGCCCTCTTCAGGCATGATCGACAGGCGCGACACCTGCCCTTTCCAGCTTACCGCCGCGAGAACTGACCGGTCATCCTTCACATCAAAATAAAGATGCCCTGACCGCGCCAGCATCACGCGCCCCACCTCGCCGCGCACCCGCACCCGACCAAACGCTCCCTCAATGGTGCGTTTAAGCGCCCCCGAGATCTCGGAAACACTGAATTCCGGGGCATTTTCGCCTTCGACGGGGGAATCGATAAGATCGGACATCTGGCCTCGCTTGTGGAATAGAGAGACACAGCTTAGAACGCCTGCAAAGCAAGGCCAAGCGGAAGGATTCCCCCATGAACATTCTCATTCTCGGCAGCGGCGGACGCGAGCACGCGCTGGCATGGGCGGTGATGCAGAACCCCAAATGCGACAAGCTCATCGTCGCCCCCGGCAATGGCGGCATCGCCCAGATCGCCGATTGCGCCAAAATCAACATCGACGATGGCGCCACGGTGGTGACCTTTGTCGAGGAAAACGCCATCGACTTCGTCATCATCGGCCCCGAGGCTCCGCTTGCGGCGGGCGTGGCGGATCGCCTGCGCGAAGCGGGTGTGCTGGTCTTTGGTCCCTCCGAAGAGGCCGCCAAGCTCGAAGCCTCCAAGAGTTTCACCAAGGAAATCTGCGACGCAGCCCATGCCCCGACCGCAGCGTACGGTCACTTTAAAGATCCTGAAGCCGCCAAGGCCTATATTCGCGAACAAGGCGCTCCAATCGTCGTCAAGGCGGACGGTCTCGCGGCTGGCAAAGGCGTGATCGTCGCGATGGACGACCAAACCGCGCTGGATGCCATTGACGACATGTTTGGCGGGGCCTTCGGTGGCGCGGGCGCCGAGGTGGTGATCGAAGAATTCATGGAGGGCGAAGAGGCGTCCTTCTTCATCCTTTGTGATGGCAAGACCGCCCTGCCGATCGGCACCGCGCAAGACCACAAGCGCGTTGGCGAAGGCGACACCGGCCTCAACACCGGCGGCATGGGCGCCTATTCGCCCGCGCCGGTCCTTTCGGACGAGATCGCCCAGAAGGCCCTCGACGAAATCGTTCAGCCAACCATCGACGAGATGGCTCGCCGAGGCTCGCCTTATCAGGGCGTACTCTATGTTGGCCTCATGATTAAGGACGGCCAGCCCCGCCTCGTGGAATATAACGTTCGCTTTGGTGACCCCGAGTGTCAGGTCCTAATGATGCGCCTTGGCGCGCAGGCGCTCGACCTCCTGCACGCTGCAGCCGAAGAGCGCCTCTCTGAGACCCGCGTCAACTGGGCCGACGATCATGCGATCACCGTTGTGATGGCCGCAAACGGCTATCCGGGGTCCTATGAAAAAGGTAGCGAAATTAAGGGCCTCAAAGCCCTCCCCGAGGATAGCATGAACATGGTCTTCCACGCGGGCACGACCGAAAAAGACGGCGCCATGACCGCCACGGGCGGCCGCGTCCTCAACGTCACCGCACGCGGCGCCACGCTTCAGGAAGCCCGTGATCGTGCCTATGCCATGGTAGAGGCCATCGACTGGCCCGAAGGGTTTTACCGCCGCGACATCGGCTGGCGCGCTCTTTGAGGGTGCTTGCACCCCGCCCCTGATTCGTGACTATCTCTCAAGAGGCCCCTCGGGGCCTCTTTTCGGTTGCGGAGCACAGACATGATCCTGCGAGATAAACCCGGCGTCGCCCAACTCTTCTTTGCCATGCGCGGCTCGGTGCTGCCTGTGATCCTGCCCCGGATCATCGGCTTCGCCCTCGTGTCGGCCGCCATCGTCCTTGTCGACACCCATATCTGGGCCCTGCCCCATACCAACGCTGCGCCTTTCGCCGTCTTCGGTGTTGCATTGTCCCTGATCCTCGGCTTTCGCAACAACGCCGCCTATGAACGCTGGTGGGAAGCCCGCCGCCTCTGGGGCCAACTCATCTCCGACATGCGCAGCCTTGGCCGCGAGGCCGATCTCTTCATTCCACAAGAGCAAGACCGCCGCCGCCTTCTGCGCCTTGCCCTGACGTTCATTCATCTGCACCGCATTCAGCTTCGTGGCATCAAGAACGACATCAGCGCAAAGCCTTGGCATGAAGAGAGTTTTTCCGACGCCTCTCATCCGCCCTGTGCTGCCCTGAGCCGGATGAACGAGGTTATCCGCGACTCCGGGGCGGACGGGTTTGGACGCCGCGCCCTCGCCGAACGGCTCGGCTATATCGCCGCCGCACAGGCCGCTTGTGAGCGGATCGCCACAACACCGCTGCCTTATGTCTATTCCCTGCTGGTCTTCCGCACGACCTATCTCTACGTGCTGCTGATCCCCCTCGCGATGCTCGATAGTGCCGGATGGCTCACCCCGCTTTTCGTCGCCATCGTTGCCTATATGCTGCTTGGCTTGGCCGAGGTGACCGAGGAACTTTCCCATCCCTTTGGTGAAACAGTGAACGGATTGCCGCTCGACGCGCTCTGCCGCACGGTGGAACGCAGCCTCGCGCCACATCTCGACCTTGAGGTGCCGCCCTCTCTCCAACCAGAGAATTACTACCTGAGCTGACAGCCCCGAAACGGCAAAGCAATTGCCAGCCGCCCCCGCGCCGATTACTTTCTGCGCCACCACGCATCTCGAAAGGGCCCAAGCCATCACCGATACGCTGTCCATTGACGACGCCTACCGCAACCGGGACTTCACGGAACTCGCCTTCCATTTCGTGCCGGTCGGAATCGTGGTGACAGAAAACCGGGTAATCCGTGATTGCAATCGCACCTTTGCCGAGATGTTCGGCTACCCACGCGAGGAGCTTCAGGATCAGACTTTTGCGATCCTCTACCCGTCCCTCGACGAGTTCGCCACGATCCGCAATCGCGGCGTTCAATCCCTGCGCGAAGGCAACAGCTATTGGGATGAACGGGTGATGATGCGCAATGGCGGAGAGATGTTCTGGTGCCGGGTGCGGGGCCATTCCTTTACCCCTGAAAACCCGCTCATGCGCGCAGTCTGGAGCTTCGCCGATCTCTCGGAAAATCGCCCCTATCATCATCTGACACGGCGCGAACGCGAGGTCTTGTCGTTGATGAGCGAAGGCATGACCAGCAAGGAAATCGCCCGCATCCTAGAGATGTCAAACCGCACGGTTGAGGTGCATCGCGCCAAGCTCCTGAAGAAATTCGGCGCGAGTAATACCGCCGCACTCCTGCAATCTCTCGGGGCGATCGGCGGCGATCACGTCATCAACTCCGCCGCGGGTTAATCTTCACAGACAAGGGCCTCTTCCAAGCTTTTGCGCCCCGTGAACGGGCCAATATCTCGGGAGGTAAGGCGGCTGCCAGAAAGGCGTGTCGCCATGGTCCGGCTCCAATCGGCATTGGCGGTGATAATCTCTGGCCCGCCGGCACAGGTCCGTATGCCACCTGAGATATAATCCTGCCCAATTCGGTGATTGGTCAGCCCTTGCAGGTCTGCGACATGCTGCAATACGCCGTCCTGAAAGCGCCAGACCCGTAGCACACGGGCAAGGTGTGGACGGTCGATATAGGCCAGCTCTACCGCACCGTCCCCATCAAGGTCCGCCGCACCAAGCGGCGCGAGCCAGCGGTGGGCACGCCCTATAAAGGGGGTCGCCGCAATCAGGCCGGTTTCGCCATAAATGGCAAGACGCGCCCCTTTTGTCAGACTGCTTTCGATGGTGATGACTTCCGGTGTGCCATCGTGATCAAGATCGGCAAGGCGCGGAGCGATATCCTCAAAGACCCGATCCTCTGGCAAGGTCACCCGCAACTTGCGCCCATCACGCAGCCGCATCTCAAGCGTGCCATATTCGACCGCATCGCCAAGGATACCGTGGTCATAGCGCGTGGTCGGACTGCCATAGCTGGCCGAGGCAATCTCGGCCAAAGCCGCCCCACCTGAGCCGACCACAGTCAGCCACAGGGCAGCGCCCATCCGCGCGCAGCGAGAAGAACGCCACACCCCGCGCCCCATCAGATCTGGCGTTCCGGCATATGCACGATCAGACCGTCCATGTCGTCTGTGACTTTGATCTGACACGTCAGACGCGAGCGCACCGGATCCGGCTCATAAGCGAAATCAAGCATGTCTTCTTCCATGTCGTCCTTGCCCGGAATCTTTTCGACCCAAGCTGCATCGACATAAACGTGGCAGGTTGAACAGGCACAGGCCCCGCCGCAATCGGCTTCGATGCCGGGAATGTTATTGTCGCGCGCGCCTTCCATCACGGTCAGCCCGCTGGCGACATCCACCACGTGCTCGGCTCCGTTATGCTCGATATATGTGATCTTGGCCATATTACCCTTCCTTACATGCGTTTTCCCTTAGGTAGTGTGCCCTCAGGATACGTGCCAGTCTCTTTTGCGACATAGGTCCGGTTTCCTAGCGACCAATTGCCATTGTTCCACATTCGTTCATGCAGAAGACTTTTGAAAAGCACGAAAAGCAGGTAGAGTTATAGAAACATCCGGAGACCAAGCTCCAGAGGCCCGAGCATGACACCGCGCCCTTTTTTCATTGCCGTCCTTTCAGGGCTGGCTCTGGCTGCCTGCGAAAACGGGACGGCCCTTACTCCCGACATTGCCGCTCTCAGGGAGCCAGACATTGTACAAGCCGATAGCGCCATAGCCCCGCCGGGGGCCGCACCGGGCACATGCTGGGGCCGCGCGGTTAGCCCCGCAGTGATCGAAACAGTAACCGAGCAAATCATGGTCCAGCCCCCTGAGGTTCTTGCTGATGGCACTGTGCTGAGTCCGGCCATCTACCGCAGCGAAACCCACCAGAGGATTGTGCGAGAACGGCGAGAGACGTGGTTCGAGACCCCATGTGAAGCCGCCTGGACCGAAGATTTCACCGCCTCCGTGCAACGCGCCCTCAAGGTGCGGGGGCACTATTATGGTGCCATCACGGGACGGCGGGACAAACGCACCCGCGCCGCTATCCGCCGCTACCAGAAAGAACAAGAACTCGACAGTGCAATCCTGTCGCTGGAAGCCGCGCGCCAACTTGGCCTCATCGCGGTGCGACGCGAGGAAAACTAAAAAGGGCGCCCAAAGGCGCCCTTTCCTCTGTCTCATAGGAAAACTTGCGTCACTCTTCGATATTGAGCGCCACAAAGCGCGGCTCACCACCGCGGCGTACCAGAAGCAGAAGCGATTTGCGCCCGGCCTCCTGTGCCTCCGAGATACGGTCTTCCAGGTCCGACACCGAAGCGATCTTTTGCTGGCTGGCCTCCGTGAGGATGTCACCAGCCCGCAGCCCTTTCTCATAGGCCGTCGAGGTTTCATCCACGCGGGTCACAACAAGGCCAGTGGTGCCTTCAGCAGCACCCAACTCAGAACGCATGGCATCGGTCAGCGGCGTGACCGTAAGCCCGAGAATGTCTTTCTCGATCGGACCCGGCGCTTGGCCCGGCTCTGCTGCCTCTTCTGTGCTTTCCGCAGTTTCACGACGGCCAAGGGTCACCTTTAGCGTCTTTTGCACCCCATCGCGCAGCACAATCACGCGCACAGCTTTGCCCACATCGGCATTGCCAACCTGACGCACAAGACCACGCACATCTTCGACCTTCTTGCCATCGAAAGACAAGATCACGTCCCCTGCCAGAATACCGGCCTCCATCGCCGGACCTTCAGGCACATCTGTAACCATGGCACCAGCAGTGGATTCGAGACCCTCAATCGCTTCGACCATATCTTCGCCAACATTCTGGATACGCACGCCAAGCCAGCCACGGCGGGTCTCGCCGAATTCCTTAAGCTGGGCCACAACGCGGGTCACCACATTAGACGCCATCGAAAACCCGATCCCGATCGAGCCGCCATTGGGCGACAAAATCGCGGTATTCACACCGACAACATCCCCATCCATATTGAACAGCGGCCCGCCCGAGTTGCCCCGGTTGATCGCGGCGTCAGTCTGAATGTAATCGTCATAGCTCCCTGAAAGGGCACGGTTGCGGGCCGAAACGATGCCCGCAGAAATCGAAAAACCTTGACCAAGCGGGTTGCCCATAGCCAGCACCCAATCCCCCACACGGGCGGTATCACTGTCGCCAAAGCTCACGAAAGGAAGCGGGTCATCGCTTTCCACCTTGAGCAGCGCGATATCCGTCTTGGGGTCGGTGCCGATCACCTTTGCCGCAAGTTCTTCACCCGAGAAGAATTCGATCAGGATTTCGTCTGCCCCGTCGATCACATGGTTATTTGTGACGACAAACCCGTCTTCTGAAATTACGAACCCCGAGCCAAGCGCCGATGTGCGGCGCGGTTTGTCTCCGTCGCCATTACGATCCTGAAACTCGCGAAAGAAATCTTCGAAGGGCGATCCTTTGGGCACGATGCCTTGTGGTCCGGTCCGCCCGGCAACAACAGTCGAAGTCGTGATGTTAACCACGGCCGGGCTTACTTTTTGGGCCAAATCGGCAAAGCTCTCCGGTCGGGCTTGCGCGGCAATGGATTGAGCGACGAGCAAAAGCACCGCAAGTCCCGCGATCCACATGACCCGTAATTGCGCCCCGACCGGGCGCGCGATTGCAACTGCCTGACTATTCACTCCGTATTCTCCTGTATTACGACCTGTCCAAGAGACGATGGTCTTTGGCGATACTCTCTACCTAAGCACCATCATTGGCAACTCAACGCACATCGCAAGTGTGCAATCTCTTGTGAGCGGATTGTGAGAAATGTTACGCGCCGAGAGCCTTCGCCAGCCAGACCAGCGCAACACCGAAAGCAATGGCCGCAAGACCAAGGGTGCGACGCTGCCCTTCCGGCAGGGCGCGTAGGGCTTCGAGCAGTTGCTCGACAAGCGAAGGGGCCAGTGCATAGACCAGCCCCTCAATGATTAGCACAAGGCCAATCGCCAACAATGCAGTCCCGATCATTGGGGCGCTTTGTCCGATTTCAGATAGTTGAAGAAATCGCTATCGGGCGACATGACCATGGTCGAGTTCTCCCCAAGAAGCGCCCCGCGATAAGCGGCAAGCGAGCGGTAGAATTCAAAGAATTCCGGGTCCGCACCAAAGGCTTCGGCAAAAATCCCGTTACGCTTGGCATCGGCCTCACCGCGGATGATCTCCGACTGACGCTTGGCGTCCGAGACAAGCTCGACCACGGTCCGGTCTGCTTGTGCCCGCACACGCTGCGCGGCTTCTTCACCGCGGGCGCGTTCGTCCGTTGCCTCACGCTCACGTTCCGCACGCATCCGCGCAAAGGTCGCGTCAAGGTTTTCGCGCGGCAGGTCTGTCCGCTTGAGGCGCACGTCGATGATTTCGACACCAAGACCCAGCGCGGTATCATAGGCCCCATTTCGGATACGCAGCATAAGCGCCGCACGATCCGAACTCAGGATATCATTCGACGACACCTGACCGAGCACTTCGCGCAACGAATCGCGCAAGATACCGTCAACTTTTGCGTCCGCCGCAGGAATACCGCCCGGACCAACGGCCTGACGGAATTGGCGCACATCAATGATGCGGTAGCGTGCGAAGGCGTCGACAACAAGACGGCGATCATCCGAAGGGGTGACCTCCAGCGGATCCACATCACGGCTCAGGATGCGGTCATCATAGTAGACAACTTCCTGAATGAGCGGGATCTTGAAGGACAGGCCCGGCTCTTCCTTGACGTCGACCACACGGCCGAATTGCAGCACCAGCGCCTTTTCACGTTCATCCACAATAAAGATCGACGACAGGGCCGCCGCGACCACGATCACCAGAATGGGAAGAAGATAAGTCGTTTTCCGCATCAGTTATTCCCCTTCTTCAGATCGTTGAGCGGCAGGTAGGGCACAACACCCTGACCGCTGTGCTGCTCGTCGATGATGATCTTGTCGACACGGCCAAGCACTTCTTCCATCGTTTCGAGATAGAGACGCTTCCGGGTGACGTCCGGGGCCTTACGATATTCTTCGAGAACAGCCGTGAAGCGGCTCGTTTCACCTTCGGCTTCGTTGACGACCTGGGCGCGATAGCCTTCGGCTTCTTCGAGAACTTGTGCTGCCTCACCACGTGCGCCCGCAAGGACCTTGTTGGCGTAAGCATCAGCCTCTTTCTCGATCCGGTCACGTTCCTGCTCCGCGGCCTGCACGTCGCGGAAGGCGTCGATGACAGTTTCCGGCGGATCGGCCTTGTCAAAGTTGACGCGCACAATGTTCACGCCCGAATCGTAGCTGTCGAGCGTAAGCTGGATCAGGTCCTGCAGGCGCCCGGCAATCACACCGCGGTCACGGTTGAGGATCGGCGCAAGATCAGATTGCGCGATGATCTCACGCATCGCCGATTCCGAGACTGCGCGGATCGTGGTGCGCGGATCACGCAGATTAAACAGATACTCCGACGGATCACTGATGTTCCAAACTACCTGGAAATCAATATCGACGATGTTCTCGTCTCCGGTCAGCATCAGGCCTGCATCAGAGCCGCGCGCACCAACACCGATATCCTCGTTCTGTTCACGAGTCACCGGAACGACCTCTTTGGTCACAACCGGCCAAGGCGCAAAATTAAGACCCGGCTGGCCGGTGCTGGAGTATTCACCAAGGAACAGTTCGACAGAAAGTTCTTCCGGCTTCACCGTATAGAAACTCTGCGAGGCCCAAAGCACCACCACAGCCGCAAGGCCAAGCAGCACACCGCCGCGACCAATGCCGCCGCCGGATGGGCGACGACCGCCGCCCTGACCATTGCTGGAACCACCACGACCGCCCATAAGCACGCGCAGCTGGTCCTGACCTTTTTTCATCAACTCATCGATATCGGGGATTTGCGGGCCATCATCACCCGGGCCACGACCGCCGCCACCATTGTTGCCGCGATTGCCGCCGCCTCCCTGATGTCCGCCGCCGCCCCAGGGGCCGCCATTATTGCCTGCCATTAAGGTTCATCCCTTTCTGTCTCACGTCCTTGGCACATGCACATAACCTGTGCTGTGCCGGGAAAAAATCAACCCGTCCGCACCGGGGTCTTCATTGTAACCAGTTCTTCCGACATGGTCGGATGCACCGCAACGGTGCGATCAAAGTCTTCTTTCGTTGCGCCCATCTTCACCGCGATACCCGCGAGCTGGATCATTTCACCCGCACCCGGCGCGACAATGTGGCAGCCAAGAACCTTGCGGGTGGCCTGACTGACCACGAGTTTCATCAGCACACGCTCGCTGCGTCCGGCAAAACTCTGCTGCATCGGCTTGAAGCTCGTCGCATAGACTTCGATCAGCTCCTGCTCGCGCGCATCCTCTTCGGAAAGACCAACCGTGCCCATCTCAGGCTGGGTGAAAATTGCGGTCGGGATCAGGTCATGATCGGGCTTGGTCGGGTTGCCTTTGAACACGGTCTCGACAAAAGCCATGCCCTCGCGGATCGCGACCGGCGTGAGGTTCACACGGTCGGTCACATCCCCAACGGCATACACAGACGGCACCCCTGTCTGGCCGTAATCGTCAACAACAACCTCGCCCTTGCGGCCAAGTTCTATACCGATTTCGGTCAACCCCATGTCCTCGCTATTGGGCACACGGCCCGTTGCGAACATGACGTGATCAAACAACGCCTCTTCACCATTGGTCGCCAAAACACGAATCTTGTCGCCGTCCTGTTTCATCTCGACGATGTTGGTGCCGACGTGAAGATTAACGCCGCGTTGGCGCATTTCATCGCTGACAAGGCCACGCGCCTCTTCGTCGAAACCACGCAGGATTTGCGCGCCGCGATAATACTGTGTGACCTCAACCCCCATGCCATTGAGAATTCCGGCAAATTCGCAAGCGATGTAGCCACCACCCACAATCAGGATCGATTCCGGCAGTTTTGCGAGATGAAAGATGTCGTTCGAAGTAATGCCGAGTTCTTCGCCCGGCACGCCCGGTTTGATCGGACGTCCCCCCATGGCCAACAGAATATGCTTGGCAGTCTTCTTTGTGCCGTCGGCCAGTTCGACCGTATGAGGATCGGCAAGGCGCGCACGCTGATCGAAAGAATCCACACCGCTATTTTTGAGAAGGCCGCGATAGACGTTCTCTAAACGGTCCAGTTCATTATAAAGCTTGCCGCGAAAGATGTCCCAATCAAACGCGCCGTGCTGAATATCCCAACCATAGGCCTGTGCGTCTTCGACCATGCCAGCGTATTCGCTGGCAAAAACCATCAGTTTTTTAGGAACACAACCTCGGATCACGCAGGTGCCGCCGTAGCGGTCTTCTTCCGCCAACGCGACACGCGCGCCTTCCTGTGCTGCGACGCGCGCAGCCCTGACGCCACCGGAGCCACCACCGATGACAAAGAGATCGTAATCGAACGCCATGTTCCGTCCTTAGTCCAACAAATCCGTGAAGAGATTGTCGCTTTCTGCAAAGTCGAGCATGCTCTCTTCAATCGTGCCGGCATTGATGTCGCGTACTTCCGCACGCCCATCGCCATAACCGACAATAACCGCGTCACAGATATCAATGAAAAGACCATTTTCAACCACGCCCGGCATCTGATTCAGCACCAATGCCAATTGGCGAGCATCACCAATCCGCTTGAGATGCAAGTCGAGGATATGGTTGCCTTCGTCGGTCATGAAGGGGCTATCACCATTCATCCGCAGGGTTGAGTTGCGGCCCAATACGTCCATACCCACAAGAGTTTCCTCGATGAGGGCCTGCGTAGTCTGCCACCCAAAGGGAATAACCTCGACCGGAAGCGGGAAAGCGCCAAGCGTTTCCACTTCTTTACCGATGTCGGCAATCACGACCATTTGATCCGACGCGGTCGCGACGATCTTCTCTTGCAAAAGCGCACCGCCACCGCCTTTGATGAGGTTGAGGTCGCCGTCGAATTCATCCGCGCCATCAATGGTCACATCAAGCCATTTGGCGTCATCAAGGCTAATCACCTCAATCCCGACTTCCCGCGCAAGTTCGGCGGTGCGTGTCGACGTCGGCACGCCCTTGATGCGCAACCCGTCATCACGCACCATCTCTCCAAGGCAACGCACGAGCCATGCGGCCGTCGAACCGGTGCCAAGACCGACCCGCATCCCGTCCTCGACGAAATCGGTGGCTTTCTTGGCGGCGACGAATTTTGCCTTGTCGATTGGCGACAATTCTCCGGACATGCGGCGACTCCCTGCGTGGTTTGAAGCTGTTTATAGGAAAGATGCACGCATAGGGCCACGGGAAAACGGTCTTGGGGAGCACGACTAGTATCGCTTCAGGTTCGAAATCACCTTACCGATCAGACGTATCAGTTCCGCTTGCTCATTTTCATCAAGACCATGAAGCGCAATGCGGTTCTGCTCTTGGGCAGCAATAATCGCCTCGGCATGCCGTGACCGGGCCGCTTCTGTCAGCACAACAATACGCGCACGTCGGTCTGCGACGCTCTTTTCCCGGATGATTAGACCATCGCGCTCCATACGCGTCAAAGTATTAGCCATGGTCGCTTGCTCCACATCAAGCCGCGCGACAAGATCGGTTTGAGTCAGCCCATCTTCTTCCCACAATTCAAGCAAAACCATGAACTGTGCCGGGGCGAGGTCCAGAGGCGCCAGTCGTTTTTGCAGGCCATGCGCCATCAATCGCGCGAGATGGTTGGAGAGAAATCCCAGTGAGTGTTCTTTTTCAAAGGCCATATGTGCACATGAGCAGTTGCATAGCGCACTATGCAACACCAATATATATAGCATGCTATATTATTGGAGACATCACGATGCTTAAATCCATTCACGCTACAGCAGGGGCATTCGCCCTCACCATCATCTCGTGCTTCTGGTTGGCCACAGTTATCTCAGAGCTCTTCACTTCACCGCAAACCATTGCCACCGTCAAAGGGCTGATCCTTTGGGGCATGGCTCTCTTGGTCCCCGCTCTCGTCATGGTGGGCGGTAGTGGCACATATCTTGGCAAGGGCTGGCGGCTTCCAGTCGTCAAAGCAAAATCGCGTCGCATGAAACTCATCGCCTCAAACGGCCTACTGATCCTGCTCCCGAGTGCAACCTTCCTCGCCATGCGAGCCGATGCCGAGCAACTTGATACGATTTTCTATGCCGTTCAAGCTCTCGAACTTCTCGCGGGCGCAACGAATATCATTCTTTTAAGCCTGAGCTTTCGGGATGGTTTGTCCCTGCGTCGCAGACGCATTCAGAAGACACCTTGATAAGCGATGCATTGTCTTGTGGAAATCATCAAAACGCACCCCGACATACGGGGCGCGTTTCTGATCGAAAAGGTCGCTTTGTAACTGTGACAATGCGCCAGCACGGCCTATCTTCAGCACATGCCAAACACTCTGCGCCTTCACTACGCCCCGGATAATGCCTCCCTCATCGTGCGCCTCGCGCTCGAAGAGCTTGGATTGCCCTATGAAACAGTCCTTGTAGATCGCACGGCGAGCGCACAAAAAAGCCCTGCTTACAGAGCCATCAACCCAGCAGCAAAAATCCCCGCCCTCGAAACACCAGATGGAGCGATCTTTGAAACTGCGGCCATTTTGCTCTACCTCGCTGACCGTGCAGGCCGCCTGGCCCCATCAATAGACGCGCCGGACCGCGGCATGTTCCTAAGCTGGCTATTTTATCTCTCCAACACGCTGCATGCCAATCTGCGAATAACGTTCTATCCACATAAGTATATTGACCGTGCCACGGACCCAGCCCCGCTCCTGACAGAGGCGCGGAAAAACATCACTGAAGGATTGCGCATCCTCGATCAAGCCGTGGGTGCAGGTCACGATTGGTTTAACGGCGCAACTCCAAGTATTCTCGATCTCTATCTGGCTGCCATGTTGCGCTGGATGGTAATTTATCCGGCGGGGGATACAGATTGGGTCGCCTTGTCTGACTGGCCGAACCTGACCCGAATGACCGCAAAGCTTGAAACCCGTGCAAGCGTTGCAGCCCTGATCGAAGCAGAGGGGATGGCGCCCAAGCCCTTCACCAAGCCCGCCCCTCCTAATCCGCCCGAAGGAGTCGCACTTTAGATGTTCCTCTCTGTCTTCGATATGTTCAAAGTCGGCGTTGGCCCATCCTCATCTCATACGATGGGTCCAATGGTGGCCGCCGCCCGGTTCCTCGACAAGATGCGTGCCGCACCGTTTGAATGCCACGGGCTTCGAGCCTCGTTACATGGCTCGCTCGCCTTTACCGGCGTTGGGCACGCAACGGACCGCGCCACGATCCTCGGCTTGGCCGGGTTTGAACCGGACAGTTATGATTCCGACAAAGCCGAGGCCACATTGGCCTTGATCCATAGCACTGGCCAAGTTGGGCCAAAGGGGCTCCCGGTGCTCCAGTTCAACCCGAAGGAAGACCTGCGCTTTGATTTCGGCCCACCACTTCAAGGCCACGCGAACGGGATGATCCTTATGGCCACCGATGCCCAAGGCGACGTAATCCTTCAGGAAACCTATTATTCTATCGGCGGCGGCTTCGTCATGACCGAAGCAGAGCTCGCGGCGGGGAAGGATACAGACGAAGGCGCTCCCATTCCCTACCCATTCAAAACCGCTGCAGAGATGCTTGAGATGGCGAAGAGTTCGGGTAAATCCATCGCTGCAATGAAAAAGGCCAACGAAATCGCACGCGGCTGCCCTATCAGTTTTGCGCGCGGCGCGGCACGGATATGGGAAGTGATGAACGCCTGCATAGATCGCGGTCTAAGCACCGAAGGTACGCTCCCCGGTGGGCTTGGCGTCAAACGCCGAGCCAAGGCCATTCACGATTCTCTGATCGCAGAACGTGGTATGAACCTTTCGGCCCCACATACAATCAACGACTGGATGAGTGCCTATGCCATGGCGGTCAACGAAGAGAATGCCGCCGGCGGTCAGGTCGTCACCGCGCCGACCAATGGCGCAGCGGGCGTACTACCCGCAGTGATCCGCTACTGGCTCGACCACGTTCCGGGGGCAACAGCCTCTCGGATAGATGAGTTTCTTTTGACCGCAGCCGCAATCGGCGGTCTTGTGAAATATAACGCCTCGATATCGGGGGCGGAAGCCGGATGTCAGGCAGAGGTCGGATCCGCGTCCGCCATGGCGGCTGCCGGTCTCTGTGCCGTGATGGGCGGCACCCCAGAGCAAGTTGAAAACGCCGCCGAAATTGCGCTTGAGCATCACCTCGGCATGACCTGTGATCCGGTCAAGGGGTTGGTTCAGGTACCTTGTATCGAACGCAATGGCCTTGGCGCAATCAAGGCTGTTTCTGCGGCCTCTCTCTCTTTACGCGGGGACGGCACCCATTTTGTGCCCCTCGACGCAGTCATCGAAACTATGCGTCAGACCGGCCACGACATGCATGAGAAATACAAAGAAACATCTCTTGGGGGGCTAGCAGTCAATGTCCCGAACTGTTGACCTTGGTTAACGGGTGATGAACACACAGCCATCCGTGATCAACTCCGGCGGCGTTTGGCACAACCCACGAGCGACGGCGTAGGTCGCGAGCACTTTCGGGACATAATCGCGGGTTTCTACAAAATCCGGCACGCCTTCGGCACTGCGAACCGCGTTCTCACCTGCGTTGTACCCTGCAAGGACAAACATTGGATCTCGCCCGAACTGTTTCATGAGCAAATCAAGAAAAGCAACGCCGCCACGGATATTGTCGGCCGCCGCGAACGGATCTCCGACCCCGAACCGGGTTGCGGTATCCGGCATGAGTTGCATAAGACCCTGTGCTCCGGCTTTGCTCTCGGCATGCATATCTCCCGCAGATTCGACGGCAATCACCGCCAGAACAAGCGCCGGTGAAACCTGTGTCCCCACTGTCGCCATAAGAATCTCACGTTGATAGGTCGTTGCGATGTCTTGAAGCCCTTGCAGACGCATCACATCCACGCTCTTTCCTGCAGGTGGTTGCGCAATATATTGCAAGGCTGGCCAAAGTCGCGCGGCCGCCATATCGGACAATGAAGGCGAAACCTCCTCCCAAAACCAGGCATAGCTTGCCGTTCTTAGGGAGCCTTTGGGCTGATGAGCCGATACTTCGCCCGAGCTCTCAGTCTTCCCTTGCCCGATTTGGACATCAATCTTAGGGTAAGCGCCTTTTTTAGGAGCTTTGACACGCTTGGCGCTGAACTCCTTAAAAGGTGGGGGCGACTCGGCAGAACCCGGGCTCCCGGCCACCAAACACGCCGACAGGCAGAGGGCCAAGGAGAGCCTATATCGATACAGAGTTTTCATAATGAGAATCTTCTCAGAAAGCTGCGCCTGAAACCAGTCAGACGACGGGAAAACGTGACGAAATCGCCGCATTCTCGTATGCGAGACACAATCCACAGCTCTGGAATGGAGGAAAAATATATATTTTATCATTCCATATCAATGCATTGTGGAATTTCTTAATAAAAGGTTTCGCTGCTTTCAAATCCCCCCAAACGCGCCCAAATCGCGCCCCATTCAGGAGGGATATTACCTTCATACCAAGTCGGACACGGGCATGAGAGAGACGCCCAACATTGCCCGGCCGGGTTGAGACTGAAATCAAATATGATCCTTTGGAGGGACAACACCATGATCAAATTCATCAAAAACTTCCGCAAAGACGAAAACGGTGCCGTGACTGTTGACTGGGTCGTGCTGACCGCAGCTGTCGTCGGTCTCGCAGTGGCCGCTTACACCGCCATCGAGAAAAACACCAAAGATCTCGCGAATGCTGCTGCTTCGGAAATCTCCGGCCAGGACGACTTCTAAGTCTCAGCGTCTTGATAGGCGCGTCTCGTTAGGGGCTGCACCATAGGGTGCGGCCCCTTTCGCTTTTTTGGCATTCCTGCCGAAAAATAGCAGTCCAGACTTCCTTGGAATCTCCTGCGAAAAGATCCGAAATCCCCCCAAACGCGCCCAAATCGCGCCCCATTCAGGAGGGATATTACCTTCATACCAAGTCGGACACGGGCATGAGAGAGACGCCCAACATTGCCCGGCCGGGTTGAGACTGAAATCAAATATGATCCTTTGGAGGGACAACACCATGATCAAATTCATCAAAAACTTCCGCAAAGACGAAAACGGTGCCGTGACTGTTGACTGGGTCGTGCTGACCGCAGCTGTCGTCGGTCTCGCAGTGGCCGCTTACACCGCCATCGAGAAAAACACCAAAGATCTCGCGAATGCTGCTGCTTCGGAAATCTCCGGCCAGGACGACTTCTAAGTCTCAGCGTCTTGATAGGCGCATATATAGGGCCGTGCCTCATTTGACGGCACGGCCCTTTGTTTGAGCCGAAAACATTCGGCCGACATTACGAGTTCTTAATACACGGTCGTCACATTCCGACAGCACGAAACGCCGTACGATCTGGGACGAGCAGAAGGGGAAATACCATGAAACGGTTTATTGCGAAATTTCGCGGTAACGAGCGCGGAGCCGTCACGGTCGACTGGGTTGTGATCGTTGCAGGTGTTGTTTCCCTCGGCGTGGCCGTCATGACACTGATAGAAACCGAGGCGACAAGCCTCGCAACCTCGACTAGCGAGCAAATCGCCAAGGGGGCGGACTAAGGTTGTCTAGGCCTGAGTTCTCTTTTTAAAACAAGCGAACAGCATTCCCTCAAAGCTTCCAGCTTTGTCCCCTATTTCGCCACATTCACGCACCAAACTCATCAATGACGCATGTATCCGACCTGGTCGTCGACCGGTCGTAAGGTGCATGTAAGACATGAGAGGAAACGTCATGCGAGTGATCTTTGCATTGGTTCTGTTGGTCGGCCTTGGCCTGGCTGGCTTTGCCGTTTACATGGCCCAAAATTATATCGAAGGGTATCAATCCGCTCTGGCCAAGGAAAAAGCCGCACGCAAACCAGAGATCAAAACGATCGATATCTTTGTTGTGTCCCGCACCATGGAATATGGTGAAGTACTGACGCCGGAAGATGTCAAAAAGGTAAAATACCCAAAAGAATCTCTTCCCGAAGGTATTTTCACAGAAGCAACCACTCTCTTCCCGGAAAATGATGACCGCAAACGCATCATCTTGCGCAAGCTTGAGGCGATGGAGCCGCTGATGGCGGTCAAAGTGACCAAACCAGGCGAAGATGCTGGCCTCCAAACCCGCATTGAAAAGGGCATGCGCGCCTTCGCTATCAAGGTCGACGTAACCAGTGGTGTGGCTGGCTTCCTGCGCCCAGGCGACCGTGTAGACATTTATTGGACCGGCCGCGTCAAAGGCTCCGGAGATGAAGTCGGAAGCGACGACGTAACTAAGCTGATCCAAGCTAATATCAACCTAATCGCGATCGACCAGAGCGCCAACCAAGACCTTGAGGCTGGGCGCGTGGCACGTACTGTCACCGTCTCAGTCAAGCCACAACAGGTTGCCGCCCTTGCTCAGGCTCAATCGACCGGCAGCCTTTCTTTGGCCCTTGTCGGCGCTCAGGACGATACGATTGCCGAAGCTGTCGAAGTCGACCAACGCAGCCTTCTTGGCCTGGAAGCGAAAAAGGCAGAGGTTGCCGAGTTCTCCGAACCGAAACCTGAATGCACAATTCGCACACGGCGCGGCTCGGAAGTGGTTGAAATTCCAATCCCCTGCACAAACTAATTAAATATCAACGACTTGGAGGACTTCGCATCACGCGAAGCCCTCCTTTTCACTTTGACATGTTACCCCCTACACACATTCGAAACAGCCAAGAAGTCATTGATTCTTGCAAAAAATCCGCAAATGACGCACATTACTCCAAAGAGTGGGCAACAGATCCACAACCGAGGCGTGATCAAGAAGGCAGGTCACATGACATATCGTAGATTTATTGGCGCCGCCCTTATTGGGCTGGCTGTCGCCGGGGTGCCGACGTTGACCCCAGTACCGGCTCAGGCCGAAGCATTACGTGTTGTGCGCAACGGGACAGAATCCGTCCTGAACGTTCCAATGAACCGGGCGGTTGTCGTCGAAAGCGATACAGCATTCGCAGAGCTCAGCATCGCCAATCCGGCGATTGCGGATATCTCGTCGCTTTCGGATCGCTCTATCTACGTTCTGGGCAAAGCGCCAGGCGCGACGACCCTGACCCTCCTTGATGCGTCCGGGCGGCTCATTACCAATGTCGAAGTGCGGGTCGCACCCGATATTTCCGAATTCAAAGAGCGACTACGCCAAATTCTCCCGGGCGAGAAAATAGAAGTCCGTACGGCCAATGATGGCATCGTCATTTCTGGCACGGTCTCAAGCGCCCAACGCCTTCAACGTGCCCTTGATCTGGCTCAGCGCTACGCCCCTGAGCGTGTCACGAATCTCATGACCGTTGGCGGCGTCCAGCAAGTCATGCTCAAGGTCCGCTTTGCCGAAGTGCAGCGCTCGGTCTCCAAAGCTCTCGCAGCCCAATTTTCGTCTACGGGCGCGAGGGGGCTAACATCAACGTTGGGGGCAACTGCTTCAGGAACCGCCACGAGCAACATCAATTTCGGATTCGATATTGGATCGGTTGAGTTGAACCTGCTTCTCCAAGCGCTAGAAACTAAAGGGGTTGTTCGCTCCCTTGCAGAGCCGAACCTGATTGCCCTTTCGGGCCAAGAAGCCAAGTTTTTGGCCGGCGGCGAATACCCAATTCCCGTTAGTCAGGACGGTGGGACCGTCACGGTCGAGTTCAAACCTTTCGGTGTTGAGCTGAATTTCATTCCGCGTGTGGTTGATGGCGATCTCATCAATCTTGAGCTGCAGGCCGCTGTGTCGTCAATCGATTCAAGTAATGGCTATGATATTGGCGAAATCACCATTGATGCCTTCAAGCGCCGAGAAACTTCGACAACAGTTGAACTGCGTGACGGCGAAAGCTTTGCCGTCGCTGGCCTTTTGCAAGATGATTTTCAGGACAGTAATTCGCAAGTGCCTTGGCTTGGTGATATCCCGGTTCTGGGCGCCCTGTTTCGCAGTACAGATTACCAGCGCGCGCAATCGGAACTAGTTATTATCGTGACTGCCCATCTGGTTACGCCCACGCGCGGCGAAGCGCTGGCCCTACCCACAGATCGGGTCAAACCACCGAGCGAAAAGGACCTGTTCCTGTTCGGCCGCGTAGCCAAAGAGAAAGCGCCCAAACGTGGGGCTGCTGGAGAAGTCGCCAAGCAAGACTTTTCCGGTTCCTATGGTTACGTGCTGGATTAAGGGGAACCACAATGAAACATTATCTCGCCCTTGTCCCTGTCGTTGCACTCGCGGCCTGTAGTTGGGAAAATTATCCAGAAGCCGGGCGGGACGTCGATCGCCACGGTAATTTCGGCTACGCAACAGCCAACAACACCGGCATTCAAAGCGGCGAGATCAGTTATACACTCGATCTGGCGCGCCGGTTTGCCGATGAAGTAACGACCACAGTGAATTTCGCGTTCAACAGCGCCGAGCTTGACGGGGACGCGCGCGCAATCCTGCGTCAGCAGGCAGATTGGATTCGACAATTCCCCGAAGTGCGTTTCCGCGTCTTCGGGCATACCGATGCCGTCGGCTCCAAAGGATATAACTATGCTCTGGGCAAGCGCCGGGCGCAGGCCATTGTTTCCCACCTTGCGAGTCTCGGCATCGGGCGTGATCGCCTTGAGGCCATGGTGTCTCGCGGAGAAACCCAACCGCTGATCGTGACCGAAGGCCGCGAGCGCCGCAACCGCCGCACGGTCACCGAAGTTTCAGGGTTCGTCGAGCGCCATCCCACTGTTATGGATGGGAAATATGCCCAGATCGTTTATCGCGATTACGTCGCCAGCGCTCAGGCTGAAACCGTCTTGACCGGCACATCCGCTGAAGGCGGCGACGAGTAATCAATCCCGTCTCGGGTCTGTGATCGTCTCTTAATACCGCACAATTTCGGTATTTCGGCCCAAATGTTGCCAAAGTTCCAAGCGAAGTTGTCTCCAAAGGAGTAGTGCGTCCGGCTTGAGTCGGTCGTCAGTTCTGAGGATGGCGGTCTGATCCGGATGAGTGTGTGTCCAAGATCATACCGGCTCCCCAACTCGGAACTAAAAACAAAAGGACTTGAGGCGACATGACGAGTAGCGCGACGATACCATCCAATCCAAGCCCGATCCTGGCGTGCACAGTATGCCGGGACGTGCAGAATTTCGAACTTCTGATCGTAGACATGGAAGGAATTCTGGGCGAGCAATGGGGCGATCTCGGTTTTGACGACGCCTTGCAATTCCTTGCCCAGCCTGATGCGGAGACGCTCGAATTCATTGCCATTGCGATTGACGACTACGACGAGGAAAATCTTGATCTCCTGCTCGAAATCATCAATGCCGCCAAGGCCCGCAACATTCATTCTATCCTGATTGCCGAAGATGTGACGCCTGCCTCGCTTCACAAACTCCTGCGCAATGGGGCCGATGAATTCATCCCCTATCCGCTCCCGGAAGGCGAGTTGAAAGAACTCGTCGCCAAAATGCGCAGCACCCCTGCACCAGAAGCCGTCACGGTGGCCCCTACGGTCGCGCTCCAAAACAGTGCCCAGTCTCGCGATGGGGTTCTTCTTGCAGTGCATGGCCTCTCTGGCGGCACCGGCGCAACCACGCTCGCCGTCAACCTTGCCTGGGAGCTTGCCAACAGCTCCAAGGATAATGCTCCGCGCGTCTGCCTTCTGGATTTTGATGTCCAATTCGGCTCTGTCTCGACTTACCTTGACCTGCCCCGCCGCGAGGCTGTGTTCGAGCTCATCACCGATACCGAAGGCATGGACAGCGAAAGCTTTGGCCAGGCGCTTCAGGAATATGAAGGTAAGATGAGCGTTCTGACCGCTCCGCCCGATATTATTCCCCTCGATCTGCTTAGCTCCGAGGATATTGAGCGGATTCTCGAAACCGCGCGTCAGCATTACGACTATGTCATCGTTGATATGCCCAAGACCCTAGTCGTCTGGACCGAAGCCGTGCTCAGCGCCGCCCACGTCTACCTTGCTACGATGGAAATCGACATGCGTTCGGCCCAGAACGCCATGCGGATCAAGCGGGCTCTACAAGCCGAAGATCTGCCATTTGAGAAACTCCGCTACGTACTTAATCGCGCGCCGAAATTCACCGATCTGACCGGCAAGAGCCGCGTCAAGCGTCTCGCTGACAGCCTGTCGATTTCGATCGACGTGCTTCTGCCTGATGGCGGACGGCCGGTCATGAACGGATCGGACCATGGCCAGCCCCTCGGCCTGTCCGCGCCCAAGAATCCGCTGCGCAAGGAAATTGCCAAGCTGGCCGAGAGCCTGCTCGATGTGGATCAGAGCGATCCGAAAGCTGCGTGAGGTAGAAAGCCAAAATGTTTTCAAGATACAAAAAAGAGCCCGCCGCGCCAGCCAAGCCGGCAGCAGCACCCACCCCCAAACCGGTCTCCACCGCCGCCGCCGCAAGCAATCCCACGCCGACGGCACCGCAGCCAGAAGCTCCCAAGCCATCGATGCGCAAGCCCACACAAACTGCGTCTGCGCAATCTGCGCCGGCTGACAAGGAGCGCAAGCGCAAGGAACGCCTTGGTGAGATCAAGCTCGAACTACACCGTGAACTTCTTGATAACCTAAACCTCTCGGCTCTCGAGAGCGCCTCCGAACAGGATTTGCGTAACGAGATCGGGGCCATCGCCTCGGAAATTCTCCAGGAACGAGCTATCGTACTCAACCGCGAAGAGCGTGCGCTTATCAACCAGGAACTCTATGACGAAGTCACGGGTCTTGGCCCCCTCGAGCCACTGCTCAAAGATGACACGATCAGCGATATTCTTATCAACGGTCCGCATCAGATATTTATCGAGCGCAGCGGTAAGCTTCAGGTCTCTGACACGACATTCAAAGATGAAAAGCACCTTCTTCGGATCATTGACAAGATTGTCTCCGCGGTAGGCCGTCGTGTCGATGAATCGAACCCCTATGTTGATGCGCGCCTCCAGGATGGGTCGCGCTTCAACGCCATGGTGCCTCCCGTGGCAGTCGATGGGTCACTGGTTTCGATCCGGAAATTCAAAAAAGACAAGCTCGGCATCGACGACTTGGTTAATTTCGGGGCCTTCTCTGAGGAAATGGCCGCCTATCTTCAGGCCGCTGTGTCAACCCGCCTCAACGTGATCGTCTCGGGCGGGACGGGGTCCGGTAAGACAACGACGCTCAATGCGCTCTCATCCTTTATCGATAATTCCGAACGCATCCTCACCATTGAGGACACCGCAGAACTCCAGCTGCAACAGATTCACGTTGGCCGCATGGAAAGCCGCCCACCCAACGTTGAGGGTAAAGGCGAGGTATCCCCGCGTGATTGTCTCAAAAACGCACTTCGGATGCGCCCGGACCGGATCATCGTCGGCGAGACGCGTGGCGAAGAAGTGATCGACATGCTTCAGGCCATGAATACCGGCCACGATGGCTCGATGACCACAATCCACGCTAATAACCCGCGCGACGGGATTGCACGTCTGGAAAACATGATCGCCATGGCCGGAATCGAAATGCCCATCAAAGCTGTGCGCTCTCAGATTTCCTCGGCCGTGAACCTCATCGTGCAGGCCTCACGCCTGCAAGATGGCTCGCGTCGTATGACCTCAATTACCGAAATCACCGGCATGGAAGGCGACGTCATTTCCATGCAGGAAGTGTTTCGCTTCCAGCGCACCGGACTCGGTCCGGACAACAAAATCATCGGCCACTTTACGGCCACCGGCGTGCGTAGCCACTTCTCCGAGCGGTTCCGTCTCTGGGGCTACGACCTGCCGTCTTCCATCTATGAACCTACTGCGGGATAATCATCATGCCTTTCAGCCCTGAACTTATCATTTACGGTGTGATCTTCATCGCGGTGCTTGCGCTTGTCGAAGGGGTTTACCTGACGATCTTCGGTCGCTCGATCAGCCTCAGCAACCGCGTCAACCGCCGCCTGGAGATGCTCGACAAAGGTGCTAAGCGCGAAGAGGTCCTCGATCAACTGCGCAAAGAAATGCAGCAACACGGTAAGGTACGCTCAATCCCGCTTTATTCGATGTTGGCCAACAAAGCACAAAAGGCCGCGATCGCGTTTACGCCCAAGCAACTCATGATGATGATGGCCGGCGTCACAGTCTTCGCATTCATCGGCCTTTCACTCGGGACAGACACCGGCCTGCTGATGAACATCATCATCTCGATCCTGATGGGCGTTGGCGGTATCTATTTCTGGGTTTCGATGAAAGCCGGTAAACGCCTTTCGATGATTGAAGAACAGCTTCCCGATGCCATCGAACTCATGGTGCGCTCCTTGCGGGTTGGCCACCCCTTCAGCTCAGCGATTCAGATTGTTTCGCGCGAGGTCGAAGATCCGCTCGCAACAGAATTCGGCGTCATCGCCGATGAAAGCGCCTATGGCCGTGACATTGGAGAAGCCCTCAAGGACATGGCAGAACGTCTCGACATGCAGGATTTGCGCTTCCTCGCCGTGGCCGTGACCATCCAACAGCAGTCCGGTGGTAACCTCGCCGAAATTCTGGCTGGTCTCTCCAAAGTAATCCGCGCCCGGTTCCGCCTGTTCCGCCGTGTGAAAGCCATCACTGCCGAGGCAAAATGGTCGGGCAAGTTCCTGTCGGGGTTCCCGGTGGCCGCGCTCATCTTCATCAACCTCAGTGACCCGCATTATTATGACGGGGTGAAGACGCACTCTCTCTTCATTCCCGCCTGTATCACCGTTGGTCTCTTCCTCGCTGCGAACCTTTTCGTGATGCGTATTCTAACCGACATCAAGGTGTAAGGAGGCCTTCGTATGCAGTTTCTAACCGATACCCTCGGCCCCTTCGGCCCGCTAATCATCGTCGGTGTCCTCGGCATTCTGATGATTGCCGCGACAATCCCGATGATGCTTAAGGCGGGAAATGATCCGATCGACAAGCTCAAGAAGTCCGAGCGTGACAGGGTCGCAGGCAAAGGCCAGCGCAAGGAGCGTCTGCGCCGTGGCGCCAATAACGAGCGGCTTGCCAAGTACAAAGCTTTTCTTGAGCCCAAGAGCGAAGAAGAACTCTCTAGCCTGCGCCTCAAACTACTTCAGGCCGGATACCATTCGCGTGACGCTGTGCGCGCGTTCCATCTCGCCCAAATGGGGCTTGGCATTGGCGGTCTCGTACTTGGCCTCACCTATTTCTTCATGGTCAAAGACGGTATCTCGACTGGCACACAGGATACGCTCTTGCATATTCTTGGCCCCGGCGCTGCAGGATACCTCTTGCCGAAATACTGGGTCACGCGCCGCGTCGAAACCCGCAAGGAAGAGATTACTTCCGGCTTCCCCGACGCACTCGATATGATGCTCGTCTGCGTGGAGGCCGGCCAGTCGCTTGACCAGTCCATCGTCCGCGTGGCACGCGAATTGCGCCCCTCTTTCCCATCTCTCGCCGACGAATTCGAAATCGTCTCTTACGAGATGAAAGCAGGCAAGGACAAAGCGGCTGTACTCGGAGACATGAGCGAACGCTGCGGCGTGCAGGACGTGTCCTCCTTTGTGACCGTTTTGATCCAATCGACCTCCTTTGGCACCTCGATTGCTGACGCCCTTCGGGTTTATGCTGGCGAGATGCGGGACAAACGGGTGATGCGCGCCGAAGAGAAGGCAAACAAGTTGCCAACCAAGATGACCCTTGCCACTATGATGTTGACCGTACCGCCGCTCCTCATCATCCTTGTGGGGCCCTCGGTACATAACATCACCAAGCTTGGTAACTAGAGACGAGGCCCCATGCGATCCGCCACATCACCGGCGCTTCTCATCATAATGCTAACCTTGGCCGCCTGTGACACGGGCGGCCTTTCGCCGTCCTCTGATGATCCTTTCGCACCCGGCATTGACCATAGCAAAGAGGCCATAGACGGGCTTGTCGTCGGTGACCGGTTGATGGATGCGGGCGAATATGAACTGGCGCTCAAGGCGTATATTCGGGCCGCAGGAGAGCACGGCATGACGCCGGACGTGCTGATTTCACTGGGCTCAGCCAACCTTGCCCTTGGCCGCCTCGGACAAGCCGAGACCTTTCTACGCCGCGCACTTGAGCAGGACGAGGCCCGCCCGGATGCCTTGAACAATCTCGGTGTGATCCTTCTGGAAAAAGGCGAAACCGCCGAAGCGGTGCAAATTTTCCGCAAGGCCTACGCGCTCGACAATGGCGATAGTGACATGATTCGCGACAATTTGCGGTTAGCACTCGCAAAATTGGAAAATCCATCTTATGATGTGTATCAGGCAAACGAATATAAATTGGTGCGTCGTGGACGGTCGAGCTACCTGATCCGGCAAACACCATAATAATGGCAAGAGCAGTTAAGAGGCCGCAACAATGCGCCAACCTTTTATCGTATCCATGTGTCTGGTAAGCGCGATTGCGCTTTCGGGCTGTGAGCAGGCAGGATCGCCCTCTGTTGAGCGCGCACTTCAAGATGTGAACGCGATCGACGAGAGCAATCTTTCAGATATCATGCTCACCGTGGCGGACCCCAACGAGGCGGTCTCCTATTTCCAACGCACGCTCAAGGAAAATCCTGACCGCATTGATCTTCAACGCGGTTTGGCTGTCTCCCTGGTGCGCGCACGCCGCTATTCCGAAGCGATCCCCGCTTGGCAACGTGTGGTGAAAAACAAGGATGCGACCAATGTTGATCGCGTCGACTATGCCGACGCTCTTATCAGGGCCGGCAAGTGGAAAGAGGCGGAAAAACAGCTCGACACCGTCCCGCCAACCCACGAGACCTTCAAACGCTATCGCCTCGAAGCGATGATCGCGGATTCCAACAACGAATGGAACAAGGCCGATAGCTATTATGAAACTGCTGTGGGGCTAACAACTCGCCCCGCAGGCGTTCTCAACAACTGGGGCTATTCCAAACTGACACGCGGTGATTACGCCGACGCAGAGCGCCTGTTCAGCGATGCGATCCGCCAGGATTCATCGCTCTTTACGGCCAAGAACAACATGGTTCTCGCCCGCGGCGCCCAGCGGAAATATACACTCCCCGTGATCCCTATGGATCAGACGGAACGAGCCCAACTTCTGCACACGCTGGCGCTTTCGGCGATCAAGCAGAACGACACTCAAACTGGCAAGACCCTTCTGCGTGAAGCCATAGACACCCACCCGCAGCATTTCGAAGCCGCCGTGCGTGCTCTGCGCGCGCTGGAAGAGACCTGATCGGGCCGTCCCGCAATGCTTCACATGGCCATCCCCGCGAGCACCGCTCTTTGGTTTCTGCCTTTTGCTCTACCGGTGTGTTTCTACGTCGCGTGGTCCGATATGCGGTCTATGCGCATTCCAAATAATGCCGTCTTAGCCCTGTTTGCGATTTACGCCGTTATCGGCCTGATAGCCCTGCCCCTACCCACCTATGGATGGCATCTGCTGCACGTGGTCGTGGTGCTGGTGATCGGCATGGTTCTGAATGCTGGCGGGCTAATTGGTGCGGGAGATGCAAAGTTCGCAGCAGCAGCTGCGCCGTTCATCTTTATCGGCGATCTGCGCTTTCTTATGGCAATTTTTACCGCCACGCTTCTCGCCGCATGGGTTACACACCGGATCGCGAAATATTCTCCGATCCGCCGGATGGTCCCCGAGTGGGAAAGCTGGGAACAGGGCTGGGACTTCCCGATGGGCCTCGCACTTGGTGGCGCCCTATCGCTCTACCTGATCCTCGGTTTCCTCTACGGCGCCTAATCCCGGCCCGAAAATCGCCACTTTTCTGAGGTGTAGTCGGCACTGAAAGCGATGGAATACTTGCGTCAGCAGGCATCCTCGCAAAGGGAAACCCGAATACGCCAAGGCGATACCGATGAATATGCAAGTCTCCAATGTCGTGGCTCCGCCCGTCCCCAAGCGGATCGCCGACATGCAACTGCCCATCGTCATGATGCGCGACATCCTCATTAAGACCATGTTCCGCAAAAATGTCGACATGGTCTCCGATATCGCCAGGACAATCTGCCTACCCTCTGCGGTCACCCAGGAGCTTGTCGACATGGCACGCGAGCAGCGCCTCGTAGAAGCCACTGGCACGCTCAACGCCAACAGCGGCAATGAGATGGGCTATCAGCTCACCGATGCCGGCAAGGCCCGCGCCCTCGATGCCCTGTCGCAATCGGAATACTACGGTGCCATGCCGGTGCCGCTGGATGTTTACCGTGAACAGGTCAAGCGCCAGTCGATCAAAAACATCCAGATCACGCGCCAGCAACTGACCGACGCCATGGGACATTTGATCCTCCCCGGCAGCCTTCTTGACCACCTTGGCCCGGCTGTTGGCTCGGGGCGCTCAATCCTTATGTATGGCCCGCCGGGCAACGGAAAATCCTCAATTTCCAATGGTATCCGCGACGCCATGGGTGACAAAATCTATGTTCCCCGCGCCATCGAGTATGCCGGACAGGTGATTACCGTATATGATCCGATCGTGCACTCGGCGGCGGAAGCAGACGAAGACGATCCGACCTCCCTGCGCCGCGTCGGGCGTTTTGATAGCCGATATGTCAAATGCGATCGCCCCACCGTGATTACGGGCGGTGAGCTGTCACTGAACATGCTTGACCTTGTCTACAACTCCACGGCCCGCACCTATCAGGCACCGCTACAACTCAAATCCACCGGTGGGATTTTCATCGTGGATGACCTTGGCCGTCAGGAAGAACCGCCCCAAGCCCTCGTCAACCGCTGGATCGTGCCGCTTGAAGAAGGCAAAGATATCCTCGCCCTGCAATCCGGCGAAAAATTCGAAGTGCCGTTCGATACGCTGGTGATTTTTTCCACCAACTTTCACCCGAACGAGATTTTTGATCAGGCTGCCCTGCGCCGAATTTTCTTCAAGATCAAGATCGACGGCCCGAACCAGGAAAACTTCCTCAAGATTTTCGCACTTGTCGCCAAAAAGAAGAAAGTCCCACTCGATGAAGCGTCGCTCATTTACCTTCTGAAAAACAAGTATCCGACGATCGACAACATCTACGCCAACTATCAGCCGGTCTTCCTCATAGACCAGATCATCTCGATCTGCGAGTTCGAGGGCATCCCGTATCAGATGACCCCCGAACTTATCGACCGCGCTTGGGCGAATATGTTCGTGAAGGATGAACATATCGTAAAGTGATCGAAGCGACGTGGCGCTAGTCGGCAAAAAGAACTTTCAAAACAGCCATACTTGCCCCACGGTCCCCGCCAGTAGCCTCGTTAATTGAGCCGCCCATTTCAATCACATAGCCCGCCTCGGTCAGCTTGGCAAAACCTGTTGGCGCGTCCAGCCCGGCAACGGCCATGACCTGTTCCACCGGTGCTTGTGTCAAGGCACCCATGACCAAGGGAACGGGACTGCCACCACCGGTATTTGCGGGGATGAACGAAAGACAGAGCACCGCCACGGCCGATAGGGTAATCCCCAGAGCCATAGGACGTTTGAAATACGTCTTGAACGCTCGCCAGTTCAAAACCACATGCGCCAGAACGGCAGCGACCATAATCCAACCGGCCCATTCATGCAGGAGCTTGTTCAGCCCGCTATCGAGGTGAAAGAACATCAAAATCCCCGTTACCCCCATGATCGCAAAACTGCCAATTGTCAGGGGGGTTGCCCACTTTCTCAAGCCGGTCATCGTCGTCTCCATAGCTGGTTCATGAGTGATACGGGCGGCGGGAATTTTCCGTCGCTGGTCCCTTGGATTTACTGTTGTTTTTCAACCCCTGCCCTGTCTTGGCGTTGCCCTGTCGCGGGTTTTACGGCATGACAGGTTCATGACACCTCAGACCCGCGCCCTTGGCGTTCATCTATTCACCGCCACAGGCGCCGTTTTTGCCATGTTAGCCATGCTTGCCGCCGTAGACGGCAAGTGGAGTCTAATGTTTCTTTGGCTAGTCGTCGCCTTTGCCGTGGATGGGTTGGATGGGCCGATGGCGCGGAGGTGTGACGTAAAGAGTTATGCGCCGGAGTTTGATGGGGTGCTTTTGGACCTTATCATTGACTACCTGACCTACGTTTTCATTCCCGCTTTTGCCCTGTTCAAATCGGGGCTCATGGGGGGCTGGACGGGGTGGGCGTCGATTATCGTCATCACCTTTGCATCGGCCATGTATTTTGCCGATACCCGCATGAAGACCAAGGATAATTCCTTTCACGGATTTCCCGGCTGCTGGAACATGGTGGTGCTCGTGATCTTCGCGCTTGAGCCGAATTTCTGGATATCTTTCAGTCTTGTAGCGCTATTGGCGGTCGCCATGTTCCTGCCCTTCAAATTCATTCATCCAGTGCGCACAGAGCGTTGGCGCAGGCTTTCTCTGCCGATGGCACTGGCCTGGACTTTCTTTGCCGGATGGGCGGCTTGGGTCGATTTTCATCCCGAAAGCTGGGCCCATTGGGGGCTTGTCGTGACCTCAATATACCTCTTGTTCGCGGGCATCGCGCAGCAGGTTTTTCCGGCAAAATAGCACGTCGATATTACGTCTGTATCGCGTCGGGGCGCCTTTTCAGATGAGCAAACTCGCAGCCCCCTCAAGGCGCAGCAACAAGACCTTGGTCTCAACACCACCTGCACCGGAAAATCCTGTCAGCCCCTTCGCCCCCATTACCCGGTGGCAGGGAATAATGATCGGGATGGGATTGCCGCCGCAGGCCTGCCCCACGGCCTGAGCCGGAACCGAAAGGTCGCGCGCGATCTCGCCATAGGTGCGGGTATAACCATAGGGGATCGCGCGCATGGCATCGCAAACCGCGCGCTGAAAATCGCTCCCCACCACGTTCAGGGGTAAATCGAAGGCTTCACGCTCGCGATCGAAATAAGCAGACAACTGCGCTTCGGCCTCAAGGAGGAGCGGTGTGGCATCCATCGCCCCCTGCCCCCAGTGGAGCGCAGTGATCGCGCCATCCGTCTCCGTGATGCGCAAATCCCCGACAGGGCTATGGATCGTTCTCTCAGCCATGCCCAAGGGTGGCGCAGAAAAAAACGCCCCGCAAGCGGGACGTTTCCAAAATCATGCCCTTGGAGGGCCGGGTGCGTTTTGACAGGCCCCTCTGCGGGGACTGTTAAAACGATTACCCTTAGCCGAGCGCGTCGTTACAGCGGCCACAGACCCCCGAATGCGCATGACGGCCTACATCAGGCAGGATTTTCCAGCAGCGCTGGCATTTCTCGCCCTCGGCCTTCTCGAACACCACACCCACGCCTTCGACTTCCGGCAGGCGGAAGGCTTCGGCAGGCATGGGATCGCCGGTCAGGCGAATGTCGGAGGTGATGCAGATATCGTCGAAGCTCACCGATTTCAGGGCTTCGAGCACCTCGACGTCGCGCACGTGAACCACCGGGGCGGCCTCAAGCGACGCGCCGATGACTTTCTCGGTACGCTGCACTTCAAGCGCGGCAGTGACGACGCGACGCGCCTCGCGAACCTTGGCCCATTTCGCCGCCAGCGGCTCGTTGAGCCAATCGGCGGGCGTTTCAGGAATGTCGATCAGGTGCACAGATGCCTTTTCGCCCGGGAAGCGTTCGAGCCAGACCTCTTCCATGGTAAACGCCAGGATCGGCGCGAGCCATGTTGTCAGGCGATGGTAAAGGATGTCGAGCACGGTGCGCGCAGCGCGGCGGCGCGTGGTGTCACCGTCACAATAAAGCGCGTCCTTACGGACATCGAAATAGAAGGCCGAAAGTTCCACGGTAGCGAAGTTGAAGATCGCACTGAACACGCCTTGGAAATCATAGGCCGTGTAGCCAGTGCGCACCTTGTGATCCAACTTGGCCAGACGATGCAGCACCCAGCGTTCCAGTTCCGGCATATCTGCCGGGTCCATGCGATCCGCCTCGGTAAAGTCCGAAAGCGCGCCAAGCATGAAGCGCATGGTGTTGCGCAGGCGGCGATAGCTATCGGCGGTGCCTTTGAGGATTTCCGGACCGATCCGTTGGTCGTTGGAGTAATCGGTCTGAGCCACCCAGAGGCGCAGGATATCGGCGCCGTATTGTTTGACGACTTCCTCGGGCACAATGGTGTTGCCCAAGGATTTGGACATCTTGTTGCCCTTCTCGTCGAGCGTGAACCCGTGGGTCAGCACCCCGCGATAGGGCGCACGGCCCTTGGTACCGCAGGCCTGAAGCATCGAAGAATGGAACCAACCGCGGTGTTGGTCGGTGCCTTCGAGATACAGGTCGGCGATGCCATCGGGCGCGCCATCTTCACGGTCGCGCAGCACAAAGGCATGGGTCGAGCCGGAGTCGAACCACACGTCGAGCACGTCGAAGATCTGTTCATACTCATCGGCGTTGTAGTCATTGCCAAGGAACCGCTCCTTGGCGCCTTCTGCATACCATGCGTCCGCGCCTTCAGCCTCGAACGCGGTGCAGATACGGGCGTTGACCGCATCGTCGCGCAGGAGGAAATCCGCATCGGTCGGCAGCGCGCCTTTTTTGACGAAGCATGTCAGCGGTACGCCCCAAGCGCGTTGGCGCGACAGAACCCAATCGGGGCGCGCTTCGATCATCGAATAGAGGCGGTTGCGGCCGGTTTTCGGCGTCCAGGTCACGAGTTCGTCGATGGATGTCAGCGCACGTTCGCGGATCGTCTTGCCATAGGTGTCCTGCCCGTCGCCGACCTCGCGGTCGATGGCGGCAAACCATTGCGGCGTATTGCGATAGATGACCGGGGCCTTGGAGCGCCAGCTATGGGGATAGCTGTGCTTGATCTTGCCACGGGCCAGAAGCCCGCCAACCGCAGCCAACTTGGCCATGACGGCACCGTTGGCATCGCCTTCCCAGTCCCCCTTCTTGGCTTTGGCGCGCAGGATGCGTTTGCCGCCAAAGAACGGCAGGTCTTCGCGGAACGAGCCATCGTCCATGACGTTATAGGTGATGACTTGTTCGAGCATGCCGAGATCGCGGTAAAGTTCGAATTCTTCCATACCGTGCGAGGGGGCACAGTGAACAAAGCCCGTGCCTTCTTCGTCGGTGACGAAGGGCGCAGCGCGGAAATCGCGCAGGTCATCCCATTCGCCGTTCGCCCCTTCGGTCCCGGCAAGCGGGTGGCGCAGGGTCAGGCCGGCGAGTTCCGAGGTCGGCACGTCGCGCACGCGGGTCCACATGTCATCGTCAAGGCGCGCGCGGCTCATCACGTCCGCCGCGAGCTTGTCCGCAAG
>JAAEZB010000128.1 GCA_018223085.1 Paracoccaceae bacterium
CGGGAAAACTTACGCGGCCAGCGCGCCTTTCGCCTGATCGACGATGGCGTTGAACGCTTCCGGCTCGTGCACGGCGAGATCGGCGAGGACCTTACGGTCGACTTCGATCCCGGCCAGGTTCAGGCCGTTGATGAAGCGCGAATAGGTCAGCGATTCATCATGCGCGCGCACAGCAGCGTTGATACGCTGGATCCACAGCGCGCGGAAATTGCGCTTGCGGTTCTTACGGTCGCGGGTTGCGTACTGGTTGGCCTTATCAACGGCCTGCGACGCCACCTTGAAGGTGTTCTTGCGACGGCCGTAATAGCCTTTTGCCGCCTTGACGATCTTCTTGTGACGGGCGTGAGTGACGGTTCCACCTTTAACTCGGGACATCTCTCAATACTCCTTTAGCGGTCGTAGGGCATATAGCCCTTAACGGTCTTTGCGTCGGGGGCCGACAGGGTGGTGGTGCCGCGGGCATCGCGGATGAACTTGCGGGTCCGCTTAATCATGCCGTGGCGTTTGCCGGCCTGGGCCGCGAGGACCTTGCCTTTCGCCGTCACTTTAAAGCGCTTTTTGGCGCTCGACTTTGTTTTCATCTTGGGCATTTCCGTCTCCTTCGATGGTCGGTTTCAAACGCGACTCGGCATGCCTCTCGGGCCGGTCGCGCGGATAGAGGCGCCGTATACGGGGCAATATCCCATCCTGCAAGGGGATTCGTGGTCTCTAGCGAATGATTTCCGCAATCACCGAAACGACCACATTGGGCACATCAGCAAGCTTATAGCCGCCGGGGTGGCGCACATAGGCAAAGACCATGATCGCCACCGCAAGAATGAACGACGCCATCGAGGCGCGCGGGGTGCGCAGATCGGCATAGGCCGCAAGCATCGCCGGGATCGAAAACAACCCCAGAAACAACCCACTTGTCAGCAAATAGTCACTCAGCATACGCCCGCCCACTCAAGACTTCGCGCGAACCTACTCTGTTTCCATGTTGAAAATCAAACGCTCATCACAGGGCGCGACCCTAAGGATATTGGTCGTTCCCGGCATGTTGAAAGGCAGCCCCGCAACAACCACGATCTGATCGTCCGGCCCGGCAAAACCCTGCGCCGTCGTCGCCCGCGCCGCCGCAACCACGGCTTCCTTGAACCGTGTGACTTCGCCCGTCATGACGCAATTCGTCCCCCAACTGAGCGCCAATCGCCGCGCCGTCCCACGCAAGGAAGTCATGGCAATGATCGGCACCCGTGGCCGTTCCCGCGCCGTCTTGAGCGCGGTGGTCCCGCTTTCGGTAAAGCAACAAATCGCCTCAATATCCGTGGTCTCCGCCACCTCACGTGCCGCCGACACGATGGCATCCGCCACGCTCGACCGCGGCGCGCTGCGCGATGCTTCAATGATAGTGCGATAGGTCTCGTCGCTTTCGACCTCGACCGCCACATCATGCATCGTCGTCACCGACTCGACCGGGAAATGCCCCGCCGCCGATTCCGCCGAAAGCATGATCGCATCCGTGCCCTCGTAGATCGCCGTCGCCACATCCGAAACCTCGGCCCGCGTTGGCATCGGGCTGTCGATCATGCTCTCAAGCATCTGCGTCGCAACGATCACCGGCTTGGCCGCATAACGGCACTTGCGCACAAGGCGTTTCTGGATCGGCGGCACATGGCTCACCGGGAGTTCCACCCCAAGATCGCCCCGCGCAACCATGATCCCGTCCGACGCTTCCAAAATGGCCTCGAAATGCTCAACCGCCGAAGGTTTTTCAATCTTCGAAAGGATCGCCGCCCGCCCCTGTGCAAGGGCGCGGGCCTCGTCCACATCCTCGGGCCGCTGCACAAACGAAAGCGCCAGCCAATCAACCCCAAGCCCGCACACGAACTCAAGATCGTCCCGATCCTTCTCCGACAAGGCTGCCAGCGGCAAAACCACATCGGGCACGTTGACCCCCTTGCGGTTGGAAATCTTGCCGCCGTTGACCACAACACAATCGGCGAAATCCGCGCCACAGGCCTCAACCCGAAGCCTGATTTTGCCATCATTGACCAAGAGCGTCTTACCCGGCTCCAACGCCGCAAAAATCTCTGGATGCGGGAGACACACGCGATGCTTGTCGCCTTCCGCCGGATCAAGATCCATACGGAACATCTCGCCATTGACGAGCTTCTCTTTACCCTTGGCAAAAACCCCAACCCGAAGCTTCGGCCCCTGCAAATCGGCAAGAATGGCAATCGGGGTGCCAATATCCTTTTCGACCTTGCGAATGATCCGGTGTTTCTCGCGAATCTCCTCATGCGATCCGTGGCTCATATTAAGCCGGAACACATCTGCCCCCGCCTCGTGCAGGGCGCGGATCATCTCATAGGTTTCGCTCGCCGGGCCCAAAGTGGCCACGATCTTGGTATTTCGAAGTCGTCTCATCTCGTCTTTGCTTTCTTGCAGCACATGTTACCGCTAACACATCTTCTGGGCGTTATCGCGCAATTCCCTTTCAGGAGCAACTGTCATAAGTCTTTCGTCAAAGGAAATGACAGGCTCATGACATACCAACCCTTCCATATCCACGGCGCGGATCGCAAATCGCGCTTTCTTATTACTGTAGACCACGCATCTAACCATGTCCCGCATGAGATCAATGGCGGCGACCTGGGTCTTGCCCCTGCCGACATGGACCGACACATCGCCTATGATATTGGCGCGCTCGGCACCTCACTGCACCTTGGCGACCTGCTTGATGCGCCGGTAATCGCCTCCAATTTCTCCCGCCTCGTGATTGATCCCAACCGGGGCGAGGACGATCCGACCCTCGTCATGCATCTCTATGACGGCACGATCATTCCCGCCAACCGCCATATCGACGAGGCCGAAATCGAACGCCGCAAGGCGGCCTATTACCGCCCGTATCATACGGCGCTGGCCGATCTCGCCGCTGCGCGCGAAAACCCGATCATCATCGCCATGCATAGCTTCTCGCCCAAACTGAACGGCCGCGCTCCGCGCCCTTGGGAAATCGGCATCCTGCACGCCCCGCAAGAGGACCGCTTTGGCCTCGCCCTGATTGACCG
>JAAEZB010000030.1:0-8536 GCA_018223085.1 Paracoccaceae bacterium
GCGGTGAACTGGGCGTCGCGGAAGACGGTCAGGCCCTCTTTGAGGCAAAGCTGAAACCAGTCGCGGCAGGTGATGCGGTTGCCGGTCCAGTTGTGGAAATATTCATGGGCGATGATCGCCTCGATACGTTCGAAGTTGCCATCGGTGGAGGTTTCGGGAGAGGCGAGGACGCAGGAGGAGTTGAAGATGTTGAGGCCCTTGTTCTCCATCGCGCCCATGTTGAAATCATCCACGGCGACGATGTTGAAGAGGTCGAGGTCATATTCGCGGCCATAGACGTCTTCGTCCCATTTCATCGAATCCTTGAGCGCCTGCATCCCGAAGGCGCATTTGCCCTCGTCTCCGGGGCGGACCCAGATGTTGAGATCAACGTGGCGGCCCGATTTGGTGGTGAAGGTGTCGGGATGATTGATGAGGTCCCCGGCCACCAGCGCAAAGAGATAGGCCGGTTTTGGCCACGGGTCATTCCATTCTGCAAAGCCGGTCCCCGTTTGGCCGGGGTTGCCGTTGGAGAGGAGGACAGGTTCCGGGCCTTCGATGCGGACATGGAAGGGGGCCATGACATCGGGGCGGTCGGGGTAATAGGTAATCTTGCGGAAGCCTTCGGCCTCGCATTGGGTGCAATACATGCCGTTGGACATATAGAGGCCTTCGAGGGCGGTGTTGGAGGCGGGGGCGATTTCGACTTCGGCCTCCCAGATGAAGGGCGCATCCGGGGCGTCGGCCTCGATGCCGCCATCGACGGTGCGGGTCTCAACGTCTTGGCCGTCGATTTTGGCCGAGATCAGGGTCAGCTCTTCGCCATGCAGGAAAAAGCGGCGGTCGGCTGCGTCCGGGTTGGGGCGGAAGGCGATGCGCGAGAGCACGCGGGTTTTGTGCGGATCAAGGCGGAAGGTCAGCGACACCTCGTCGATCAGGTAGGCGAAGGGGGTGTAGTCCTTGAGATAGATCGTCTGGGGGGCGGCGTCGCGCATGGGGGTCTCCTTGGGCCTGTATCTGGCGAAGCCTAGCGCAACGGGAGGCGGCTTCAAGCGGGAAGCGATCCGGTGTGGATGATTGAAAATTGAGCAGGGATTGGCTTGGGAAACTTGAAAATCATATTGGTAAAGAAAAATAACCAATTTTGTTGCCTATAGGAAACTTTTGTTCTAATCCGTCCCTAGATTGAGGCACTGGACCAAAGTGGGAGCGCAAAATGGCGGGACGGATCGAGAAGGCGGGATTGCAGGTTGATCCCCGGTTTGTGGAATTCATCGAAGGCCGTGCGCTGCCGGGAACCGGTGTTGATGTGGCGGCGTTCTGGGACGGGCTGAGCCGTCTGGCGCATGAGATGGGGCCGGAGAACCGCCGGTTGCTTGCCGTGCGCGAAGAGATGCAGCAGAAGATTGATGGCTGGCACATGGCGCGCAAGGGCGAGGTGCATGATGCGGCGGCCTACAATGCGTTCCTGCGCGAGATCGGCTATCTTCTGCCCGAGGGCGAGGATTTCGAAATTGAGACCGCCAATGTCGATCCGGAAATTGCCATGGTGCCCGGGCCGCAGCTTGTGGTGCCGATCACCAATGCGCGCTTTGCCCTTAATGCGGCGAATGCACGTTGGGGCAGCCTTTATGACGCGCTTTATGGCACCGATGCGCTTGGTCATCTGCCGGAGGGCAAAGGCTATGATGCCGAGCGCGGCGGACAGGTGATTGCCTGGGCCAAGGCGTTCCTTGATGAGGCGGCGCCGTTGGCCGAAGGGTCTTGGGCCGATGTGACCGGGCTTTGCGTTGAGGGCGGGGCATTGGTTCCGGCGCTGGCCGATCCGGCGCAGTTTGCGGGCTATGTCGGCGCGGCGGATGCGCCGAGCCGCGTCCTGATGCAGAACAACGGCCTGCACGTGATTCTTGAGATCGACGCGGGCGGCCAGATCGGGGCGACGGACCCGGCGGGGATCAATGATGTGACCCTTGAGAGCGCGCTTTCGACGATCATGGATTGCGAAGATTCAGTGGCTTGTGTGGATGCCGAGGACAAGGTTGTCGCCTATGGCAACTGGCTTGGCCTCATGAAGCGCGACCTTGCCGAAGAGGTTTCCAAGGGGGGTAAAACGTTTACCCGCACCCTCAATGACGACATTTCCTATACCACTCCGGACGGCACGGCGGCGGTCCTTAAGGGCCGTTCGCTGATGCTCGTGCGGAATGTGGGTCACCTGATGACCAACCCGACGGCGATTGACCGTGAGGGGTATGAGATCGGTGAGGGGCTGATGGATGCGCTCACCACGGTGATGATCGCCATGCATGATTTGCAGTCCGAAGGCGGCAATTCGGTGCATGGGTCGGTTTACGTGGTGAAGCCGAAGATGCATGGGCCTGAAGAGGTTGAATTCAGCGACCGGATTTTTGGCATGGTCGAAGATATCCTTGGCCTGCCGCGCTATACCGTGAAAATCGGGATCATGGATGAGGAGCGACGCACCAGTGCCAACCTCAAGGAATGTATCCGCGCCGCGAAACATCGTGTGGCCTTTATCAACACCGGTTTCCTTGATCGCACGGGCGATGAGATTCACACCTCGATGGAAGCGGGGCCGTTCCTGCGCAAGGGCGAGATGAGAACGACGCGTTGGATTGCGGCTTATGAGGATCGCAATGTGGATATTGGTCTGGCCTGTGGCCTTCAGGGCAAGGCGCAGATCGGCAAGGGCATGTGGGCGATGCCGGACATGATGGCGGATATGCTGGATCAGAAGATCGGTCATCCGAAGTCTGGTGCTAACTGTGCCTGGGTTCCCAGCCCGACAGCGGCGACGTTGCACGCGACGCATTATCACAAGGTCGACGTTCTGGCGCGGCAGCGCGAGATCAGGGCAGGCGGGCCGCGTGGTCGGTTGGTCGATCTTTTGGCCATTCCGGTGATGCATGGCGTGAACCTGTCGGACGCGGATATCCAGCAGGAGATTGAGAACAACGCCCAAGGCATCCTTGGCTATGTAGTGCGTTGGGTCGATCAGGGGGTTGGCTGTTCCAAGGTGCCGGATATTCATGATGTTGGCCTTATGGAAGACCGGGCGACCTGTCGGATTTCGTCGCAGGCGCTGGCGAACTGGCTCCACCACGGGGTGGTGAGCGAGGCGCAGGTGATGGCGGCGATGCAGAAGATGGCCGCCGTGGTGGACCGTCAGAACGCGGGCGATGCGGCCTATCGGCCGATGGCACCGGGGTTCGAGGGGATCGCCTTTCAGGCGGCCTGCGATCTTGTGTTCAAGGGCCGGGTGCAGCCGTCGGGCTATACCGAGCCAGTGTTGCACGCGCGGCGCCTTGAGTTGAAGGCAGCCGGTTGAGTTGAGGGGTGAGGGGGCTGTCTGCCCCCTCACACTCCCCCGAGAGTATTTCTCCAGAGAAGAAGGAACTGGGTATGGGAATTTCGTTGAGGAAGGCGCGCACGATCATGCGCAAGGCGCTTGAAAAAGGTCGTGAGATGGACCTCAAGCCGCTTTCGGTTGTGGTTCTGGATGCGGGCGGTCATGTGCAGGCGTTTGAACGCGAGGATGGCGCGGCACCGGGGCGGTTCGCGATTGCCCATGGCAAGGCCTATGGCGCGGTGATGCTCGGCATGGCAGGCAAGGCGCAGATGGCGCGGGCCGAGCAGCAGGCCTATTTCATGGCGGCAGTGAACGGTGTTTATGGCGGGCAGGTTGTGCCGGTGCCGGGCGGTGTTCTTCTGCGCGACAAGAAGGGCGCGGTAATCGGGGCTGTTGGGGTCACTGGGGATACCTCGGACAATGATGCGGTTGCCGCTCTGGCGGGCATCGAGGCGGCGGGCCTGATCGGGGAGGCCTGATCCCTTTTTATCCCCTTTGCCAATCGGGCGGGCCGGGCCTATGTTGTGCGCAAGTTAAAGGCGCGAGGACAGTATGGCACGGCCCGTCGTTGGTATTATCGGCAACCAGTATCTTATTAATGATCAGTACCCGGCCCATGCCGGGGGGACGATGAATTCCGAGGCTGTGGCGTCGGTTGCGGGGTGTATGCCGCTTTTGGTTCCCGCCGATCCGCGGTTTGTCTCGGTCGAAGAACTCATGGCGCGGTGTGACGGGTTTCTCCTCACCGGGGGGCGGCCCAATGTGCATCCTGAACATTACGGCGAAGAGGCCACGGCGGCGCATGGTGATTTTGATCGGGCGCGCGATGCGATTGTATTGCCGTTGGTGCGCGAATGCGTGGAGCGGGGACAGCCGTTCCTTGGGATTTGTCGTGGGTTTCAGGAGGTCAACGTGGCGATGGGCGGTTCGCTCTATCCAGAAATCCGCGATCTTCCGGGGCGGGACAATCACCGGATGCCGCCGGATGGAACGCTCGAAGAGAAATTCGCCCTGCGCCACTGTGTGAGTTTTACCGAAGGCGGGGTGTTTCATCGCCTGATGGGGGCCGAGAAGGTCATGACCAATACCCTGCATGGGCAGGGGATCAAGCGCGCAGGCGCAAGGGTGGTGATCGACGGCTATGCGCCCGATGGCACGCCCGAGGCGATCTATATCAAGGATGCGCCCGGGTTTACCCTTTCGGTGCAATGGCATCCCGAGTGGGATGCAGGCAATGACCCGGTGTCGCGGCCCTTGTTCGAAGCCTTTGGCAACGCGGTGCGCGATTGGGCCGGGGAACGGCAGGGCGCGGCGTTGAAGTCGGCCTGAGCCGATCTGGTCTTATAGATCGGTGCGCAGGTGCCAGAGCTCGGGGAAGAGTTCGACCTCAAGCATCCGCTTGAGATACGAGATGCCCCCAGTGCCGCCAGTGCCGCGCTTGAAGCCGATCACCCGTTCCACCGTCGTGACGTGGTTGAAACGCCAGCGGCGGAAGTAATCCTCGAAATCGACCAATTTCTCGGCCAGTTCGTAGAGTTCCCAATACTGTTCGGGGGCGCGGTAGACCTGTGACCAGGCCTCGGTCACGGCGGGGTTGGCCGTGTGTGCCGTGTCGTGCGGGCGGGAGAGCACTTCGGGCGGGAGCGCGATGCTCTGGTTCAAGGTCGAAAGCGCCACATCGTAGAGCGAGGGGCGGGTCAGCTCTTCCTCCAGAAGCGTCACCAGGTCGGCGCGGTGGGCGTGGGGTTTCAGCATGGCGCGGTTGCGATTGCCAAGGATGAATTCGATCAGTCGGTATTGATGCGATTGAAAGCCCGAGCTTTGCCCGAGCGCATCGCGAAAGCGCGTGTAATCCGAGGGCGTCATGGTGCGCAGCACGTCCCATGCCGAGTTCAGTTGCTCGAAAATCCGCGCGACGCGGGCCAGCATCTTGAAGGCGGGGCGGCTTTGGCCTTTGGCCAGAAGGGCGCGGGCGGCGGTCAATTCGTGGATCGCCAGCCGCATCCAGAGTTCCGAGGTCTGGTGCTGGACGATGAACAGCATCTCGTCATGGGCATCGGATTGCGGGGCCTGGGCATTCAGGATGGCATCAAGCGACAGGTAGTCGCCATAGGACATGCGCCCGTCAAAGGACATCTGGGCGCCGTGGTCTTCGGGGTTTACGGGGGTGGTCATGGAAGTCTCCTTTGTCTTGGGATCAGGGTATCACGGGACAAGGAGGCTCCGATGGTTGAGGGTGCCGAACGCTGCCAGCCGCCGCCAGAGGGAGACCCAGCCAGCGGGGCGGCAGAGGGGGATATGCGGTGCGCCGGTGTGCATCAGGTGACTGCCGCGCGGGCCTTGTAGGCCGGGTTGTCCCAGAGGCGGTTTTTCATCACATCTTCAAGGATTTCGGCAGCGGCGCGCACGTCGGCGGCGTCGATGTAGAGGGGCGTGAAGCCAAAGCGCATGATGTCGGGGGCGCGGAAATCGCCGATGACGCCACGCGCGATCAGGGCCTGCATGGCGGCGTAGCCGTGTTCGAACCGGAAAGACACTTGCGAGCCGCGCTGGGCGGGGTCGCGGGGGGTGGCCAGGTCGAGGTCGGGGCAGCGTTTCTCAACCTCTTCGATGAAGAGGGAGGTGAGGTTTTGCGAGGCGGCGCGGATTTCCGCCATGGTGGTCAAGTCCCAGATGTCCAGCGCTTGTTCGAGGGCCGCGAGGGCAAGGACCGGGGGGGTGCCGACGCGCATCCGTTCGATGCCTGCGCCGGGGCGGTAATCGAGGTCGAAGGCGAAGGGCGCTTCGTGGCCGAGCCAGCCGGACAGGGCGGGACGGGCGGCGTCTGTGTGGCGGGGGGCGACATAGGTGAAGGCGGGGGCACCGGGGCCACCGTTGAGGTATTTATAGGTGCAGCCGACGGCGAAATCGGCGTTGTTTTCAGAGAGTTTGACGTCTGTTGCGCCTGCGGTGTGGGCGAGATCCCAGACCGTCAGAGCGCCCACGGCATGGGCCTTGGTGGTGAGGGCCTTCATATCGTGTAGACGGCCGGTGCGATAGTCGACCTCGGTCAGCATCAAAACGGCGATCTCGTCGGTGATGTTGTCGGCCACCTCTTCGGGGGCGACGACGCGGAGTTCATAGTCGGCGCCCAGCGATGTGAGCAGCCCTTGGGCCATGTAGAGGTCAGACGGGAAGTTGCCGGAATCCGATAGAACCACGCGGCGGTCAGGGCGCATTTCCAGTGCGGATGCAAGGGCTTGGTAGACTTTGATCGAGAGCGTATCGCCCATGACCACATGGCCCGGCTCGGCCCCGATCAGGCGGGCGATGCGGTCGCCGACGCGGGCGGGCTGAGCCATCCAGCCAGCCTTGTTCCAGCCGGTGATAAGCATCTCGCCCCACTCATCGCGCATCACCTTTTCCATCGCCGCAGGGGCGGTAGAGGGGAGCGGGCCGAGGGAATTGCCATCAAGGTAGATGACACCTTCGGGCAGGTCGAACATCGCTTTGGTTGCGGCGAAATCGGTCATGGCGGGCCTCCTGTCGGTCAGGTTTTCTCGAAACGCTTTAGCGGATCGGAATTTTGCGCGCACCAGCAATTCTTGTGATGCATGGCATCAGTATCCGTGATGATTGAAATGCAAAAGGCCCGCGCCTTTTCGGGCGGGCCTTGCGCTGGTCGTGCTGCGGGAGCGGAGGTTACATGTCGCCGCCGGAGATCTGGATCGTTTGGCCGTTCATGCTTCCGGAATTGGGGGCGCAGAGGAACATGGCGGCTTCGGCCACTTCTTCGGAGGTGATGAGGCGGCCATGCGGGTTGACCCCGACCATCATGTGGCGGGCCTCTTCTTCGCTCACGCCAGCGCGTTTCGAGATGCTCTCGACGTTGCGGGTGATGATGTCGGTATCGACATAGGCGGGGCAGAGCGAGTTGAAGGTATAGGGGGTCTTTGCGTAATCGGCAGAGAGCGATTTGATAAGCCCGTTGAGGGCGTGTTTCGAGGTCGAGTAGCAGGGCGCGCCCTTGAGACCGCGCAGGCCCGCGATGGAGGCAACGCCGATGACGCGGCCCCAATCCGTCGTGACCATGGATTTGAGGCTTTCGCGGATGGTTAGGAAGGCCCCGTCGACATTGATACTCATCATGTGGCGCCATTCCGCGAGGGTCGATTTGTGCAGAGCGCGGCCTTCGGCGATGCCGGCATTGGCGACGCAGATCTGGATCGGGCCGCGGGCCTCGACGGCGGCGGCGACGCCATTGACCACCGAGTCCTCATCGGCGACATCCATTTGCAGTGCGAAGAGGCCATTGCCCGCCTGTTCTTCAAGGACGGCGGCGCGGCGGCCAGTGATTGTAACGTTGACGCCTTCGGCGGCGAGCGCCTTGGCGATGGCAAGGCCGATGCCGGTTCCGCCGCCTGTGATAAGCGCGTGTTTGCCTTGAAGATGGTCCATGTGAATTCCTCCCTTTTTCGCGAGCGACCTTATCGGGGCGGTGGCATCTGGCAAGACAGGTCGTACCGTCACTTAAAACAATTCACATTTATGAATTTGTTAGCTATGCCTGTCTGACAGTATTTTTGAACTGCAGGGAGGAGCGTTCATGACTCGTTTTATCAGCGCCATTACAGGGCTTGGTCTCGCGCTTGGCGCGGGTGCGGCAGGAGCCTTTGAAGACATTGCCGATCAATACCCGGCTTCGGATCTTTATGCGAAACCTTATGAAGTTATTCCCGGTGTTTATTCCGCGATCGGGGCGACCGCGCCGCCGACCTATGAGAACTCCGGCCATAACAACAACCTGAGCTTTATCGTCACCGGCGATGGGGTGATTGTGGTCAATGGCGGCGCGTCGGCGCGTCTTGCCAAGGCACTGCATGATGAGATCAAGGCGGTCACGGATCAGCCGGTGAAGCTCGTCATCAATGAGAACGGGCAGGGCCATGCCATGCTCGGCAATTCCTACTGGATGGATCAGGGGGTGGATGTCCTTGCCCATGTGGACGCAATTGAGGCGTTCACCTCGGAGGCGGATTTCATCCTTCAGGGGATGGAGCGCTATAATCGCGACAAGGCGGAAGGGACGCGCACCGTTACCCCGAATCTCAGCTTTGAAGACACGTATGAGATCGAGATGGGCGGCGTGAAGATCGAGGCGCTGCATCTTGGTCCGGCGCATGATCCGGGCGATGTGCAGGTTTGGAT
>JAAEZB010000030.1:8852-34717 GCA_018223085.1 Paracoccaceae bacterium
AAGAACGCGGGCCGTGTCTTTGAAGAGATGGAATGGGAGTAATCCCGTTTGGCGCGGGGCGGGACAAATCGTCCTTCCCCGTGTCTTGCGCGTTGCGAAAGCGGGACGCTGCTGTAAAGGAATGTCCATGAAACAACTTTTCGCCATCCTGATTGCGGGTTGCCTTGCCATGCCTGTCCTTGCGGACGAAGAGGCCGTGGGCGAGGCGATCACCGATTACATGGATTTCGCGACCTATGAATCCGGGATCATCCTGCCTGCGCAGCTTGATAAAGACGTGTTCGAAGCGGCGACCTTTATCGATACGCGCGATGCGGAACAGTTCGAGGCAGGGCATATTCCCGGCGCGGTGAATATCGAATGGCGCGAAGTGCCGGGGCGGATCGAGGAATTGCCGGAAAGCGGGCTTGTGGTGCTTTACTGTAATACCGGATCTTTGTCGGCGCAGGCCACGTTTGCGGCGCGTCTCATGGGGCGCGAGAATGTGGTGGTCTTGCAGACTGGTATCCGCGGATGGCTTCAGACAGCGGCGTATAAACCGGAATGAAAAACTGGATTGATATTCCCCCTGTATGGCTTTTGGCCGCCTTGGTGATCGCCTGGGCGCAGGCGACCTATTATCCGATGGGCCTTACCTTTGGCGGGGCCTGGGCGGATTTCCTTGGGGGGATTTTGGCCGGGGGCGGGGTCGTCCTCATGCTTTTGGCCTTTTACGAGATGCGTCGCAGAAAAACGACGCTTATCCCGCATCGTGACGCGGAACACCTTGTCACGAGCGGAATCTACAGCCGCACCCGCAATCCGATCTATGTCGGGGACACGCTTTTCCTTGCGGGGCTTATCCTGAATATGGATGCGGTTCTTTCGTTGCCGCTCATCCCGATCTTTGTCTGGATCATTGAGCGGCGTTTCGTCATCCCGGAGGAGAATCGGCTTCGGCGCAAGTTTCGCGCCGACTTTTTCCGCTACACGCAGAAAACGAGGCGCTGGGTCTGATGACGTTACGAAGAAAAACGTGTGAATGGCTGACTTTGCTTGTGCAGCATTGGCGGTGACGTTAAAACAATCCGCAACCGCAGCAGGGTTTGCGTGAAATAAAATTTCGAGCTCTTTGACCGAAGGGGGACTGAAAACGTGAAGATCGGTACACCAAAAGAGGTGTTTGACGGAGAGAACCGCGTCGCGATGACGCCGGATTCCGCCAAGCAACTACAGAAACTGGGCTATACCTGCGCTATCGAAAGCGGCGCAGGTGCAAAGGCGGGTTTCTCGGACGCAGATTATGAGGCTGCGGGCGTGGAAATCATCAAGACGGCGGCCGCTCTCTGGAAGGAAGCGGACATCGTCGCCAAGGTGCGTCAGCCCAATGAAACGGAACTCAAGCGTCTGACCAAGACCAAGACCTTGATTTCGTTCTTCAATCCGGGCGGCAACGAGGCGGGCATGGAGCTTGCCAAGTCCAAGGGCGCCAATGTGATCGCCATGGAAATGGTGCCGCGTATCAGCCGCGCGCAGAAGATGGACGCGCTGTCGTCGATGGCGAACATCGCGGGCTATCGCGCCGTGATCGAAGCTGGCAACAACTTTGGCCGCTTCTTTACCGGTCAGATCACCGCCGCGGGTAAGGTTCCGCCGGCGAAGGTTCTTGTTGTGGGGGCCGGTGTGGCCGGTCTTGCGGCGATTGGCACCTCGACCAGCCTTGGTGCGATCACTCTGGCGTTCGACGTGCGCCCGGAAGTGGCCGAACAGGTCGAATCGATGGGCGCTGAATTCGTCTATCTCGACTTTGAAGAAGAGGCGGCAGACGGTGCATCCACCGGCGGCTATGCCTCGGTGCAGTCGGAAGAGTTCCGCAATGCCCAGCTTGCCAAATTCCGCGAGCTGGCACCGGAAGTGGACATCGTCATCACCACGGCCCTCATCCCCAACCGCGAAGCGCCGGAGCTTTGGACCAAGGATATGGTCGAAGCGATGAAGCCGGGCTCGGTCATTGTTGACCTTGCAGCGGAAAAGGGCGGCAACTGTAAGCTGACCGTGGCCGACGAGAAGATCGTAACCGACAATGGCGTGACCATCATCGGCTATACCGACTTCCCGAGCCGCATGGCGGCGCAGGCCTCGACGCTTTACGCCACCAACATCCGTCACATGATGACCGACCTGACCCCGGAAAAAGACGGTCAGATCGTGCATGACATGGAAGATGACGTGATCCGCGGCGCGACCGTGACCTTTGAGGGCGACATCACCTTCCCGCCGCCGCCGCCGAAAATTCAGGCGATTGCGGCGCAGCCGAAGAAGGAAGAGCCCAAGGAACTCACACCGGAAGAAAAGCGTGCCGCAGAAACGGCCGCGTTCAAGGCACAGACCAAACAGCAGGTGACCCTGCTGGCGGTGGGTGCTGCGCTTCTTCTGGGTGTCGGTCTCGTGGCTCCGGCGTCCTTCATGCAGCACTTTATCGTGTTCGTGCTGGCCGTGTTCGTGGGCTTCCAGGTGATCTGGAATGTGAGCCATTCGCTCCACACCCCGCTCATGGCTGTGACCAACGCCATCTCGTCGATCATCATTCTGGGGGCTCTGATGCAAATCGGATCCGGCTCCTTCCTGGTGATCCTCCTCGCCGCCGCCTCGGTCTTTATGGCCGGGATCAATATCTTCGGCGGCTTCCTCGTGACGCGGCGCATGCTCGCCATGTTCCAGAAATCGTAAGGAGTTAGAGGACCATGGAATTCGGATTTACAACGGCAGCCTATGTGGTTGCGGCTGTCCTCTTCATCCTGTCGCTCGGGGGTCTCTCGGGTCAGGAAAGCGCAAAACGCGCCGTTTGGTATGGCATTGTCGGCATGGCGCTGGCGGTGTTCGCGACACTGATCGGACCGGGTGCGGGGCTTTGGCTCTTGTCGGTCGTGCTCATCGCGGCAGGCGGTATGATCGGCTACTACGTGGCGCAGAAGGTCCAGATGACCGAGATGCCGCAGCTTGTGGCTGCGATGCACTCGCTTGTTGGTCTTGCGGCTGTGTTCGTGGGCTTTAACGCCCATCTCGAACTTGGCAACGTAATGGCGATGGATCACCACGCACGTGAAGGTCTTGAAGGCTTTGCTGCTCTGCTGGCGCATAAGTCGCCGGTTGAGGTCAGCATCCTCAAGGTCGAGCTTGCGCTTGGGATCTGGATCGGTGCCGTGACCTTTACCGGCTCGATCATTGCCTATGGCAAGCTGGCTGGTAAGGTTTCGTCGGCAGCGACCAAGCTTCCGGGCGGCCATGTGCTCAACGCGGGCGCGGCGATCATCTCGGTGCTCTGCCTCGTGTGGTACTTCTCGTCCGGGGCGTTCCTGCCGCTTATGATCCTGACCCTGATGGCGCTTTTCATCGGGTATCACCTCATCATGGGTATCGGCGGTGCCGATATGCCGGTCGTGGTGTCGATGCTGAACTCCTATTCGGGTTGGGCCGCGGCTGCGATTGGTTTCTCGCTTGGCAACGACCTTCTCATCGTGGTTGGTGCGCTTGTGGGTTCCTCGGGTGCGATCCTGTCTTACATCATGTGTAAGGCGATGAACCGCTCCTTCATCAGCGTGATCCTCGGCGGCTTTGGCGGCACGACGGGTCCGGCGATGGAAGTCGAGGGCGAACAGGTTGCCATCGACGCCGAAGGCGTGGCGACTGCGCTCGACGAGGCCGACTCGATCATCATCATTCCGGGTTACGGTATGGCCGTGGCACAGGCACAGCAGAACGTGGCGGAGCTTACCCGTCGTCTGCGCGCCAAGGGTAAGGAAGTGCGTTTCGCAATCCACCCGGTTGCGGGTCGTCTGCCGGGGCACATGAACGTGCTTCTGGCCGAAGCCAAGGTGCCGTATGACATCGTGATGGAAATGGACGAGATCAACGACGACTTCCCGGAAACGGATGTGGCCATCGTGATCGGCTCCAACGACATCGTGAACCCGGCCGCGCAGGAAGATCCGAACTCGCCCATCGCTGGCATGCCGGTTCTGGAGTGCTGGAAGGCCAAGCAGGTCTTTGTCTCCAAGCGGGGTCAGGGCACGGGCTATTCGGGGATCGAGAACCCGCTGTTCTTTAAAGAGAACACGCGCATGTTCTATGGCGATGCGAAAGCCTCGCTTGATACCCTGCTGACGCTGATTAACTGATCCTTGTCAGACGAGATTGGAAAGGCGCCCTTCGGGGCGCCTTTTTACGTTTGGGTCTGCCGTGACGTCGGTTTTGACAGGGGGGAATCTGCGTGGTCGGATCGGGCAACAGGAGGACGTGCAGATGACGGATATGATGGAGATGGGGCAGGCGGTTCTTAAGGCGCAGCCGTTCAGCCTTTTGTTGGGCACCGAGCTCATGGTGTTTGAACCGGGACGGGCGGAGCTACGGCTTACCCTGCGCGAAGAGCACCGGCAGCAGCATGGTTTTGCCCATGGTGGGGTCGTGAGCTATCTCGCGGATAACGCGCTGACCTATGCGGGGGGATCGGTGCTTGGCAATGTGCTCACGCAGGAGATGAAGATCAACTACACGCGCCCGGCGATTGGCGAGGTGCTTATCGCGCGGGCCGAGGTTGTGTCGCAGGGCAAGCGGCAGGCGGTTTGTCGGTGTGATGTGTTTGCGGTTGCAGACGGTCAAGAGCGCCTATGTGCGGCGGCGCAGGGGACGATTATGCCGGTGGATACGCCGGAATGAGGCGTTGGTATACCATTGTATTCCCGTAACACATTGAAATAACGGGTTTCTTTACATTCCTGCAAAAAGGCGTAGGTTGAATTCAAGTTCAGGAGCCGCCCTATGCCGCCAATCGAAGATCACCCGCTGCGCTATAAGCTTACCAATGAGCTTCATGCGCGTCCGTTTCCGTCGCTGGAGGTGCCTTGCACCGCTGTCTACCTTGCGATCAAGCAACCGCATGATGCAGTGGGGCGGGACCGGGCGCAGGATTTGGCGCATCTTTGTAAACTGCTCGACCGGCATGGCGCGGCGCATCCGCAGCCCGGCGCAACGCATTATTCGGGCAAGATCGGGCGGCATATCCTCAAGTGGGAGCAGCATACGGAGTTTGTTACCTACACGGTGTTCACCAATGGCCTGAGCGCGCGGGCGTTTGATCCGGCGGAGTTCGAGGTCTTTCCCGAGGATTGGCTTGATGAGGCGCCGGGGGTGCGGATGACCTCGGCGCTTGTGCGGATCAGCGAGAAGCCGGACACAGAGCAGATGCAGAAGGACCTTGCCGATTGGTTCGTGCCCGAGAGCATCGCGGCCTCGTCCGTCCTTGATGGGGCGGCGGTGATCGCGACGGATTTCCGCATCAATCCGGCGGGACATATGCGCATGGCGGCCTTTGTGGAGCCGGGGACGGGCGCGCGGCGCGTGGGGCGGATTGTACAGCGGCTCTGTGAGATTGAGACCTACAAGAGCATGTCGATGCTCGGCTTTAGCCGGGCGCGGGCCATGTCAGGCATTCTGGGCGAGCAGGATAACAGCCTTAACCAGCTCATGAGTAATATCCGCACAGGGGATGAGGCGCCGGAAGAGACGCTCGACAAGCTTTTGCAGGTCTCGGCGGAATTGGAGAACATGATTGCCGAGAGCGCGTTCCGGTTTGGCGCGACGGGGGCCTATGAGGCCATCGTGCATCAGCGGATCGAGGTCATGCGCGAGGTGCGCGTCGACGGGCGTCAGACGTTCCGGGAGTTCATGATGCGGCGCTATGATCCGGCGATGCGCACGGTCACCTCGACGCAGAAACGCCTGCATGATCTCTCCGAGCGGGCGACGCGGGCGGGGAACCTTCTGCGGACCAAGGTGGATGTATCGCGATCGGCGCAGAACCAGGCGTTGCTTGAGAGCATGGACCGGCGCGCGGATCTGGCGCTGCGGTTGCAGGAGACGGTTGAGGGGCTGTCGGTTGTGGCGATCAGTTATTATGCGCTCTCGCTGGCGGCGTATCTGACCTATCCGGTGGCTGGATGGATCGGGCTTAGCAAGGGCGAGATGACGGCGGTTCTTGTGCTGCCGGTGGTCTTGGCCGTGTGGGGCATGGTGCGCCGGATCAAGCGCAAGATGCATTGAGCACCTGATCCGGGGCTTTTTCAGGGATGTTTATTCCGCCGGGACGGTCGCTGCGCGGGGCGCAGCGGTCAGGAGGCGGTTTGTTGCCAGAGTGCCGATGGCGATGGCAGCGATAGCGGCCAGCGCGGCGATGGAGAGGGTCGGGATACCCGAGAGACCCGCGCCAACGGTGCAGCCGCCCGCGAGCACACCACCAAAGCCCATCAGCACGGCACCAAAGAGGTAGCGGCCGGTTTGAGCCGGGTTTTCAAAGCTCTGCCAGCGGAAAGACCGGAAGGCGAGGGAGGCAACCAGCGCACCAAGGGCCACGCCGCCCAGCAGGCCAACGCCGAAATTGGCGGAGACAGCGGTCGACGCGGCGGTAAAGAACAGCGCGTCAGCGGCGGGGGCGGTGAAGGAGAGAGATTCCATCGCGATGGGATCGAAATCATCATAGAGGATAAACCCGGTGCCGACCCATGCCAGCGGCACAAGCGCGCCGATCAGCGCACCGCCAAGGAGGCGGGGCAGGCGGGCGCCAGAGCGCAGGATAAGGGCGAGAGCTGCCAGAGCGATGAGCGCGGTCCACAGGAGCGCAGAGCCGGGCAGAGCGGCATTCTCAAGCGGCACGGTATAGGCACCAAGCCCGGTGCGCAGCGGCGACAGCACGCCTTTGAGGGTCGCGTGGGCGGTAAGCGCGAAGACGACGATCACCGTCAGCGCACGCAGGTTACCTGTGCCGGTCAGCACGGTCAGGCGCGAGGCGCATCCACGGGTCAGCACCATGCCAGCACCAAACAGCAGCCCGCCCAAGACGATGGCCAGAAGCGGCAGGTCGGCGGCAAAGAAGCGATGACCGCCAAAAGCGATCATGTCGGTTTGCACGGCGGCCTGGGTGCCGAGGAGGGCAACGATCAGGGCCGAGAGCCAGATGCCGGCGGCGGCGCGGCGGTTCTCACCGATGAGTGCGCTACGCAGGCAGAAGCCGGTGCGCTCGGCCAGAACGCCATAGGCGAGACCGATCAGGAGGGCAAAGCCAACGGCGACTTGCGGGGCGGTGTAGCTTTCAAAGCCAAGGGATTCAAACATGAGTCTTTCCTCGCGCGGAATGGAACATTGTTCCAATTGGCGCGAGGTTTGTAAGGAATCAAGCTGTGGAGGGGGGCTTTGCCTTGGCTTAAGAGGGAGGGTGTTCCGATCTGGGCCGTGATAAGGGATGGGTGTTCGGGGCAATGAAAAAGGCCGGACCAAATGGCCCGGCCTTCTGTGCCCCAAGGGGGCGTCGTTCTTATTTGCCTTAGCGGCCGCGGATGCGGGGATCGAGCGCGTCGCGCAACCCGTCGCCAAGATAGTTCACCGAGAGCACGGTCAGCGAGATCGCCATACCCGGCAGCACCACGCGTTCAGGATATTGATCCATGCGCGGCACAGCATCGGCCAGCATCTTGCCCCATGTCGGGAAGTCCGGCGGGAAGCCGACCCCGAGGAAGGACAGTGCGCTTTCGGTGATGATCGCGGTGGCGAGGCCGAGGGTGGCCGAGACCATGATCGGCGAGATCACGTTGGGCAGCAGGTGACGGCGGATGATGGCGCCGGGTGTCGTGCCGATAGAGCGGGCGGCGAGGATGAACTCGCGTTCCTTGAGGGCCAGCACTTCGGAGCGCACGATACGAGCGGTCTGCATCCATGAGGTGACGCCGACCACGCCAACGATCAGGAGGAACATGCCGGTTTCGGGTCCAAGATGGGCCCGGAGGGCATCGCGGAACAGGGTTACGGCGACGAGCAGCAGCGGCAGGATCGGCAGGGACAGCACAAGATCGGTAAAGCGCATGAGCGGTCCGTCGAGCTTGCGGAAATATCCCGCAAGGACGCCGATCGTTGTGCCGATGGAGAGCGCGAGCAGCATCGCCACCCAGCCCACGGCCATGGAGGTGCGCCCGCCGACGATCATGTTGGCCAGTGCATCGCGCCCGAGGTTGTCGGTTCCGAACGGGTGGGCCCATTGCACCTTGGCGCCGCTATCCCAGAGGATGGTGTAGATCGGGCGGATGTCCTTGTTGCGGATGTCGAGCTTTTGCGGATCGAGCGTCCAGATATATTCGCCGAACAGCACGCCGAGGGTAATCAGCAGCAGGAAGGAGCCGCCCATGAGGGCGCCCTTGTGTTTCTTAAACTGATCCCAGACGTCCTTCCATTGCGAATGGGGCGGCTCGGAGGGTTCGAGATCCTGAAGCGGCTCGATCTTCTTTTCAAGCGTCTCAGTCATAGCGGATCCTCGGGTCGAGCACGCCGTAAAGGACATCGGCGATGAGGTTGAAGAGAACGATGAGCACGGCAATCATGAAGGCCAGCGTCTGCACCGAGGGCAGGTCATTTGCGAACAGCGCATTGAGGAGCTGGTCGCCGATGCCGTTCACCTTGAACACCACCTCGGTGATGATGGCACCGCCGAAGATGCCGGGAATGCCGAGCGCGATGGCGGTCACAACCGGGATCATCGAGTTGCGCAGCACATGCACCATGACGACGACTTTTTCCGGCAGGCCCTTGGCGCGGGCGGTGCGGACATAGTCCTGATTGAGGTTGTCGAGCATGGACGAGCGCATGAAGCGGCTGATTTGGGCGGTGGTTTGCAGGGCGAGCACCATGACGGGCATAATCATCTGGCGCAGTTGCACCATGAAGCTATCCCAGTCGTTGACCACGTGGGTGGTATCATAGACGGAGGGGAACCAGCCGAGCTGCACCGCGAAGATCATGATGAGAAGCGGACCGGTGAAGAAGGGCGGGATCGAAAAGCCGATCATGGTCACGAAGGTCCCGGCCTGATCGAAGATCGAATACTGACGGTAGGCCGAGTAGATGCCGATGGGCAGGGCGATCAGGATGCCGACGACATAGGACATGCCAACGACCCAGAGGGTCTGGGGCAGGCGCTGGACAACCATATCCATGACCGGCGAGCGGGTCTGCCAGGAGAGGATACGTTGTTTGCCCTCGGAAAAGGAGGTGTCGAAGATCGAGTCAAAGAGAACCTGCGGTTCGATCCAGAAGAACTGTACCAGCCATTTCCAGTAGCGGATATGGAGGGGTTCGCCGAGGCCGAGCGCCTCGCGCATCTTGGCTTTGACTTCGGGGGGGACGGTGAGGGGGACCTGTGCCATCGGATCGCCGGGGGCGAGTTCGAGGAGCAGGAAGATCACAAGGCTGATGAAAAGCAGTGTGGGCACTGCGAGGATCAGCCTGCGGATCGTGAATGTCAGCATGAGCGTCGCCTTTGTCGGACAGTCTTTTTGATTGGCTTTTGGGTGATTAGGCGGCGTCGAGCCGATTTTGGCAATCGGCAAGAGGCATTTTCAGGGAAAACGCCCCGATGCGATGCACCGGGGCGTCTTTTTCAAGCAATCGCTTACTTGATGCGATACCAGTCCGAAACGTTCCAGAGCTCGGAGTCCCAGGTGTTCAGAACAACACCGCCGAGGCTGTTGGCGTGGGCCGAGACGCGGCCACGATCCACCAGCGGCACGATGGTGTAGGTTTCCTTGGTCAGGATCTCGTTCATCTTCTTGGCCAGCGCATAGCGCGTTTCAAGATCCGAGGTCTTGGAGAGTTCGGCGACCAGCTTGTCATATTCGGGGTCACAGAAGCGGTTGATGTTCTCACCCTGCCACTGCGATTCCGGCTTGGGCTCGTTGCCGCAGCGATACATGGCAAGGTAGGCCTGCGGATCGGTGCCATCGAAGTTGTTGGCATACATTTCCACGTCGGCGTAGAACTTCTGGAAGGTGTCGGGCGAACCCGGATCACCACCGAAGAAGACCGAAGCGTTCAGGTTACGCAGTTCGGTTTCGACACCGATTTCCGACCACCACTGTTTGATGAGGGCCTGGAAATCCTGACGCACGGCGTTGGTCGAGGTCTGGTAGAGGATCGACAGGCGCACGCCGTCTTTGGCACGCACACCATCAGAGCCTTTGACCCAGCCTGCTGCGTCCAGCATGGCATTTGCGCCAGCGATGTCCTGTGTCAGGCAGTCGGTGTTGTCGGAGGCGTAAACCGCCGGACCCGGCACGAGGTTACAGGTCGGGCGACCGGCCTGACCGTAGCCGATTTCAACGAGAAGGTTGCGGTCGATGGCCATCGACAGCGCCTTGCGCACGTTGATGTCGGTCAGGAACGGGTGCGGCGCCTTGCGGGTTGCACGCGTATCGGCATCAAGCGCCGGGTTCGGGTCGGTCATGTTCATCTCAAGACGTTCCACGAGCGAACCGAAAGCCGCCACGGTCTTGCCTTTACCGCCTTCGGCCATCTTGGCGAGGACATCGGGGGCGAGCTGAAGGTTCCAAGCGTAATCGAATTCGCCGGTTTCCAGAACCGAACGGCCCGCCGCAGTCGCATCACCGCCGCCTTTGAAGGTCAGCGTGGCGAAGGCCGGTTTGGCCGGATCGCGGTAGTTCGGGTTGGCCGACATGGAGATCACGTCGTTGGGTTTGAATTCGTCAACCTTGAACGGGCCGGTGCCGATGGGGGCGAAGTTGGCCGAGGTACATTCCGGGGCCTTGGCGCCGAGACAGTCGGCAAACTGGGCCGCCTGAATGATCGGGGACTGGCCGCCCATGAAGGCGGAATAGGGGTTCGGTTTGGCTTCGGCGAAGTTCACGGTGACGGTCAGGTCATCCACGATCTCGACGTTATCAACACCTTCGAACTTGGCAAACTGTGCACAGCCGCCTTCGGGATGCATGCAGTATTCCGCGGTGAATTTCACGTCTGCGGAGGTCACGGGCGTGCCGTCGGACCATTTCAGGCCGGACTTGAGTTTCCACGTGATCGATTTGAGGTCTTCGGCCACGCCACCGTTGGCGACGGTCGGGATGACTTCTGCGAGGTAGGGGACCAGTGCGCCGTTGGGATCGTAGCGACCGAGCGGTTCAATCACCAGCGAGGCCGATTCGATGTCTTTGGTTCCGCCCGAAAGATACGGGTTCAGGATCGACGGCGCTTGCCAGTAGATAATGTTCACATGGCCGTCCGCGCCTCGCTCTGCCATGGCCGCAGGGGCCATTGCAAAGGCGGCAGCAGCGCCAAGCATAAGGGTTTTAACCTTCATTTCTCACTCCTTGTTGGTGCGCATCATGCGCTTTTTGCGACGACATTCCCTGCCGCTCGCGCGTTGAGTGTCTTGATGAGAAAACGACGAAGAGCCCACGCCCCTGATGGTGCGCCGCCCAGACATCCCCTCACGACTAAGCCTACTTCAGACCAAGGATTTTCAAAAAGCAAGCCTCTCGGGCAAGTTTACCCGACGCCAAGACAGTCCCGTCTTGCGGGTGTTTGACAGTCAGGCGAAGCTATCGTTAGCGTCAAGCTATTGACCAGATGGAAAAATCAACGGGGATGCCGGCAGATGTTGGATAATGCGATCGCCACGATCGAGAATTTGCGCGTCGAGTTCGAAACCAAGACCGGCAAGGTGGTCGGCGTCGAAGATGTGTCCTTTGAGGTCAAACCGGGCGAAACTGTATGTATTGTTGGAGAATCTGGCTCGGGGAAATCGGTTTCCAGCCTCTCTTTGATGCGCCTGATCGAGTATGGCGGCGGCGACATTGCGGGCGGGCGGCTGCTTTTTGATCGCAAGGATGGGGAAGAGATCGACCTCGCCAAAACCGACCAAAGCCTCATGCGCACGATTCGCGGCAATGAGATCGGGATGATCTTTCAGGAGCCGATGACGGCGCTCAACCCGGTATTCACGGTGGGGCGGCAGCTTACGGAAGGGCTGCGACTGCACAAAAAACTATCACGTGAGGCAGCGGAGGCGCGCGCGCTTGAATTGTTGCGGCAGGTGCGCATCCCGGAACCGGAGCGCCGCCTCAAGCAATATCCGCACGAACTCTCGGGGGGCATGCGTCAGCGGGTGGTGATCGCCATGGCGATGGCCTGTGAGCCGCGACTTTTGATTGCGGACGAGCCGACGACGGCGCTTGATGTGACGATCCAGGCGGAAATCCTCGCGCTGATGGACCGGCTCAAGCGGGAAACCGGCACGGCGGTGATGTTCATCACCCATGATATGGCCGTGGTGGCGCAGATGGCGGACCGCGTGGTTGTCATGTTCCGCGGCAACAAGGTCGAGGAAGGCACCGTCGAAGAGATCTTTGAGAACCCCAAGCATGATTACACCAAGGCGCTTTTGGCGGCGGTGCCCAAGCTTGGCGAGATGACCGGCACCGACCTGCCGCGCCCGATGAAGCTTTTCGGGGTGGAGGGGCAGGCGCTTGACCCGATCCCTGGCGAGGACGTGCCGATCCTTGAGGTCAAGAACCTCGTGACGCGGTTCCCGGTGCAGGGCGGTTTGCTGCGGCGCACGGTGGCGCGGGTGCATGCGGTGGAGGATGTCTCGTTCACTGTGAACAAGGGGCAGACGCTTTCGCTTGTGGGCGAGTCGGGCTGTGGCAAATCGACGGTGGGGCGGTCTCTGATGCGGCGCTTGTGGGCGAGTCGGGATGCGGGAAATCGACGGTGGGGCGGTCGTTGATGCGGCTGGTAGAGCCGGATTCGGGGCATGTGCAGTTTGATGGCTGCGATATCCTTGCCCTGTCGCAAAGGGAGATGCGCAAGATCCGCCGCGACATGCAGATGATTTTTCAGGATCCGTTTGCCTCGCTCAACCCGCAGATGCAGCTCATGGAGCAGGTGGCCGAACCGATGCGCAATTTCGGCACCCATAAGGGTAGTGAGATTCAGGATCGGGTGGCGCATTTGTTTGACCGGGTGGAATTGCCGCGCAGTTTCATGAAACGCTATCCGCATGAACTCTCTGGCGGGCAGCGCCAAAGGATCGCGATTGCCCGCGCGCTGGCGCTCAATCCCAAGCTTATTGTGGCGGATGAGGCGGTGTCGGCGCTTGATGTGTCGGTGCAGGCGCAGGTGCTCAACCTGATGATGGAATTGCAGGCGGAGCTTGGCCTCAGCTATCTGTTCATCAGCCATGACATGGCCGTGGTCGAGCGGGTGAGCCATTATGTGGGCGTGATGTATCTTGGGCGGATCGTCGAGATCGGGCCGCGTCGGGCGGTTTTTGAGGACCCGCAGCATCCTTATACCAAGGCGCTCATGAAGGCGGTGCCGATTGCCGATCCGCGCAAGCGCAAGGGCGAGAAAGACCTCAACTTCAAGCCGATTCCGTCGCCGATCCATCCGGTCGATTATGAACCCGCGCCGAGCGAATATCGCGAGGTGACACCGGGCCACATGATCCTGACCACCGACAGCGGGTATTGATCCCATGGCACAGCACCGACGCATGCGGCCCATGGGCCGCACAGACAGGCTTTGAAAGGCAGACCAATGAGCGAGAGACTTTCCGCACGCCAGATTATGGAAAAGCTCGTCAGCTTTCCCACGGTCAGCCATGACAGCAACCTGCCCCTGATTGAATGGGTGGACGCCTATCTTGGCGGGCACGGCATCACCGCGCATCGCCATTACAACGAGACCAACGACAAGGCGGCGCTTTTTGCCCATGTGGGGCCGGATGCCGACGGCGGGATTGTGCTTTCGGGGCATACGGATGTGGTCCCGGTTGAGGGGCAGCCCTGGGGGACGGACCCGTTCGAGGTTGTCGAGAAGGATGGCAAGCTTTTCGGGCGCGGTGTGTGCGACATGAAGAGTTTCGATGCGCAGGCGATCTGGGCCCTTGTCGAGGCAAAATATGAAGGGGTCACGCGGCCGCTTCAGATCGCGCTTAGCTATGATGAGGAAATCGGCTGCACCGGGGCGACGCCGTTGATCGAGGCGATGGACGGCGTGGTGCCCAAGGCCAGCGCGGTGATCGTGGGCGAGCCGTCGATGATGCAGGCGGTGACAGGCCATAAGGGCGGCACGGGGTTTGACGTGCATATGCGCGGCTTTGAGGTGCATAGTTCGCTCATGCATACGGGCGTCAACGCGATCATGTATGGGGCCAAGCTCATTGAATGGGCCAACCAGATGAACGCCGAGAATGAGGCCAAAGCGCCGAGCGAGATCGACGCCATGTTCGAGCCGCCTTGGACGACGCTTCATGTCGGGATGATCGAGGGCGGCACGGCGCATAATATCACTGCGCTGGATTGTCGCTTTGTGCTGACGTTCCGGGTTGTGCCGGGGGAGAGCGTCGAAGAATGGAACCAGAAGCTTCGCGATAAGGTGGCCGAGATTGAGGCCGAGATGCAGGCGGTGCGCCCGGAAGCGCATATCAGCCTTGAAGAGATTTTCGACGTGCCGGGATTGGTTCCCGAAGCGGAAGGTGAGGCGGAGCAGATCGTGCGTCGCCTGACGGGTGACAACGCGAGCCGGGTTGTCAGCTATGGCACCGAGGCCGGGCATTTCCAGAATGGCGGCTATTCGGCGGTGATCTGTGGTCCCGGCAATATCGAGCAGGCGCATCAGCCCAATGAATTCCTTACGGTGGAGCAATTCGATGCAGGCGTCGCATTTATGCGACGATTGCTCGAAATGATACGAGGCTAGGTCAATGGTATTTCCGATCCACATGGGCCTCGCGGCCGAGTATGACAGCCCCCTGCCAGAAGAGGCAGATGTGGTCATCATCGGCGGCGGGGTGATCGGGGTATCGGCGGCGTATTACTTGGCTCGTAAGGGATTGCGCGCGGTGGTTCTTGAGAAAGGGCGCATCGCGGGAGAGCAATCTTCGCGCAACTGGGGATGGATCCGACAGCAGGGGCGCGATCTTGCGGAATTGCCGATCATGATGGAGGCGAACCGCCTCTGGAAAGAGATCGCAGCAGAGATTGGCGATATTGGTCTTCGGACCTGTGGGCTTACTTATTTTGCTTCTGATGAAGCGGATGAGGCGCGGTATGAGGCGTGGCTCGGTGATGCGCGGGAGATTGGCGCAGATAGCCGGATGCTCTCGCAAGCCGAGATCGGCGATATGTTTCCCGGCATGACCAAGACGTTCCGTGGGGCGTTGCATACGCCGTCGGATATGCGGGCCGAGCCGTTTGTGACGGTGCCTGCGCTGGCGCGGGCGGCGGTTCAGGCGGGGGCGGTGATCCTTGAGGGATGTGCGGCGCGGGTTCTTGATCGCGAGGGCGGCAAAGTCTGTGGTGTGGTGACCGAGAAGGGGCGCATCCGTGCGCCGGAGGTCATCATGGCCGGCGGTGCGTGGTCGGCGCTTTTCCTGCGCAATGAGGGCGTGAACATCCCGCAGCTTTCGGTGCGCGCCACGGTGGCGACGACGAATGCCGTGCCGGACGTGCATGGGGGCGGGGCGGTCGGCGACAGCCTTGCGTTCCGGCGGCGTGAAGACGGGGGCTATACGCTTGCCTCGGCGGGGTATCACGAGATTTATATCGGGCCGGATTCGTTTCGCCATTTCCCGACCTATGTGCCGCAGCTCATCCGTGAGCCGTTTGCGCGGGCCTATAAGCCAATGGCGCCCAAAGGGTTCCCGGATGCCTGGGGCACCAAGCGGCGATTTAGCGGGGATGCACCGACACCGTTTGAGGCGATGCGGATTTTGGACCCGGAGCCGAACCACAAGATCGTGGAGCAAATCCGGGCCGAGTTTGAGGCGCTCTTCCCGCAGCTGGGTAAGGTTGAGGTGATCAATAGCTGGGCCGGGATGATCGATTCATTGCCCGATATTGTGCCGGTGGTGGACCGTGCGCCCGTTGCGGGGCTTTCGATTTGCACAGGCATGTGCGGGCATGGGTTCGGGATTGGCCCCGCCTTTGGCCGGGTCATGGCGGATATGGTGACGGGGGGCGAGATCGGCCATGATCTCAGCCGCTTCCGCCTGTCGCGGTTTACGGATGGCTCCAAGCTCGAACTGGGGCCGGATATATGATGCTTTGCAGGGATAAGGGGTAAGGGAATGCCTATTCGCAACCGTTTTGCAGAAATGCAGGGAGAGATCACCGAGTGGCGGCGCTATCTGCACCAGCACCCGGAGCTTCTTTATGATGTGCATGAGACTGCGGCGTTTGTTGTTGAGCGCCTGAAAGAGATCGGTGTTGACGAGATCACGCCGGGGATTGGCAAGACCGGTGTTGTTGCGGTTATCAAGGGCAAGAGCGACACCAAAGGCCGGGTGATCGGGCTACGTGCGGATATGGATGCGCTGCCGATCGAAGAGGCCTCGGGGGTGGAGTATGCCAGCACGGTGCCGGGCAAAATGCATGCCTGCGGCCATGATGGGCATACGGCGATCCTTTTGGGGGCGGCGAAATACCTTTCGGAGACGCGCAATTTCGACGGCACAGTGGTTGTTATCTTTCAGCCCGCAGAAGAGGGCGGCGCGGGCGGCAAGGCGATGTGCGATGACGGCATGATGGATCGTTGGGGCATTCAGGAGGTCTACGGCCTTCACAATTCGCCGGGCCTGCCGGTTGGGGCCTTTGCGACGCGGGTTGGACCGCTTTTGGCCTCGACGGATGAGTTCGAGATTGTGGTCACGGGCAAGGGCGGCCATGCGGCGGCCCCGCATGAGGCGGTGGATACGACGCTTGTCGGGGCGCAGATCGTGGTGGCGCTGCAATCCATGGTGTCGCGTAATATCAACCCGATTCAGCCGGTGGTCCTCACCGTGGGCACGTTTGAGACCGATAGCAGCGCCTCCAATGTCATTGCGCATCAGGTGCGGATGATGGGGACGGTGCGCACGCTTGACCCGGAAGCGCGCAGTATGGCCGAGCCGCGTATTCGCGAGATCGCGGAATTCACGGCCAAGGCCTATGGCGCAGAGGCCACGGTTCATTGGGAGCCGGGCTATCCGGTGACCGTCAATTCCGAGGCGGAAACGGGCTATGCGCTTGAGGCGGCGCGGGCGGTGTCGAGCAATGTGGATGGGGAAACGGACCCGATCATGCCGGGCGAGGATTTCTCATACATGCTTGAGGAGCGGCCCGGCGCCTATATCTTTCTTGGCAACGGGGAGACACCGATGTGTCACCACCCGGCCTATATCTTTGATGATGACGCGATCCCGTTTGGGTGTAGCTGGTTCGCGGAACTGGTCGAGCGGCGGATGCCGTTGGCCGATAACTAAAACAAGCATGAACAGGAGCGAGAGACATGCCGGTAAAAAACAGATTTGCAGAGTTGCAGGGCGAGATCACGGAATGGCGGCGCGATATGCACGAGCATCCCGAGATCCTTTTTGAGACCCACCGTACAAGCGCGCTTGTCGCGGAGAAGCTCGCGGCGTTTGGCTGTGACGAGGTGGTGACCGGGATCGGGCGCACCGGCGTTGTCGGTGTCATCAAGGGCAAGGCGACCGGATCGGGCAAGGTTATTGGCCTGCGCGCGGATATGGACGCGCTGCCGATCCATGAGCAGACGGGGCTTGAATATGCGTCCAAGACCGATGGCGCGATGCATGCCTGCGGCCATGACGGGCATACGGCGATGCTTCTTGGTGCGGCGAAATACCTTTCGGAGACGCGCAATTTTGACGGCACGGTGGTTGTCATCTTCCAGCCTGCCGAAGAAGGCGGCGGCGGCGGCAAGGAGATGTGTGACGATGGCATGATGGATCGCTGGGGCATTCAGGAGGTCTATGGCATGCATAACTGGCCGGGCAAACCGGTTGGGTCTTTCGCGATCCGTCCGGGGGCGTTTTTCGCCGCCACCGATCAGTTTGACATTCATTTTGAGGGTAAGGGCGGCCATGCGGCGAAACCGCAGGAGACGGTTGATACCACGGTGATGGCGGCGCAGGCGGTGACTGCGATGCAGACCATTGCCAGCCGTAATGCCGACCCGATTGATCAGGTGGTGGTGTCGGTGACCTCGTTCGAGACCTCGTCCAAGGCGTTCAACGTCATTCCGCAGAAGGTTCACCTCAAGGGGACGGTACGCACCATGAGCGCCGGGATGCGCGATCTTGCCGAAGAGCGGATCAAGGCGATTTGCAGCGGCATCGCGGCGACCTTTGGCGGCACGGTGGAGGTTGTCTATCATCGCGGTTATCCGGTCATGGTCAATTCTGACGAGCAGACCGAATTTGCCGCCGAAGTGGCCAAGTCGGTGAGCGGGGATTGCGAAGAGGCGCCGCTTGTCATGGGGGGCGAGGATTTCGCCTTTATGCTCGAAGAGCGGCCCGGTGCTTATATCCTTGTCGGCAATGGCGACACGGCGATGGTGCATCACCCGGAATACAATTTTAACGACGAAGCCATTCCGGCGGGATGTAGCTGGTGGGCGGAGATCGTCGAACAGCGGATGCCGGCGGCGTGATCGTCAAGGGGGAGGGGCGCTGCCCCTCTTGAGCCTTCGGCTCAATTCACCCCGGAGTATTTGTCACAGAGAAGAAGAATGGGGCGCTTGCGGGCGCCCTTTTTCATGCCTCGATCAGGGCGACGAGGCGGGTGGTGATGTCATCCTGAAGGGTTTTGGCCGAGGTGACATAGGCGCGCGCGTTGGATTGCAGGGAGGCAAGGCGCGGGCTTTGGAAGAGGCCCGCGACGGTCAGGCCGAGAGCGGTTGCGTCTTCGACCTCAAGACAGGCCTCGCGGCGGGTCATCTCACCGTAAGCCAGCGCGAAATTGGCATAGAGGGGCCCGTGCAGGATGGCGCAGTCGAAATGGGCCGGCTCGTAGGGGTTATGGCCACCCACGGGCGTAAAGGAACCTGCGACAAAGGCAATGGGCGCAAGATGATACCAGAGGCCGGTCTCTCCCAGCGTGTCGGCAAGGTAGATTTGGGTTTCCGGGGTGGGGTCCTGACCAAGGCTGCGTCGGGCGAGGGTCCAGCCTTCTTCGGCGAGTTGGTGGGCGATGGTATCGGCGCGCTCGGGGTGGCGCGGCACGAGGATCAGAAGCGCCTCGGGGGATTGCGAGGTGACGATGCGGTGGGCGGCACTGACCTGTTCCTCTTCGCCTTCGTGGGTCGAGGTGGCGGCCCAGAGGGGGCGGTCGCCGATCAGTGCGGTCAGGCGGGTGGCCTCGGCCGTATCAAAGGAGAGAGGATCGGCGTCGGCCTTGAGATCGCCGGTGGTTTGGGTCGTCTTGGCGTTTGCGCCAAGAAGGGTTAGGGCCTGTTCGGTGCCTTTAACCTGACAGAGGATCAGGGAGAAACGGGCAAAGAGGCTCTGGGCTGTGGCGGAGAGTTTCTGCCAGCGTTTGAGGGAGCGCGCGGAGAGGCGGGCATTCAGCAGCACCAGCGGCAGGCCACGGCGATGGGCGGCGATGATCTGGTTGGGCCAGATTTCGCTTTCGACGAAGGCAACAAGATCGGGGCGCCAATGATCGAGGAAGCGGCGGGTCGCTTGCGGCGTGTCGAGGGGCGAGAACTGATGTAGTGCGCCCTGGGGCAGGCGTTCGGCGGCAAGGGTGGCGGAGGTTGTCGAGGTGGTGGTGACGAGGACATGGATGCCCTTGGCAACAAGCCGCTCGACGAGGCCGAGGATGGAGCGAAATTCGCCCACGCTCACGGCATGAATCCAGACAAGACGGCCCTCGGGACGGGGCAGGGTCGTATAGCCGGCGCGTTCGGGCAGGCGATCCAGGGGGCCATCGGTTTCGCGGAACCGTTTACGGGCCTCGCGCATGGCGAGGGGCGCGCCAATGGCGGTCAGCGCCTGATAGAGGCGGTAAGTCGGGGTTAGCGCGGGCAGGGACATGGGTGCCTCAGCCGCCGGTATGGCTCATGTGGCGGGTCATCTGGCCATCGGGGCGCTGGCGGGAATAGTCGAAATCATGGCCCTTGGGCTTGAGGGTGATGGCGGCGCGGATGGCTTCTTTGACCACAGTGTCATCTCCGCCGCCGCGCAGGGCCGGGCGCAGATCATACATGTCTTCCTGACCAAGGCACATGAAGAGTTCTCCGGTGCAGGTCAGGCGGACGCGGTTGCAGCTTTCGCAGAAATTATGCGTCAGCGGGGTGATAAAGCCGATCTTCTGGCCGGTTTCCTCGATCCGGATATAGCGGGCGGGGCCGCCGGAGCGTTCGGCGAGGTCGGTGAGCGTATAGCGTTCGGCGAGGCGGGCGCGCAGGTCTTTCAGGGACCAGTATTGATCAAGCCGGTTCTCATTGCCGAGATCGCCCATGGGCATGACTTCGATCCATGTCAGATCCATGTCGCGCGAGGCGCACCATTCGGTCAGGTCGAACAGTTCGGACTCGTTAAACCCTTTGAGGGCCACGGCGTTGATCTTGACGCGCATGCCGACGCGCTGGGCGGCGTCGATACCGCGCAGGACCTGCGGCAGGCGACCCCAGCGGGTAATGTCGGCGAATTTGCCCTCGTCGATCGTATCGAGCGAGATATTGACCCGGCGCACGCCAGCGGCCCAGAGATCATCGGCATATTTTTCGAGCTGCGAGCCATTGGTTGTCAGCGTGAGTTCACGCAGCGCGCCGGACTCAAGGTGGCGCGACATGGCGTTGAAGAAGGTCATGATGCCCCGGCGCACGAGCGGCTCTCCGCCGGTGATGCGCAGTTTTTCGACGCCGAGTTCGACAAAATTGGTGCAGACGCGATCCAATTCCTCAAGGGTCAGGAGCTCTTTCTTGGGCAGAAAGGTCATGTTTTCCGCCATGCAATAGACACAGCGGAAGTCACAGCGGTCCGTTACCGAGACGCGCAGGTAATTGACAGCGCGCTGGAAGGGGTCGATCAATGGGGCTTCGGTCATAGGTCTTAGGTAATCTTAGAAGTGATAGGGGGCAAGGGCGGATGCGTGTGGTTCAAGGGCGGAAATGGGGGGTGGCGGCGCTGGTTCTGGTGATGCTGGCCGGTTGTGACGAGATGCCCCGCCTGAAAGTGCCGGATTGGAAGATCCTCGACCGAGCCAAACCGAAGCAGGAAACGCCCGTGCCGGACGCGGTTGAAGAGCTTCCTGTTGAGGAAGAGGTCCCGCCGCCGCCGCTCAGCGGAGAATTGGGAACGACGGTGGTGTCGCTTGGGGCCGCGGGAGAGCCGGGGATGTGGCTCAAGACGCCGCTTGTGGACCGCGAACGCAAGGGGCGGGTTTACCATGATGGGCTTTGGCTTGCTGTGACGCTCATCCCGATTGAGGGACCGGCGACAGCGGGATCACGTATGTCGCTCTCGGCGATGCGGGCGCTGGAGTTGCCGCTTACCGACCTTAGTGAAGTGCGGGTCACCGCAGACTAAGCGAGATATTTTGCCGCTTCCTTGCGGGCGAAGGGCTTCATGCGGTCGCCGTGGGCGTCGAGGAAGGCGCGGGCGCGGTCGGCATCATGTTTCGACAGATCGCGCAGCCACCATGCCACGGCTTTTTGGATGAACCAGTCGGGATCGTCGACATAGGTCGCGGCCCAGCCAAGCACACGGTCGCGGATGGCGACGTCGGCGGGCTTTGGATTGTTCTGTTTGGTCCAGGGGAGCGTGATGACGAGGGCAGCGCGGCGGGTCCACATGTGATCGGAGGTGATCCATGTTTCGACCGTATCCAAGCGCGTGGGATCGGCCACGAGGCGCTTTTGCCCGGCCATGCAGACATGATCGGCGATGGCCCAGCTATCGAAATCGGGCACCCATGAGGTAATGAGATCCCAAGCGGCGTCATCGGGGCGGAGACGCGCCTGCGTCAAAAGCTTGGCGGCAGCGATGCGGGCCTCGAAGATATCGGTCTTCCAGAGAGCATCGGCCAGCGCGATGCGCTCTTCGACTGTGAGGCTCTGGCGCCAGGATTTGGTCAGATCGTTCAGGGCGGGGTTGGGGATGCCCAGAACTTCGCGGGTCTGTTTGTGATATTTCGCCTGTCCTTCGGCGCGACCGGGTTCGATCCGGTCGCGCAGGGCAGAGAGCGCCTCGTCGAGGGTCATTCGACCGTCACAGATTTGGCGAGGTTGCGCGGCTGGTCCACGTCGGTGCCTTTGGCCTCGGCGGTGTGATAGGCAAGGAGCTGGGCCGGGATGGCGTAGAGGATCGGCGTCAGGATCGGGTCGATTTCCGGCATGACGGCAAGATCCCAGACCCCATGACCGCCGCTCTCGGCGCCTTTAGCGTCGGTGATAAGGAGGACTTTGCCGTTGCGGGCCATGACTTCCTGCATGTTGCTTACGGTCTTGTCGAAGAGTTCGTCATGCGGGGCAAGAACGACCACGGGCACATGTTTGTCGATCAGTGCGATGGGGCCGTGCTTGAGTTCGCCTGATGCATAAGCTTCAGCGTGGATATAGCTGATTTCTTTGAGTTTCAAAGCGCCTTCAAGGGCGAGAGGGAACATCCGTCCACGGCCGAGGAACAGGATATCGCGCGCTTCGGAAAGCTTGCGGGCGGCTTTGGTCAGCTTGTTTTCGACTTCGAGTGCGGCGTTGATGACACCCGGCAGGGTTTGCAGCGCGGCGAGTTTCTCGCGCATCTCTTCGGCGGTGATTGTGCCACGTTCAAACCCGGCCTTGAGCGCGAGAAGGAGGAGCACCGTCAGCTGGCAGGTGAAGGCCTTGGTCGAGGCGACACCGATCTCGGTCCCGGCAAGGATCGGCAGGGCGAGATCGCTTTCGCGGGCGATCGAGCTTTCGGGGACATTGACGACGGACACGATCTTGTCGGCCTTACCATCGCAATAGCGCAGGGCGGCGAGCGTGTCGGCGGTTTCGCCGGATTGGCTTACGAAGAGGGCCACGGTGCCGGAGGCAATCGGCGGTTCGCGATAGCGGAACTCGGATGCGACATCGACCTCGACCGGCAGGCGGGAGATTTGTTCAAACCAGTATTTCGCGGTCAGGCAGGCATAGAAGGCCGTGCCACAGGCCACCATGGTCAGGCGGTCCACCTTGGTAAAGTCGAGGCCGGGATCGGGCAGGACCACATCCGCGCCACCTTCGGCGAGGTAATGGCGGATTGCATCGGCGAGGACAGTCGGCTGTTCGGCGATTTCCTTGGCCATGAAGTGTTTGTGTCCGGCCTTGTCGACGCGGGCCTGATCGAGGGCGATCTGGCGCATTTCGCGATTGACGAGATCGCCTTTGGCATTGCGGATTTCAAGCGATGTGCGGGTCAGTACGGCGTTATCGCCTTCCTCAAGGTAGGTGATGCGGTTGGTCATCGGCGCAAGGGCGATGGCGTCGGATCCGACATACATTTCGCCGTCCCCATGGCCGATTGCCAGCGGCGAGCCTTTGCGCGCGGCGACGATAAGGTCGTCTTCGCCCTCAAAAAGGAAGGCCAGTGCAAAGGCACCATCAAGGCGCGACAGGGTTTTGCGGGCCGCATCGACGGGGGCAAGCCCGTCTTTCATGTAGCGCTCCGTCAGGAGGGCGACGGTTTCGGTATCGGTTTCCGTGACGAAATCGAAGCCAGCCTCGGCAAGTTCGGCGCGCAGTTCGCGGAAATTCTCGATAATGCCGTTATGGACGACGGCAACGGGGCCCGCCTTGTGCGGGTGGGCATTGTCGACGGAGGGGGCGCCATGGGTTGCCCAGCGGGTATGGCCGATGCCGGAGCGCCCGAGAAGGGGCTCATGGACGAGAAGGTCGGAGAGGTTCACCAGTTTCCCAACGGCGCGGCGACGGTCGAGCGTGCCATTCTGCACCGTGGCAATCCCGGCGCTGTCATAGCCGCGATATTCGAGCCGTTTCAGGGCCTCGACAAGGAGTGGCGCGGCTTCGTGTTCGCCAAGGACACCTACAATACCACACATTTTTACGTCTCCTTATCGCGTTTGGCCTTTTTGGCCTTTAACAATTCGAACAATTTTGCAGCCAGGCCCGGTTTGTTGACCTGTTTGGCGCGGCCAACGGCCAAGGCGCTTGCGGGAACGTCTTCGGTAATCACCGAGCCGCTTGCCGTCATGGCGCCATCGCCAATTGTCACCGGGGCGACGAGCATCGTGTCGGAGCCGATGAAGGCGCCTTTGCCGATGGTGGTCTTGTGCTTCATGACGCCATCGTAATTACAGGTCACGGTGCCCGCGCCGATATTCGTTGCGGCCCCAACAGAGGCATCGCCAATATAGGTCAGGTGGTTGACCTTGGCGCCCTCATCAAGGATCGCGTTCTTGATCTCGACAAAGTTGCCGATGCGCACGTCTTCGGCGAGTTCGGCGCCGGGGCGCAGGCGGGCATAGGGGCCGATAATGCCGCCGCGCGAGACGTGACATCCCTCAAGATGCGAGAAGGCGCGAATATGGGCGCCGGATTCCACGGTCACGCCGGGGCCGAAATAGACGTTCGGTTCAATCACCGTGTCGCGGCCGATGACCGTGTCATAGGACAGCATGACAGTGGAGGGCTGTTGCAGGGTGACGCCAAGTTCCATGAGTTCGGTGCGGGCGCGGGTCTGGAAGATCTCTTCGGCCTGGGCAAGGTGCAGGCGGGAGTTGATACCAAGAGTTTCTTCTTCGTCGCAGGCCACGGCGGTCACCGAGAGGCCGCGTTTGCGGGCAATGGTGACCACGTCTGTGAGGTAGTATTCTTCTTGCGCGTTGTCGGATTCAATCTCGGAAATCATTGAGAAGAGCGATTTGCAATCTGCAAGCATTACGCCGCTATTACAGAAGCTTATAACGCGCTGCTCATCCGTTGCATCAGCGTATTCAACGATTGCTTCGAGGCTCTGACCTTGCATTACGAGGCGGCCGTATTTGCCGGGATCCGCCGCGTCAAAGCCAAGGACGACCACAGCGTTATCGCCACGTGCCTCGGCCATGCGGATCAGGGTTTCAGGGCGCACGAAGGGCGTGTCGCCAAAGAGCACGATCACGTCCCCGTCAAAATCGGCCAGCGCCTCGCGGGCGGCATCGACCGCATGGGCGGTGCCTTTTTGCTCTTCCTGAAGCACCACGGTCGCATCGGGATCATGGTCGGCGACGGTCTCGCGGACGGCGTCAAACCCATGCCCGGCGACGATCACAACGCGCGAAGGATCAAGCGCGGCGCCCGATTGCATCGCGTGGATCAGCATCGGGGCCCCTGCGATCTGGTGCAGAACTTTGGGAAGGTCGGATCTCATCCTTGTGCCTTTACCTGCGGCGAGGATGACGAGAGCAATACTCATGTGTTTTCTCTTTGAAATACAGTTGTGGCCGTTTTATCGGTTCGGGGAAGTGGTGCAAGGGCGATGTCCATCAATTCGCGTTACCTAGTGTAACAGCGATGAGCGGTTCATCGCCATGCGGAAAGGAATGGCATGAGAACAGTGGTTTTCGACCTCGACGGGACACTTGCGGACACAAGCGGAGATCTGCTTGCGGCGGCAAATGCCTGTTTTCGGGATATGGGATTCGGGGATGTTTTGACCCAGGGGCGCGATGAAGGGATTGCGCTGCGTGGTGGTAAAGCGATGCTGAAGGCGGGCCTCGTGCGGCTTGGGCGGATGGATATGGCCGTGGTCGAGCAATATTACCCGGTGCTTCTTGAGGCCTATGGCGGCGCGATTGCGCAGCATACGGTGCTCTATCCCGGGGCGATGGATGCGGTCGAGGCGCTTGCCGGGATGGGCTATGGCGTGGGGATCTGCACCAACAAGCCCGAGGCGCTTGCGGAGCAGCTCATGGCGGAACTTGGCGCGCGGGAGGCGTTTGGCGCGTTGGTGGGGGCGGATACGCTTCCAGTGCGCAAGCCCGACCCGGAACCTTTGCGCGAAACTGCGCGCAGGCTTGGCGGTGATCCGGCGATGACGGTGCTCATTGGTGATAGTGATACGGACCGCAATACGGCGCGCGCTGCGGGGGTGCCTTCGGTGCTCGTGACCTTTGGGCCGAGTGGTGAAGATATGGCGGCGCTGGAGCCGGAGGCGCTTCTTGGGGATTACGCGGACCTGCCGGAGATGGTTCAGGCGCTGATTGGGCGGAATAGCTGATCCGTGAGGGGCGCGAGGCCGGTTT
>JAAEZB010000129.1 GCA_018223085.1 Paracoccaceae bacterium
TGGGGCCTTTCATGGCACCGTCGCGCATGATGTCGGTATAGATGATCGCCGCAACGCCTGCGTCTTCGAAGGATTTTGCGAGGTCTGTGGCGTCGACATTGGTTTCTTCGGCCCACCCCTTGGTGGCGACCATGCCCCCCCGGGCGTCGATGCCGACGGCGACCTTGCCGGGGAACTCTTTGGCGGCTTCGCGCACGAGATCGGGGTTTTCGACCGCTACGGTGCCAAGGATCACACGGGCGAGGCCCTTGTCGATCCAGTTTTCGATGGTTTTCATGTCGCGGATGCCGCCGCCAAGCTGGGCCGGGACTTTGGTTTGCTTGAGGATTTCCTCAACCGGGGCGGCATTGACGGGCGTGCCCGCGAAAGCGCCGTTCAGATCAACCAGATGCAGCCATTCACAGCCCGCCTTGACGAATTCGAGCGCCTGAGCAGCCGGGTTCTCGTTGAACACGGTTTCTTTTTCCATGTCTCCATGAACAAGGCGCACGGCATTGCCGTCTTTGAGGTCGATGGCGGGGTAGAGGATCATCTTGGTCGTCCTGTTTGGCAAGTCTTTGCCGCTGCTTTGGCATGGTGTTGCGCGAAATGCAACGTGACCCAAAGTCAGGGTTGATCGGAATCGCCCTCTCGCGGACACTTCGATCAAAATCATGGGAGGAAAACATGAAGAAACTTGTTCTTGCCGCGGCGCTGGCTGTTGCATCTGCCGGTATGGCGCTTGCTGATCCGGTGCTTGGCACTTGGAAAACCGAGGTTGATGACGGCTCATACGCGCATATCTCGATGAAGCCCTGCGGTAATAAAATCTGCGGCACCATTGCGCGGACCTTTGACGGCAATGGCGAATATAATTCGCCCAACAAGGGTAAGCTTTTGGTGCGCAACATGGTGCCCAAAGGGGACGGAAAATATGCCGGCAATGTTTGGCGGCCCTCCAATGACAAGGTCTACATTGGCAAGCTCGAACTGAAGGGTGACAAGCTCAAGCTCAAAGGCTGCGTCGCTGGTGGCCTGATTTGTTCTTCGCAGAACTGGACGCGTATTCCGTAAGACCGACGACAATGGCCGCCCGTCCGATTTGGAGGGGCGGCCTTGTGGTTTTGTCGGCGCTTTAGACGTCGCCCGTGTATTCGCCGCGCGCCGGGTAGTCATTGGCAATGGCGAAATCCAAGGCACCAAGAAGCTCTGAGAAATGCGGACGCACGAAGGGCATGGTTTGCACGGATCCGTAGTAGAGCGACTGTTCGGGCGTCACCATAAACAGGCCGGGTTCCGAGAAAAGCGCCGGTTCTTCGATGCCGATTGAAGTCTTGCCGCGCGAGGTTGAGATATAGAGCCCCCAGTCGCGGGCGACGGTCAGCGGCAGGTCATAGGCAAACCGCAGGGCCTTTGCCTCGATCTTTTCGGCCATGGCGCGGGTACGGTCTTCGCCATCCGAGCTAATCGCGATGCAATTCACGCCGCGTTCTGCAAAGGCCTCGATGCGAGCTTCAAGCTCTTTGAGGTAATTGGCGCAGATCGGGCAATGCAGACCCCGGTAGAAACAAATCACCGTGCCGCGTTCATTGGTTTCGCTGCTTAGGTCAAAGCGCCCGCCATCCAGCATCGGCAAGGTCAGGTTCGGGGTTTTCTGGCGAGGGATAAGCATGGCGTGTCCTTTTCGGGTTTCTGATCTGTTGCCTTGTTTCAGGAATTGGTGCTAGAAAATTCCGAATAACCATGCGCAAACACCGGGATTGGCGATGGATCGGCTAACGACCCTTATTGAACGCTTTCATCTGACAGTACGAATTGTGCCTGTGAATGAGGCCAACATGATCGCCTTTGCGGATGCAACCGGCCAGCCGAGCACAGTCGTGTTTCATACGCGCACGGGGGGAGTCGTCGCGCCAGAGCAAGGGGTTCTTTTTGCGGCTGTGGTGGATTGGTCGGGCGCGTCCAATCCTCTTTTGGCGTCTTTGCCGGAGGTGGTTGAGCTTGATTTGACGGGCAAGGATGACACGCGGGTGCTGGTGTCATTGATGCATCAGGAGGCGGCGGCCAATCGCTGTGGTGGACAGTCTGTTGTTAACCGGCTGGGTGAGGCGCTTATGGTGCGGGTTTTGCGCGATCAGATCGAGCGCGGGGCGACAGAAATCGGGCTTTTGGCAGGGCTTGCCGACGCCCGTCTCAGCCGTGCGATTGTCTCAATGCATGACCATCCCGGACGCCTCTGGACCAATGCTGATCTGGCGACGGTGGCGGGGCTGTCTTTGTCACGGTTTAGCGAATTGTTCGCGAAAACCGTCGGGGAAACGCCGATGGGGTATCTGCGGCGCTGGCGGCTGATCCTTGCGCGTCAGGATGTCTTGCGGGGCGACCGTATTGAACGCGTGGCGCACCGCTATGCCTATGCCTCGCCCGAGAGCTTTACGAGGGCATTTCGACAACGCTACGGCGCATCTCCGAGCCGCCTAAGAGGCGACTAGGCCGGGGCCGCCGGGGGGTTATGGCGTCCAGGTGAGGAAGTTGCCGATCATGCGCAGGCCGACGGCCTGACTCTTCTCCGGGTGGAACTGCATGCCGAGCATGGTATCGCGCCCGATAATCGCCGTGACATCACCGCCGTAATCCACATGGGCAATCCGCTCTTCCGGGTTGGCCACGTGGAACTGATATGAGTGGACGAAATAGGCGTGATCGCCGGTTTTGATCCCTTCGAGAACCGGGTGCGCGCGTTCGATCACCAGATCGTTCCAACCCATATGTGGCACTTTGAGGGATTTGTCCGCCGGAGTGATCTTTTCCACATCACCCGCAACCCAGCCAAGGCCGGGGGTTTCTTCGTACTCATGGCCCGTTGTCGCCATAAGCTGCATGCCGACGCAGATGCCGAGGAAAGGGCGGCCCTTGTCTTCGACAGCTTCGACCATGGCGTCATAGATGCCTTTATGGCCGCGCAATTCGGCGGCGCAGGCGGGAAACGCGCCGTCGCCGGGCAGGACGAGGCGGTCGGCGCGGGCCACGGTTTCGGCGTC
>JAAEZB010000031.1:0-5407 GCA_018223085.1 Paracoccaceae bacterium
CCACTTTCCTCAATGCCGGGAAACAGGCACGCGGCGAATTCGTGTCCTGTTTCCTTCTGCGGCTAGAGGACAACATGGAAAGCATCGGGCGCGGCATCAACTCCGCCCTGCAACTGTCCAAACGCGGTGGTGGCGTGGCGCTCATGCTAACCAATATCCGCGAACACGGTGCCCCGATCAAAGGCATCGAAAATCAATCCTCCGGCGTCATCCCGGTGATGAAACTCCTTGAGGATAGCTTTTCCTACGCCAACCAGCTTGGCGCGCGACAAGGCGCGGGCGCGGTCTATCTCAACGCCCATCACCCCGACATCCTGCGCTTTCTCGATACCAAACGCGAAAACGCGGACGAGAAAATCCGCATCAAAACGCTCTCCCTCGGCGTCGTGATCCCCGACATCACCTTCGAGTTGGCCAAGAAGAACGAAGACATGTATCTCTTCTCGCCCCATGACGTTGAAGCCGTCTATGGCTGCGCCTTCTCGGAACTTTCCGTGACCGAGAAATATCATGAAATGGTCGACGATCCGCGCATCCGCAAAAAGAAGATCAACGCCCGCGCCTTCTTTCAGACCATCGCCGAGATTCAGTTCGAAAGCGGCTATCCCTATATCATGTTCGAAGACACAGTGAACCGCGCCAACCCCATCGCCGGGCGTATCACCATGTCGAACCTGTGTTCCGAAATCCTTCAGGTGAACGAAGCATCGCAATTCAACGATGACCTCAGCTATGCCCATATGGGCACCGACATCTCCTGCAATCTCGGCTCGATGAACATTGCCCGCGCCATGGATGGCGGCGATCTTGGCGCCAGCGTCGCAACCGCCATCCGCGCCCTGAATGCCGTATCAGAGATGAGCGCCATCGACTCCGTGCCTTCGATCCGCAAAGGCAATGACGCAGGCCACGCCATCGGTCTGGGTCAGATGAACCTGCATGGCTACCTCGCCCGCGAACGGATTCATTATGGGTCGCCTGAAGGCATCGACTTTACCAACATCTACTTCTGCACCGTGCTCTACCACGCGCTCGCCGCCTCCAACGCGCTGGCCCGTGACCGCGGACAGAGCTTCGAGGGCTTCGGGGACTCTGCCTATGCCGACGGATCGTTCTTTACCAAATATGTAGAGCGCGACTGGCAGCCCGAAACCGACCGCGTGCGCGAACTCTTTGCCAACGCAGGAATCGAAATCCCAAACCGTGGCCAATGGGCCGCTCTGCGCGATGCGGTGATGACCGACGGCCTTTACAACCGCAACCTTCAGGCCGTGCCGCCCACCGGCTCAATCAGCTACATCAACTATGCCACCTCTTCGATCCATCCCATCACCGCCAAGATCGAGATCCGCAAAGAAGGCAAGATTGGCCGCGTCTACTACCCCGCGCCTTACATGACCAACGACAATCTCGACTATTACCGCGATGCCTATGAGATCGGCCCCGAAGCGATCATCGACACCTACGCCGCCGCGACACAACACGTGGATCAGGGGCTGTCCCTGACGCTGTTCTTCACGGCCGAGGCCACGACCCGCGACATCAACCGCGCCCAGATCTACGCATGGAAGAAGGGGATCAAGACGATCTACTACATCCGCCTGCGTCAGGCTGCCCTTGAAGGCACCGAGGTGCAGGGCTGTGTGTCCTGCTCGCTCTGAGCGAACCCCGCACCGACGTAATACCGACGTGATACAGACCCCCGTTTTTGCCCCGGAGTCCCCGATGAAAGACCTTGCTGAAACCGCCCGCCCCGTCCCCCGCGCCGTCAACTGGAACCGGCTTGAGGATGATATCGACCTTGATGTCTGGAACCGTCTGACGGTCAATTTCTGGCTGCCCGAAAAGGTGCCACTCTCCAATGATATCCCAAGCTGGTCACAGCTCACCCCCGAGGAACAGACCCTGACAATCCGCGTCTTCACTGGCCTGACGCTTCTGGACACGATCCAGAATACGGTCGGCGCCCCAACCTTGATGGAAGACGCCATCACCCCTCATGAAGAGGCGGTCCTAAGCAATATCGCCTTCATGGAAGCCGTCCACGCACGCAGCTATTCTTCTGTATTCTCAACGCTTTGCCAGACTTCAGACGTGGACGAAGCATTCCGCTGGTCGGCCGAGAACGAACATCTTCAGGCCAAATCGCGCCTGATCCTCGACGAATACGACGCCGCCTCTTCCCCGCTACGCAAGAAGGTCGCGAGCGTGTTTCTCGAAAGCTTTCTGTTCTATTCCGGCTTTTACCTGCCCATGCACTGGTCCTCACGCGCACGCCTGACCAACACCGCCGACCTGATCCGCCTCATCATCCGCGACGAAGCGATCCACGGCTATTACATCGGGTATAAATTCCAACGTGGTTTCGAACGTATTTCCGCACAGGAACAAAATGAAATCAAAGACTTCGCATTTGCGCTGCTGTTTGACCTCTACGACATCGAAGCCCGCTACACCGAACAACTTTACGATGGCCTCGGCCTGACCGAAGACGTGAAACATTTCCTGCACTACAACGCCAATAAAGCACTGCAAAACCTCGGATTCGAAGCACTCTTCCCCGAAGAAGCCTGCAAGGTAAACCCCGCCATCATGGCCGCCCTATCGCCAAACTCGGACGAAAACCACGACTTCTTTTCCGGCTCTGGATCAAGCTACGTAATCGGCAAAGCCGTCGCGACCGAGGATGAAGATTGGGACTTCTAAATCTCCAACCTTTTTCAATTTTTAGAGTAGCTTAAGCGCCGCTTACCCCCCAATTGGTTTGGGGCATATCGTAGCCCGGGGCTGGCCCGGACTACGAAAGGTTTCATGGCTCAGAACGTCTTGGCGATGGTGAGCTTGAACGTCCGACCCGGCGCGTTGTAGGTCGCCAGTCGCGGCTGATAGGTCTTATCAAAGACATTCTCGATCCCGACGCGAATCTCGGTGCCTTCAAAAGCCCCGCTTTGCGGCTTGAAGGTGGCGCGCAGGTTATGCGCGGTCCATCCGGACGACGCCGAATCCCAGGCGCTTGCTTCCATTGCCTTGTTGGTCACAACTTCCCAGCTCAGGTCGGTCGCCTCGCCCCATTTCTTGCCCAGCGTCAGACGCAGCGAATCCGCAGGCACCCCACGCCAAAGCGCGGCCGGGGTTGGCACAGTATAGCTGCCGTCGACAATGTTGGCATTGAGGTCGACATAGAACCCGTTCGCCATGCCATAGGCCGCTTCGATCTCAACCCCTTGCATCTCGATATCCGTGATCGCTGTCATGGTCGGAGACGTGGCCGAAGTCACGTCGCTTACATCGGTTTTATAGGCGGTCAGCTTGAAGCTAAGATCGTCGTCTGCGGCAAACACGCTTTGCTTGTCATAGGCAAACCCAAGCTCAACACTGCGCGCCTTTTCGCTTTGCGTCATGTAGGCCGGATTCCCCTGATCGTCGAGAATCGGCAGGCTCTCGGTATAGGCCAGCGACCCGAACACGGCAAAACCATTGCCAAACTTATAGTGCGCCGAAAGAGCCCCCATAAGGGCATCGTTGGAATAGCCCTCGATATCCTGACTTTCATAGCGCAGGGCCGGGGTCAGGGTCAGGCTTTCGAACGAGATGTCGTCCACAAGGAACAGCGCAACACGATTGTCCGTACCGCCCGGCGCAGAGGCAGCCGTAAGACGTTCACGCCGCTTGAACTCAAGTCCAGTGCGCAGGTTGTGGCTGGCAACGCCCGTATCAAAAAGCGCCGTATTCTTGAGCGTCAGCTTGGTCGTTTCATACCGATGATCGGCACAGATCACGCCAAAGAACGGGTTCGCACAGAATGCCGCCTTGGTCATCCCACCCTGAAAAGGCGAACTCCCGTCGATATAATCGGTGTCAATCTGCTGGTCGGCATAAGACAGCGTCGCCGAGAAATCGATCAGGTCGTTGTCGGCCGGATTGTATTCATATTTGACCGTCGCACCGCGCGTATGGACGTCGCGGTTCACATTACCAAAGCTGCCGCTGGTGGTCTGGAACTGGTCATAGGGTACGTCTTTGTCCGACGAATTGGTGTCGTTGATCGAAAAGCTCAGCGCATGGGTGCCATCACCAAAGCTTTTCCGCGCCTTGATCTGCCACGAGGGCAACGCGAAACTGGTATTGCCTACGGTCGTGCCGGCCCCATCCTTGTAGTCATCGCCCTCACTATAGGAGAAATGCGCCAGCATCTCGAAATCATCCGTCGGCTGCCATGCCAGAATGGTCGAGCTGGCGATCCCATGAGCGTTCGAAGAGAACTGCAGCGTTTGGCGAATCTTCATCCCAAGCTCGCCCTGGGTAAAGTCCGAGGCATCCTTTGTTTCGAGCCGCACAAGACCACCAATCGCACCCGAGCCAAATTCGAGGGTCCCCGCAATACCGCGGATAACGTTCACCTCTTTGTAGAGCTGCGGATCGGTGTAAAGCTGCGTCCCGATCCGGTATAGTTCTTCCGCGCCGACATCGGCATCATCGACCTGAATCAGAACCTTCTGATCCGAGCCATAAGTGCCATTGGCGCCAAAGCCCCGAATGTTGATCCCCGACCCTTGCGGCGAAGTCCCGTTGATAAGAGACACCCCCGGAACCGAATCGACCAGTTCGGCAATAGTGCTGGCCTGACGGTCCTCGATCTCTTCTTGATCCACGGTGGTTGTGGAAATGGCTGTGTCGGTCTGAACCTCTCGCTTGCTCTTCGCAAGCAGGATGGGGTCCAGCACAAAGGCTTCGCTTTCCTGGGCAATGGCGGGGCACGCCAAGCCAATGGCAACACTGCATAGCAATGCCGTCCTTCTTGAAAGGATTGCAGTCATTTTGTCCTCTTTCGCGTTCATCCCCATAAACGCTTGCGGAGGTGCTGGCAGGGGTTTTGAGATTGGTATTTTTCCAGTCCGTCTCTCGGACTTGAATTGACCTATTGATTCTGACTAATTTTGTCAATTATATGGATGCCGGTGACAAACCCTTCTCTCCAGCGATGCAGGCCTGCCACAGGTCAGCCAGCCAGATTCCCAGACAAACACACAAAACAGGAGGCCCCCATGGGAGCCTATGAACAGATTTCGTCTGCCGACATCCGTGCCGCGCGCCTGCAGGACCCCAAGACACGTGAACGCGACTTCGCGGACAAGCTGGGCATTTCCGAAGCCCGGCTGCTGGCCGCCCATATCGGCCATGGCGTCACCCGGCTGACGGCCGACCTTGACGCTGCCATGCATGCGGCCTGCAAACTAGGCGAAGTCATGGCCCTGACCCGCAATGAAAGCTGTGTGATCGAGAAAGTCGGCGAGTATGACGAATATCATTCCGGCCCGCACGCTTCGATGATCGTCAATGAAGAGATCGACCTGCGCCTGTTTCCAAAGCACTGGGTGCATGGCTTCGCCGTCGAACGCGAGACCGA
>JAAEZB010000031.1:5666-12098 GCA_018223085.1 Paracoccaceae bacterium
AAACTGAAAATGAACCGCCAAGGGGCTTATCGCATTGCCGGTGCGCCTTACGCACGCGCCCTCGCCCCCTCCTCTGTCGAAGAGCTCCTGAACCGCGCCGCCGAGAACGCAACGCCGATCATGGCCTTCGTGGGCAATATGGGCTGTATCGAGATTCACACCGGCCCAATCAAAGATGTGCGGCCCATGGGCCCATGGCTCAACGTGCTGGATCCCCGTTTCAACCTGCACCTGCGGGGCGACCATATCGCCGAAGTCTGGGCCGTTACCAAGGCAACTCGTCGGGGCGCTGCCGTCTCAGTCGAGGCCTTCCGTGAAGATGGCCTGCTGATCGCCCAGTTCTTCGGCGTGCTGCGCAACGAAGATGGCGGCACGGCCTGGAACGCTTTGGTCGACGGGTTGACCCCGCTGACAGAGGAGGTTCCCGCATGATCCGGGCCTCTCTCTTCTGTGCGGCTCTGGCCGCTGCGCCCGCCCTTGCCGATCCGCACCCGGATGCAAGCCGCATCGTATCAATCGGTGGCGCCGTGACCGAGATCGTCGTCGCCCTTGGCGAACAGGATCGCTTGGTGGCGCGCGACACAACCTCCAACCATCCCGCCTCGATCCGTGAGCTTCCCGATGTGGGCTATGTCCGCCGCCTCTCTCCCGAGGGGATTCTCTCGGTCGACCCCGACCTTCTGATCGCCGAAGAAGGCGCCGGGCCGCCCGAAGCCGTGGCCTTGCTGAACGAAGCTGCGGTGCCGATGGAAACCATTCCCTCCGGCTATAGCCGCGATGCCGTTGGCGCAAAAATCCGCGCGGTTGCCGAGGTACTCGGCGTGCCTGACAGGGGCGAAGCGCTCGCAAGTGAGGTTTTGGCCGATATCGACGCCGCCACTGCCGGGGTAGCGCAATGGGACCAACCGCCTCGTATCCTGTTCGTGCTGTCGCTTCAGGGCGGACGCGTCATGGCAGCGGGGTCCAATACCTCGGCGCAAGGCATCATTGATATGGTCGGCGCGCAAAACGCCCTGACCGGGATTGAGGGCTACAAGCTCGTGACCGATGAGGCTGTCGCCCTTTCGAATGCCGACGTGATCCTGATGATGGATCGCGGGGCCGGTCCCGGTGCGCAGGCCGACGAACTGTTCTCGCATCCCGCCATCATGACCACCCCGGCCGCGCAAAGCCGCCGGTTGGTCCGCATCGACGGTATGAAGCTCCTCGGTTTCTCTGTCCGCACCGGCGAAGCCGTCCGCGAACTGGCTGCGAAGCTGGCACTGGCAGAAGGCTAAGCCATGACCGTATTAACCCAAGATGCCCCCCAAATTTTGGGCGACAGGCAGTCGAACGCACGCCTCCTGATGGGCGCGCTTGTGGTGATGCTCTGCATCACCTCCATGGCGAGCCTGGCCGTAGGTGCCTCGGGCACCTCGCTCTGGCAAAGCTTGCTCGACCTTGCCATGGGTCGTGATCTAAGCCTGCGCGACCGCGTTGTCCTCTGGGACATCCGTGCCCCCCGCACCTTTATGGGGATTCTGGTGGGCGCGGCGCTCGCCATGTCTGGGGCGGTGATGCAGGGGCTTTTTCGCAACCCGCTGGCCGATCCCGGCATCGTCGGTGTCAGCAGCGGCGCAGGTCTGGGCGCAATCATGGCGATTGTTTTGGGTGGGCTGCTGCCTGCCGCAATCACCAACCAGATCGGGTTCTACCTTGTGCCACTCGCCGCGTTCTTTGGCGGCTGGGCCAGCACAATGCTCCTCTACCGGGTTTCAACCCGCAAGGGGCGCACCTCTGTCGCAACCATGTTGCTCGCCGGGATTGCTCTCGGCGCACTGACCGGCGCGCTTTCTGGAATTCTGGTCTACATCGCCGATGACGCACAACTGCGCGACCTGACTTTCTGGGGCATGGGGTCTCTGGCCGGAGCCACCTGGGCCAAGCTCTTTGCCGCCGCCCCTCTGATGTTCTTGTCCATGGCCGTCGCCCCTTTCCTCGCACGGTCCCTGAATGGCCTTGCTCTCGGCGAGGCGGCCGCCTCTCATATCGGCATCCCGGTCCAGAGGATGAAAAACATCGCCATCCTGACCGTCGCCGGTGCCACCGGCGCAGCGGTGGCCGTGTCCGGCGGCATTGGCTTTGTCGGCATCGTGGTGCCGCATCTTCTACGCCTGATGGTCGGCCCAGATCACCGCTATTTGCTTATCAATTCGGGCCTGCTCGGCGCGGCACTTCTGCTTATGGCCGACGTGGTCAGCCGCACGATCATCGCACCGGCGGAACTGCCTATCGGCATCGTCACCGCCGTCCTTGGCGGTCCGTTCTTCCTTTGGATTCTGCTGCGCCAACGTGGCATTCTGGACTTGTGAACCATGATGAACGCGCAAGACATCACTGTCGCCTATGGCTCTCGCGAAATTCTGCACGGGGTCTCCTTCTCGGCCAAACCCGGTCAGGTCACCGCTATCGTCGGACCCAACGGCTCTGGCAAGACAACTCTCCTGCGGGCCCTGACCGGCGATCTGCCTTATACTGGACAGGCTGTCCTGAATGGCATCGACATTGCCACGGCCAAACCCTGGGACCTCGCGGCCATGCGCGGCGTCCTCCCCCAAGCCACGCCGCTGGCCTTTCCCTTTACTGTGGCCGAAGTTGTGCGTCTGGGCCTGCAACGCGGGCTTGAGGCACAGGAAACATCCCTGATCTCGCGCGCTCTGGCCCGTGTCGATCTCGGCGAATTCGCCGGCCGCCTGTATCAGGAGCTTTCAGGCGGCGAGCAACAGCGCGTGCAACTGGCCCGCGTTCTGGCGCAAGTCTGGCATCCGGTATCCGAGGATCAGCCACACTGGCTCTTCCTTGATGAACCGGTGTCCAGCCTCGACATCGGCCACCAGCTCCAGATCATGCAGATCGCCCGCGACTATGCCGATCAGGGCGGTGGCGTGATCGCCGTCATGCACGATCTGAACCTGACGGCGATGTTCGCCGATTGCGTGGCACTTGTCGCCGATGGGCACATTCTCGAACAGGACAGCCCAAATACCGTCTTTCGCAACGACCTCCTGAGTCATGCCTACAAATGCAATTTGCGGGTCAACACACCACCGGCCACAGGGGCCTACCTATTGCCCCACGCGGCCAGCATGGCCGCCGAATAATCAAGGAATGACACCATGGATATCCTCTCCCGTTGGGTGGAACTTCAGGACTTTCTCCTCAAGGGCGGCCCCGCCATCTGGGCTATCTCCGCTCTTTCCGTGCTCACTGTTGCGCTGATCCTCTGGAAGATCTGGCGCTTGTCCCTGATGGGCGCATGGGCCGGACAGACCACAGAACGCGCAGTCCGCCTTTGGGAGCAAGGACGCCCAAGTGAGGCTCATGATTTGCTGGCAAAGCGCAAGGCGCTGCGTGCCACCGTCGCCCGCACAGCCATGGCCGTCCGCCTGAACGGCGTTTTCACAGAAGAAGACGGGCGCGAAGAGGTTTCCCGCGTCGCCAAAAATGAACTCGCCCGCGCCAGAAGCGGATTGCGCGCTCTGGAACTGATCGCAACCATTGCTCCGCTGCTTGGCCTTCTGGGGACCGTGATGGGCATGATCGAAGCATTCCAAACCCTACAGGAAGCCGGCTCACGCGCCGATCCCGCCGCACTGGCTGGCGGCATCTGGGAGGCCCTCCTGACCACCGCCGCAGGCATGGCCGTCGCCATTCCCGCCGGTGTCGCCCTCGCGTGGTTCGAAAGCGTGGCCGACCGCGCTCAGGGCGACATGGAAGATGCCATCACCCGCATCCTGACCCGCAACCGCCCCTCTGCATCTCCTCTGCCGCACGCCGCCGCCGAGTAATCCGATGCTGCTCTCTGCCCCACGTCCCCGGCGCGCACCCAGCCTGACCCCGATGATCGACGTGGTCTTTCTGCTCTTGGTGTTCTTCATGCTGAGCTCGCGTTTCGGCATGGAGGTCGAGATTGACCTGCCGGTTGGGGCCGCGTCGGACAAACCTTATCAGGGCCCTCCACGCCTGATCGAAATCGCCCCCGATGAACTGCGTCTCAACGGGGTAAAGATGGAGCCGGAATCTCTGATGCCGGAACTGGGTCGCCTGATGCTCAGCCATGACGATACAATCGTCTTGCGCGCGCGTGACGAGGCCGACCTGCAACGTGTGATCGAGGTGATGGAGATCCTGAACTCCGCCGGTTACGAAACGCTTGTTCTGGTGAAGTGATCATGGATTTACCAAGAAAACCGCGCCAGTCGCCGCGCGAAAACATCATCCCGATGATCAACGTGGTCTTCCTGTTGCTGATCTTCTTCCTGATGACCGCCCAGATCGCGCCGCCGGAACCCTTCGAGGTGACACCGCCCGAATCCACCGCCGAAACCCCGGCCGAGAAGGGCATGACGCTGTTCATCTCGGCAGAAGGCGAGCTGGCCCTGAATGATCTGCGCGGCGAACCCGCCGTCATTGCCGATCTTCAAGCCCGCGAACCGGGTTTCGATCTGACCCTGCGCGCCGATGCCCGCGTCGGGGCCGAAAAGATCGCGGCCCTTTTGCTGCAACTGGCCGGGGCTGGGGTGCGCACGGTCAAACTGATTTCATCCCAGAGGTAGACACCATGTATCGAACTGCCGAAGGACTTTTGTTTCTCGCCATGGCCACCGGCCTGCACCTCGCCGCCTGGCCAGCCGGGGACGACAACGGGTTGCAAGCCGCGGGTGACGGCGGGGACGCCCTGCTGACGGTCGCCGCAGCAAGCGCCTCTATCTCGCAAATGGTCGACGTCTGGGATACCCCCCCCGATCCCGTCGCACAGGAACCACAAACACTACACACGCCGGAAGCCCCCGAGCTTCCCCCCTCGCCTACCATCACCAAAGCAGCGCCCCAGCCAAAACCCGCATCCCCCGAAGCGATGACGCGTCCTGAAATGCCCTTTCTGGAACAGGCCGCTCCTTTGCCCACAGAAACCACACAGGCACCGCCCCCACCACCAAAACCAAAGCTAACCAAGGCAACAAAACCGCCCGAGCAGGCACCACCCAAAACAGTCGAAAAGACTCCTCCAAAACCCGAGGCACAGCCTACGCCAAAAGCCAAGCAAAGCAGCAAGGCATCCGCCGCCGTCGCGGCAAGCCAAGCCACTGGCGCAGGCAAAAAACAAGCGGCTGGTCACAACGGCAATGCCGTAGAGGCCACACTCTCCAAGAAGAAACGAGCCTCCCTAACGGCAAAATGGGGTGCACAAATTCGCGCGCGCATTGCACGCCGGGGGATGACCCGTGGGGCAGGTAAGGGAACCGCGTATGTCCGGATTACCGTCAGCAGCACCGGCACTCTCCTCTCGGCGAAGCTGAGCAAATCCTCCGGCAATGGCGAAATCGACAAGATCGCCCTGTTGGCCGTCCGACGCGCCGGCTCTTTCCCGCCTGCCCCCAAAGGGTTGGGAAGCGATCGAAAAACATTCGTTCTACCGATCTCCTCGCGATAGTTTCAGCGCCGAACAATAGGCGTGTCTCGGGCAATGTTTCGCGCTCTGCTGAATGCCCGTATGGGGGGGGAACACGGATAAGATTTAATCAAATCGAAACCTCCGCCACCTACCGGTAAGGATCAGGACACACAACACACAGGTTACAGCGTCGCAAGGCGCTTCAGGATACCGGCTGTTGCGGTCGGGATACCGGGCCTATACGGTGCAACATTGAGGTTGAAACCAAGGGGATAGCGTCGGCAAGGCGTGGCGAAGGTGACTGGGAAAATGCCGTCCAAAATCTACAATATGGAATATACCACGATCCAAAGCATGATCTGGCCGGAACGCGGAATCTGCACAGAACACAATCTCTATTTCCGGCTGCAGCGTCCGGCGGGCTTCTCCGATGAAAGCAGAACCATACAATTCGCGTCCGGCGGCGGGATTGAAACCAACACCTGGTTCAATCTCTTTAACATCGGCAAATGGCGGCGCCATTGCGATCTGAGGTCTCTTTACCTTTCCCTCGTTGGCACCGGCGAACACGCGATTTCCGTCTTTCAAGCCTATCCAAACCGCTCCTGGGAGCGGATACTCACCAAGATTGTGACCCTCTCCAAAGAGACGCCGCTGCGGCTAGATCTCGGGCACAGTTTCGATAGCGACGATCACGAAGGCATCCTGTTCTTTGAGCTACAATCGCTCTCGGGCGGAGAATTGCTGCAAGCCGACTGGCAGACTCAGGACAACCCACGCCGCGTGCCCGAGCTTGCCCTGTCCATCACCACCTTCAAGCGCGAAGCAGAAGTGGCCCGCACGGCTGCGCGTTTCAACGACTACATCGCCCAAAGCCCACATCGCGATCACATCCGGATGATCGTGGTGGATAACGGGCATTCCGTGGATATCGCAGACACGTCCCAGATCACCGTCATACCAAATGAGAACCTTGGCGGCGCTGGCGGCTTTGCCCG
>JAAEZB010000031.1:12342-25930 GCA_018223085.1 Paracoccaceae bacterium
CAATCCTTCGGCATGGAGTTCGAAACAACCGGCACGCCACCGGAAAACCTCTACGGCGGCTGGTGGTATTTTGCCTTTCCCCTCGCCAAAGCCAGCCACATGCCCTTCCCGTTCTTCGTGCGCGGCGACGACGTCAGCTTTTCTCTGGTCAACGATTTCAACATTGTGACCCTCAACGGCGTGGTCTCTTTCCAAGAGAGCTTCACCGACAAGGAAAGCCCGCTGACATGGTATCTCGACCTGCGAAGCCATATGGCGCATCACCTGAGCCTGCCTTCCATGGAAATCGGTCGGATCGCGACCCTGAAAATCGCGTTGTTGTTCCTGCTGCGAACCTTGCCGCGGATGCATTACGAAACGGTCTCCGCCATCAATCTTGCGATGGAAGACGTGATGAAGGGGCCGTATTTCTTTGACGAAAACGCCGACATGGCGCAACGGCGTAGCGACCTTAAGGCACTAACCCGCGAAGAAGCGTGGCAACCGATCGAGGGGCACCGGCCCAAAAGCCGCAAACGCCGGTTCAACCCACACAACCGCTGGACCCGCCGCTTCATGATGCTGACCTTCAATGGCCATCTCCTGCCGTTCTTCTCGCGCTTTGGAAACCGGATCGTCATCAACTCCGAGGATCGCGGCCTCCCGTCCCTCACTCTTGGTGCCGCAGAAGTCACCTATCTGAGCGCAAACCGCCGTCAATTCTACACCGTGCGCCACTCAAAGACGAAGTTCCTGCGCAGCGTCGCGCGGTTTTCCGTCAATGCGCTGTCCTTCCTTCTGCGCTATAAACGCCTGACAGCCCAATATCGGGACGGCTATCAGGAGCTGACCGCCGAACCCTACTGGCGGCGCAAGCTCGGCCTGAGCAAACCCGCCCCGCAGGATAAGGCAGCGTGAGCCTCCTGGCGCACCAAAGAAAGCGGACACCATGAAGATCATTCTCTTCATAGGCCATCACAAGGTCGGCTCGACGGCGCTTCAGGATTTCTTCAGCCGCAATCAGGTCGCTCTGATGCGGGCCGGTATCCTCTATCCCAGCACGGACTTTCAGGGCATGTCTCTGGCGCTTGCCACAGCGACCGGTCGTTTTGACACGCCAGATCACATTCCCCTCAACTCCCGCGAACCCCACAACGCGCTGGCCTTCAGGATGCTGAGCCGTCACAAGCTCTGGGACGTTCCCCCCTTCTACGAACATCTGCCCGCTTTCCCACAGATGAAACAGGCGATCCGCAACCAGATTCAGTTTCTGAACCCCCATACGGTCATCCTCGCCGCCGAGGTCTTCTCGCATTTCGGTAAAGGCGGGGCTGGCATTATCAATGAACTCATCGACCTGTTTCCACAGGCGTCCGAAATCACCATCTGCGCCACATTGCGCCGCATCGACGAATACCTCGCCTCCTGGCACGGGCAGCGCCTGCATTTCGGCCACAAGGTCCCGCCAATGCGCGAAAATGGTATGGATGAATATTTCAACGACATTCACTTCGATTATCGCAAAGTTCTGCGAGCCTGGTTCGATACTCTGCCCGAGGCGCGCTTTGTCCTGCGCGACTATAGTGATGTGCGCTCGGCAGGCGGGTCGGTGGCCGACTTCGCGGCCCAGACCGGCCTGACCCTGCCCTCGGGGCTGCACCCCGAACGCAAGTCCAACGAATCCCTGCATCGCGGCATCTATGAAATCGTGCGCCTTGGAAACCACGCCCTTGATGTCGACCGGGCCACACACCTGCGTGATACTCTTCGGAATCAGACGCCCAAACTGAAGCTGCCCCCCTCAAACGATATCGAGCTGTTCGGCGCCACAAACCGTGACCGGATGCAGGCGCAGTTTGCCCCGGTGCATGACTATCTGAGTGAGATCACAGGACAGCAGGCCTTTTTCAAGGACATCAGCGCCGTGACCACGCCCCTCGCGATCCCGGAAAGGGAGGCCTACGAGGCCGCCCTTGAGGGTCTGGCCCGTGTCCTGCCCCGCATCGCAGACGAAACCACCCGCGATTTCCTCAAAGACCTCATGGTGCAACCGTCCGCCTCGACACTATTTTCTGCGCCCGCCCAACAGGAACACAGACCATGATCCGGGAACTTCTGATCCATCTGGGCGACACCAAAACCGGGTCAACATCAATTCAAAACACCTTGCTTCACAAGGCCTATGATGTACCGGGCAAGAGCATCTTCTACCCCACCGCATCCAACCATATCGGTCTTGCCCGAACCCTAAGCCGCAAACGGCTCTTTCCCCAACGCGCTGGACGCTTCGAGCGTGTCCGCAACGCCCTACAAGAAAGCAACGCCGATTTTGGCGTTGTGTCGGCTGAACATTTTCAATTTGTCGATCCACAGGTGCTCTACGATGCGATTGAAACCTATTGGCCGAACCTTCGACAAAAAATACGCCTCGTCGCCTATGTACGGCCCCATGCCGACATGCTCCTGTCCCTGTTCTCCGAACGGGTGAAACTCGGGGATGATTTCGGAACACTGGAAGACTTCGCTGCCATCGCAGAGGCCCAAAACCTGCTCCTCTATCAACCACGCTTTGAAAAATGGCGCGCGTTTTTCGGAGACCGCTTTGAACTGCGCCCCTTCCTGCGTAGCCACCTGTTCCGCGGCGATGTGGTCCATGATTTCTTCCATGTCCTCCTGCAAAGCGAGGACTTTGACATCCCGAAATCGGCAAACGCCAACAGTTCGCTCACCGTGAGTCAACTCGCCCTCCTGCGCGAGACCACCCGCGCCCTCAACGACACCGCCGGAGAAACCGCAAAGAACGCCTCCTATCATGAGGCACGCTCGGACATGGCCCGCCTGCTCGCCGATCATGTTGCCAAGAGCACCCTTGGCGCACAGGACGACAAACTGCGCCTGCCCGCAGATTTGGCCCGCCGGATCAAAGACCGTTACGCCAAAGATGCCGAGGCCCTCGACACAGGATTTTTCAACGATTTCCCGATGTCCAATGCCCTCGAAAAGGCCGATAGGAACACGGTCGCCACGGCGCAATCCCTTGACGCCTCGGATTACTTCTCGCGCGACGCCATCGTGGCGTTTCACACCTTTGCACAGATGCTGAATACCCTTTTCAGGACCGCTCCTGAACGCACAAGATCACTCCTGATCGACGCATACACGCGCAAGGATGAAACCTGACGCACCGTCCCCTTCACCGGCCCATTGCAATCTGTCCCCTGCGCCCCATCTTGGCTCAAAGATTGCACCCCGGAGAAAACATATGCTCGATATCGACCGTTCCGCGCCCGTCATGGTCACAGGTGCCACAGGCTATGTCGCCGGCTGGATCGTCAAGGCGCTTCTTGATGCCGGGCTGACGGTGCACGCCCCCGTGCGTGACCCCGCCAAGACCGAGAAAACCGCCCACCTCACCGCCCTCGCCGAAGATGCTCCCGGCGAAATCCACTTTTTCAAGGCCGACCTCCTTGATCCCGGCTCATATGGCGAGGCAATGCAGGGGTGCTCGGTCGTGTTCCACACCGCCTCTCCCTTTACCATCAATGTCAAAGACGCCCAGCGCGATCTGATCGACCCCGCCGTCAAAGGCACGCGCAACGTCCTTGAAGAGGCCAACCGCACCGACACAGTGCGCCGCGTGGTCCTGACAAGCTCCTGCGCCGCAATCTACACCGACGCCATCGACTGCGCCAAAGCGCCCGGCGGCGTGCTGACCGAAGAGCTCTGGAACGACACCGCCTCCCTTGAATATCAGCCCTACTCATATTCCAAGACCCTCGCCGAGCGCGAAGCCTGGAACATCGCTGCAGATCAAGACCGCTGGGATCTGGTCGTCATCAATCCGTCTCTCGTCCTTGGCCCGGCGGTCAATGACCTACCAACCTCCGAGAGTTTCCGCATCATCAAGATGCTGGGCGATGGCTCGATGAAACCCGGCGCGCCCAAACTGGGCCTTGGCGTCGTGGATGTACGTGACCTTGCCGAAGCTCACCTCGCCGCTGCCTTCACCCCGGAGGCCGAAGGCCGCCATATTGTCTCGGCCCACGCCACCAACACGTTCGAGATCGCCAAGGCTCTGCAGGATAGGTTCGGCGGCTCCTACCCGATCCCCAAACGCCCCCTGCCGAAATGGCTCTTCTGGCTCGTGGCGCCCACCGCCGGGGTCGAGCGCGTTTTCGTTGCCCGAAACGTCAATATCCCATGGCGTGCGGATAACTCCAAAGGCCTGCGCGCCCTTGGGCTTTCCTATCGCCCACTCAAGGAAACCGTCGAGGATATGTTTGGCCAAATGGCCGACCGTGGGATCTTCACGAAAAGCTGATCGGGTTTTTGCGCTCCTTCCAGTCACTGGAAGGGTTGCGACTCCCAAACCTTCTAAATACTGGAAGGATGACGCGCACTCCGCGCGACAAGGAGGCTTGCCATGACGACTCTGCGTTTTGAAATCGACGGAATGAGCTGCGCCGGATGCGCCGGTCGCGCCGAACGCGCGCTTCAGGCCATGCCCGGTCAGACCTCTGCCGCCGTCAACCTCGCCAACGCAACCGGCACGGTCGAACTCAGCGAGGCAAACGCCGCCGACATTCGCTCTACCCTAAAACAGGCGGGCTACCCGGCACGCGAAGACACTGTCATCCTCGATATTTCCGACATGAGCTGCGCCTCCTGCGCGGCCAAGGTTGAAAACGCCCTGCGCGCCCTGCCCGGCGTGCTCGAAGCCTCCGTGAACCTCGCCGCCGAAACGGCACAGGTGCAAGTCCTACGCGGTGCCATCGCCCCAAGCGATCTCATCGCCGCCGTGCGCAACGCGGGCTACAACGCCACGCCACGCACCGACGAGGCCCACGATAGCGCCGCCGAAGAAACGACGAAAATCGACACTGCACGCCGCCTCGCGCTCCTGTCGGGCCTGTTGACGCTGCCGGTCTTCCTGATCGAGATGGGCGGCCATTTGATCCCCGCCCTGCATCACTGGATCATGGCCAATATCGGCCAGACCCAATCCTGGCTCTTGCAATTCGCCCTGACAACCATCGTCCTGCTCTGGCCCGGACGCGGTTTCTTTACCAAGGGCATACCGCTCCTCCTGCGTCGTAGCCCGGATATGAACTCCCTCGTCGCCATGGGCGCGGGTGCGGCCTGGGGCTATTCGACTGTTGCGCTCTTTGCGCCGTCGATCCTGCCCCCCTCCGCGCGCTACGTCTATTTCGAGGCCGCCGCCGTCATTGTGACCCTGATCCTCGTTGGGCGCTGGTTCGAGGCCCGCGCCAAGGGCCGCACCGGCGGCGCTATCCGCAAACTCGCCCGCCTCAAGGCCGATACCGCCCGCGTGGAACGTGATGGCGAGGTGTCCGAGGTTCCGGTCGAAACCGTCCTCGTCGGCGATCTGCTACACCTGCGCCCCGGCGAACGCCTCGCCGTAGATGGCACCATCGAATCCGGCGAGAGCTTTGTCGACGAAAGCATGATTACCGGCGAACCAATCCCCGTCGCCAAATCCCCCGGCGATACTGTCGTCGCCGGAACGATCAACGGCGAAGGCGCCCTGACGTACCGCGCAACCGGCGTCGGAAGCGACACCATGCTCGCCCGCATTATCGCCATGGTCGAACACGCCCAAGGCGCCAAACTCCCCGTGCAGGCACTGGCCGACCGCGTGGTGCTGATCTTCGTGCCTGTCGTCATCACCATCGCATTGCTCTCTCTTGCCGGCTGGCTCGCCTTTGGCCCTGACCCGCGCCTGCCTCATGCGCTTGTCGCTGCGGTCTCCGTCCTCATCATCGCCTGCCCCTGCGCCATGGGTCTTGCCACCCCGACCTCCATCATGGTCGGCACCGGACGCGCCGCCGAACTCGGCGTGTTGTTCCGCAAAGGCGAGGCCCTACAGAGGCTCGAAACGCTCTCCGTCGTCGCCTTCGACAAAACCGGAACCCTGACCGAGGGCCGCCCTTCTCTGGCAACGCTCGCCCCCATGGGCGACATGGACCCAGACACCCTCCTGCGTTTTGCCGCCGCCGCCGAGGCCCTCTCGGAACATCCCATCGCCCACGCCATCACCTCCGCCGCCGAGGCCAAGGGCCTCTCCCTGCCCAAGGCCGAAGGGTTCTCCGCCATTGGCGGGTTCGGCATTGAGGCAACCGTCGAAGACCATGCCGTTCTGATCGGTGCCGCCCGCCTGATGGCGCGCGAAAACATCGACACCACCGCCCTCACGGCCCAAGCCGAAGCGCTTGCCAAGCGCGGCGAGACGCCCTTCTATGTGGCCATCGACGGCAAACTTGCGGGCCTGATCTCGGTTGCCGATCCCATCCGCCCCGCCGCCCGCGCCGTGGTGGACCGTCTCAAGGCGATGGGCAAATCCGTTGCCATGGTCACCGGAGACAGCACCGCCACCGCCCATGCGATCGCCGCCGATCTCGGCATTGACCATGTCGCCGCCGAAGTCCTCCCCGAAGGCAAAGCCGCCGAAGTCGAGGCCCTGCGCGCCGCCCATGGCCCCATTGCCTTTGTCGGTGACGGCATCAACGACGCCCCCGCTCTGGCCAGCGCCGATACCGGAATCGCGGTCGGAACCGGCACCGATATCGCCATTGAAAGTGCCGATGTCGTCCTCATCGGCCATGATCTCGCCGGCGTTGTAACCGCCATTGACCTGTCCCAGCACACCATGCGCAATATCCGGCAAAACCTGTTCTGGGCCTTCGCCTATAACATCGCGCTTATTCCTGTTGCAGCAGGCCTGTTTTATCCGCTTTTAGGGTGGCAAATGTCGCCGATGTTGGGCGCCGGAGCTATGGCCCTTTCCTCTGTTTTTGTGTTATCTAATGCACTGCGGCTAAGGCGCCTGACAGCCCCGATGGCGTCGTCCGTTCCGCAAGGAGGTATAGTATAGTATGAATATCGGAGAGATTTCCAAACGCTCGGGCGTTCCGGCCAAGACCATCCGCTACTACGAGGATATCGGCCTGATCAAACCGGAGCGGACTCCGAATGGGTATCGAGTCTTTGCCGAAGCCGATCTACATCGGCTTTCATTCCTTGGACGCGCGCGCAAGCTCGGTTTTTCCATCGAGGATTGCCGCAATCTCATTCGCCTTTACGAGGACGAAACCCGCGCCAGCGCCGAGGTCAGAGAACTCGCCATGAACCACCTGAGCCGGATCGAAGAGAAGATCGCCCAGCTTCAGAACATGCGCAGTTCGCTCGTCGATGTGATTTCGGATTGTGCCGGGGACCATCGCCCCGATTGCGCTATTCTCGAACGCCTCGCCGGACCGATGACCTGACGGCCCAAAGCTGGACACCGGGCCGGACCGCCTTACCTTGCCGGGTATGACTGTTGCGATCCACTGGTTCCGCCGCGACCTGCGGCTGGCGGATAACCCCGCCCTGACCCACGCCGCCCAAAGCGGCGCGGTCTTGCCTGTATTCATCCTTGAGAGTGACACCCCCCTGGGCGGCGCAAGCCGTGCCTGGTTGCATCGCTCGCTCATGGCGCTGAATGCATCCCTGAACGGCACGCTGCGCGTCTATGCTGGTAACCCGGCCGACATCCTGCCCCGCCTCGCCAAAGATCACGGCGCGACAACCCTGACATGGACCCGCCGCTACGACGCGCCGGGCATCGCCCGCGACACCGCCCTCAAATCCGCCCTACGCGACCAAGGCCTCGACGTGCATTCCGCCAACGGAACCCTTCTTTGGGAACCGATGGAGGTCAATAAATCCGACGGCACCCCCTACCGCGTCTTCACCCCCTTCTTCCGCAAAGGCTGTGCCGCTGCCGCACCACCGCGCGCGCCGCTTGCTTGGCCGAACATCACGCTTCTGAATGCCCCGAACCCAACTTCAATAGACGATTTGCATCTCTGCCCCACGCCCGCATGGGACCAAGATGTGCTCTCGGACTGGACCCCCGGTGAACAAGGCGCCACCGACCGCCTGCAAACCTTCCTCAGCCAAGGCCTCACCGGCTACAAAGACGGCCGCGACATCCCGTCTGCGCCGCATGTCTCTCGCCTTTCGCCCCATCTCGCCTTTGGGGAAATCTCCCCCAATACCGTCTGGCACACCGCCAAGACCTGCCCGCCCTCCAACGACCGCGAGCATTTCCTCTCCGAGCTTGGCTGGCGGGAATTTTCCTACAATCTCCTGTTCCACAACCCCGACATGGACTGGCAGAACCTCAACCGCAAATTCGATGCCTTCCCGTGGCGTGATGCCCCCGAGGCATTGGCCGCATGGCAAACGGGCAAGACCGGCATCCCCATCGTCGACGCCGGCATGCGCGAACTTTGGCAAACGGGCTATATGCACAACCGCGTGCGCATGATCGTGGCGTCTTTTCTCGTCAAGAACCTGCTCGTGCACTGGCACCACGGCCTCGCATGGTTTCACGACACCCTGTTTGACGCCGACCCCGCCAACAACCCGGCAAGCTGGCAGTGGGTCGCCGGGTCGGGGGCCGATGCTGCCCCCTATTTCCGCATCTTCAACCCCGTGACCCAATCGACGCGCTTTGATCCCCAAGGCCATTACCTGCGCCGCTATGTGCCGGAACTCGCCCGCCTCTCGGACAAAAATATCCACGCCCCATGGGAGGCTCCGCCCGAAGCCCTGCACCACGCAGGAATCGCTCTGGGCACCGACTATCCCCACCCCATCGTCGACCTGCGCGAGTCGCGTCAGGGCGCTCTGGCCGCCTATGACCGGATCAAAGGCATGCCCGTGTAAGACACGTTATCGCTACCATTCACCAACCGCGCAGAGTTTACCGCTAACACTTTGAAACCCCGCCAAAACTCCCCTTCCTTCAAAACCGGGACGCGTCTATACCCCGCGTAAATTCAGGACAAAGGGATATCTCATGACCGTTACTGTTGGCATCAACGGATTTGGCCGCATCGGCCGCTGCACCCTCATGCACATCGCCGAGAGCGCCCGCGACGACGTCAAGGTCGTCAAGGTAAACGCCACCGGCCCGCTTGAGACCGCAGCCCACCTGATCCGCTATGACTCCGTGCACGGCCGCTTCCGCAACGAGGTCAAAATCGGCGACGGCATGATGGATCTCGGCGCGGGCGAGATGGAGATGTTCTCGACCTACAACATGGACGAACTCGATTGGTCCGGCGTCGATGTGGTCATGGAATGCACCGGTAAATTCAACGACGGCGAAAAGGCCAAAGCCCATTTTGAGCGCGGTGCCAAAAAAGTGCTCCTCTCCGCCCCCGGCAAAAACGTCGACAAGACCATCGTCTTCGGCGTCAACGACGAGATGCTCGAAGCGTCGGACACCATGATCTCCAACGGCTCCTGCACCACCAACTGCCTCGCGCCGGTGGCCAAGGTTCTGCACAACGCTTTCGGCATTGAATCGGGCATCATGACCACGATCCACGCCTATACCGGCGACCAACCGACCCTCGACCGTCGCCACAAAGACCTCTACCGCGCCCGCGCCGCCGCCATGTCGATGATCCCGACGTCGACCGGCGCCGCCAAGGCGCTCGGCGAAGTGCTTCCCGACCTGAAGGGCAAGCTCGATGGCTCCGCTGTCCGCGTGCCCACGCCGAACGTCTCCGCTGTTGACCTGACCTTCGTGGCGCAAAAAGACGTGACCGAGGCCGACGTAAACGCCGTCATGGCCGAAGCCGCCGCAGGCCCGATGAAAGGCGTCCTTGGCTACACCGAGGAAAAACTCGTCTCCGTCGACTTCAACCACTCCAGCGAAAGCTCGACCTTCGCCGCAGATCAGACCAAGGTCATCGGTGGCCGCCTCGTGCGCGTGCTGGCATGGTATGACAATGAATGGGGCTTCTCCTGCCGTATGGCCGACGTGGCCCAGAAAATGGGTTCGATGTAAGACCCCGCCATTTCCGGCAAAAACTTGCGCCTCCGGGCGGGCTCAGGCATACCTTTTGCCAGACCCACCCGGAGGCGCATTTCGTTATGACCAACCCGCTTGCCGTATTTCTCGCCGTGCTGATCTTTGCCGGGTTGGCTGCTGATCTCATCTGGCTCGATGGACAGGCGACGCTTCTGCTGTCGCGCAAGTTCTTTCAGCTGATCGAATGGCTGGCCTTCTGGCGCTAAGCACAATGCAAAAGCGGGCCAGATACATTGATCCGGCCCGCCCCCGCTTTAGTCCATCCGCACTTTAAGCCAGACATCCCCCTTCACCGGCTGATCCCAGTGAAGATAGACCTCATCGCCATTTGCGCCTTTTTCGACCTCAACATACGGCATCGTATAGACAGCGTCTCCCGATGCATCCTTGATCTTGCCCTTGGCGACAACCGCTTCGACCGTGCGCGCATGCCATTCGAACGGCAAGCGTCCCTGCGTCTCCACAACCCAGGTCTGCGCAACACTGTTCTGCCCATGCTCGACCAAAAGCGGATTGCGCATCCCATCGTCGATCGCGTGATAGGTGTTGCCTTCGACAAGGATGTTCTTGCTCTTGGTCTTGTCCAGCTCGGCATAGCTCGTATCGACCCGGTCCACCCGGTCAATATTGCCATTGATCGTGCGGAACTTGTTGCCCGAGATGGTGAAGCCGGTGAAATAGTGCCCGGTGCCATAGGGTTTGACCACGATATAGGCAAACCACGATGCCACATACCCGGACAGGAAAACGTTGTCCGTCACGGATAGCGCACTGAAGGAATATCCCCCCGTGAAGTCCGGCTTGGCCTCGTATTCGTTGCTCCATTCGATGGTGGCATTGTCGATATAGTTGCCATCAATGCTCGCTGCGCAATGGGCGACACAAAGCAGAATCCCTGCCGTGCGTATCCCTGCCGGTTCCGAATCCCCCTGAAAGAAATGGTTCCCGGTGATGATCGAATTGGCCCCGCCGATCACAAGGAAATGACGGAACTGGCTGGCGCGGTTGTTGCGGATCTTAACGTCATTGGCGTTGGTATTGATCGCCACCGTCTCACGGTCCTGCGCGACTTCACCGGCTTCGCGCGTCTTGAAGTCACACCGGTCGATCAACATCCCCTGACAGCCCTGACCGATACTTGTGATGGCACGGTATCCGGGGCGGTTGAAATGGCAATCCTTGACATGGAACGCAATCCCCGCCGGCGCCAGCGCAATCCCGCTCGCAACCGAGTTACACAGGAACTCCACGCTCTCGACCGACATCAGGCTGATCTTGTCGAACCCGGTGAAATCGAGCACGTATTTGAACCGCGTGAAGGTGAAATTCTGCGTCCCTTCCGCATCATAAAGCGGCTGCGACAGGGTGATCTCCTGCGTCGCCTCGTTCTTGTCCGTCACATAGATCTCGCGCCCGACGCCATTGCCGGTCACATAGCTGCCGATAGCGATATTGGCGACATTCTCCACATTGGTAAGCGTGCGCGACTGCGACGAGTCATAACTCGCGATTGACGTCGCCACATCCGGGTCCCAAACCGTGTCCCCCGTGACATAGAACTGCCCGTTGCGGATCACCCGGCGCTGCTTGTATTCCGTCCGATTGGCCACGATCGCCTGAAGGTCAAGCGGCTCGCTGATCGTCACACGCCGCCCCCCCATATCAAGCGATTCATGGTCGGAATTGTTAAGAAGCGACTGGAACATCTTCTTAAAGCCAAGCATCTCGTTGCCGAACGCATCAATATAAGCGCCAAGCTCGAAATTTTTGGTAAGCGAGAAATACTTGTCATCCGGCATCGTCACCTTGCCAACAAACCGCACCGGGGTGTTGAAGGTCACGTTATCGCCAAGGAAATACGTACCCTCTGACACCAGAACCTCACGCCCGTCCGCCGCATCATCCGCCGCAACAAAGGCCGCCGAGTCATCCGTGACCCCGTCGCCCACCGCACCAAAATCGCGCACATCGACCCAATCCATCATGTCGCGCAGGAAGGCGCTGGTGACATCCTCGATGACAATATCATCAATACGCACCACGCCGCCGATATTGCCGGTGAGGTCGATGCCGAAATGGCCATAGACCGGCTCTGCGCCCCAGGTCATATCGACCCCGCCACGCGCGCCCGTACCGATGATTGCGCTGACCTCAACCACCTCGCCATAGGACGTGAGAGAGACCTCGCTCCCCACCTCGACAAGGCCGGCCACATGGTTGCCACTGCCATCCGCGGCAAAGCCCGCGATACGCACCTTGGGAAGGTTCCCTGACACGGCCTTAACCTTGGCCGTTACCCGCAGGTAGCACCCCGGCAGGATCGGCGTTTCGCCCATATAGCGGAGCTTCTGCACCGTATCGAGCTTGACCAGCTCAAGGCAGCCGCCAAAATCCGCATCTGCCGGAACATAGGCCGCATTGGCGGCCCCGTCATACGTATCCGAGCCCGGCGTGCCGTCGCCGCTCGACCACTGGGCCAACCCCGCCGCAAAGGCCGGGGGCATCAACAAAAGTCCGTCGGTAATCGCCTTGTTCATCTTATCCCTTTCCTGATCGATCGCCACGCAAAGCGCGCCATGTCTTCGGAAAAGGGAGATACCAATCGGGGCTTAATGCCCCCCGACAGCACCGTCACGGTGCCCGTTCACAACTCTCAAAGAACCCAGTGAAACGCCCGGCGCAATTCGGTCACCGCATCGCGCTCAAACCACGCCCCATGCGCAATGATGATACGCTCCGGGCCCCAGCCGATCATCTCCTCGACCGCCCCCCGCAGCATCTCGCGATGCCCCGCAAAACTAACCTGCATGTCCCTCGGCATCTGCCCGTCCGGCGCAAGGATATGCCCGATGCGCCCGGCAATCCGCATCCACCACGGGATTTTCTCCGCCTCGAAATTCTCGATCAGGTCGGTGAGGATCAACGTCTTCGACGCCTCGTGAAAAAACACCGCCTCACGATGCAGCTTGCTGCCCTCAACGATCCGCTGCCTGATTTCGCCCTGCCAAGGCTCTTCCGCCCCATCACCGCGCAAATCATGGTCGATCCGCATCGCGATCTTGTATTTCTGCGCCCGCTCGGCCACCCCCGGCGCGGCCCAGGCCGTGGCCTCGGGGTAAACCTCCTGCCACGCGCCCACATAGGCATAGTGAATCCAATTCGGCGCAATGAGATGCGTCACAGGCCCCAACGCCTCAAGCGCCTTGGCAAGCGCCGCGTCATAGGCAACCGGCGAATGCAGCCAAAGATCGCCATTCGCCAGCCGCACAACCGTCATCCGGGTCGAAAACGGCATGCCGTAAAACCGGATCGCGGGGCCATCCACGATCCAGATGTCTTCGCCAATCGGCTTTAACGTGTTGAGCGGTTCATATCCGGTCGCCATGGCCCAATCCTGCGCCATGGCGTGCCGTGGATCAAACCAATTCGCCGGCCAGTGCCTTGTTGATGAGCGTCACAGTCTCTTCAACGCCGTAAAGCGCAACAAACCCGCCAAAGCGCGGCCCTTGCGAGGCCCCCAAAAGCACCTCGTAAAGCGCCTTGAACCAATCGCGCATCGGATCAAACCGCTCGCGGCCAACCGAGAACACCACCGACTGAAGCTCGTCGCCATCCACCGGCCCGTCATACGCCACCAGCTTGTCGCGAAGCTCTTCAAGCGCCTCGCGCTCAAGGTCCGTCGGCGCGCGGTAAACCTTCGTCGGCTGCACGAAGTCCTCA
>JAAEZB010000031.1:26167-33185 GCA_018223085.1 Paracoccaceae bacterium
GCCCGAAGCTGCTGGTGATACTCGTCCACCGCCTTGGGGATCACATCGAAGTGCATCCGTTTCGCCGTCTTGGGCTTCTGATACATGAAATACGAAAGGCTCTCGGTGCTCGCATAGGTAAGCCACTCGTCAATCGACACACCATTGCCGCTCGACTTCGAGATTTTCTGCCCGTTCTCGTCAAGGAAAAGCTCATAGGTGAAATGCTCCGGCGCCCGCACGCCTAGCGCACGACAGATGCCGTCATAGATCGGCGTATTGGTCGAGTGGTCCTTGCCATACATCTCGAAATCGACGCCAAGCGCCGCCCAGCGCGCCCCGAAATCGGGCTTCCACTGAAGCTTCACATTGCCGCCCGTGACCGGCAGCGTCCATTCCTTGCCGTCCGCGTCGTCAAAGGTGATCGTGCCGTCCTTGGCGTTCACCTCTTTCATCGGCACATAAAGAACCCGCCCCGTCTCCGGGTGGATCGGCAGGAAGATCGAATAGGTCTGACGCCGCTCTTCGCGCAGCGACTTGAGCATGATCGCCATGATATCGTCATAACGCTCCGCCGCCCGAAGGAGGATCTCGTCAAACTGGCCCGAGCCATAGAACTCGGTCGCCGAATAGAACTCGTATTCAAACCCGAACGTATCAAGGAACCGGCGCAGCATCGCATTGTTATGATCGCCAAAGCTCTCATGCGTGCCAAACGGATCCGGCACCGAGGTGAGCGGCTTTTGCAGGTGCTCCTGAAGCATCTCCTGGTTCGGCACGTTGCCCGGCACCTTGCGCATCCCGTCAAGATCGTCCGAGAAACAAATGAGCTTGGTCGGAATGTCCGAAATCGCCTCAAACGCGGTCTTAATCATCGTCGTGCGTGCCACCTCGCCAAAGGTGCCGATATGCGGCAGACCCGACGGCCCATAGCCCGTCTCGAAAAGCACATATCCCTTCTCGGGCGGCTGCTTCTGATAGCGTTTGAGCACCCGGCGCGCTTCTTCAAAGGGCCAGGCTTTCGAAACGAGGGCAGCTTCGCGCAATTCAGACATGTATCTTCTCCAGTCGAGCGTCGCCCCGCCCGATGCAGGCCGACCTGCGGCTTCTATTGTGCCGCTGCAGCATCGTCAACATTTTCAGGGGCGACAACGGTTTTTTCCAACGCCTTCAATCGGCCTCAATCACCCCCGCGCGCTCCATGATCCAGTCATAGACCGCCCGCGAATCCATCCGCGCCGCCAGCCCCTCGCGCAGCGCGATATGATAGCCCCGCTCGGAATAGGCGACCTCCTCGCCAAGCCGCAGCACCGCGCCGCTTTCAAGAAACTGATCGAGCAACCCCGACCAACACAGGCAAATCCCCTGCCCCGCCAGCGCCGCATTGACCAGATGCGCATAAGAATTGAAGTCCAACTCGCGCACCCGCCCCGGCATCTCGCGCCCCACCGCTTCAAACCAACTTGGCCAGTCATGCCAATGGCTGCGCGCGCTCTCCATCGTCAAAAGCGTCAACCCCTCAAAGTCAAACGCCTCCGGCGCAAGCCCGCGGCGTTGCAGGTAAAGCGGACTGGCCACCGCAAAGACCTCATCGCCAAGGATGCGCGCCTCTCCCGCCACGCTCGGATCGGGCAGCCCAAAGCGCACCGCAACATCGCCGGGCCGCTCGGGATCACCATGCTCCTGGCTGATGATGCGAATCGTGATCTCGGGAAAGGCTTCTTCAAGGTCTCCAAGATGCTGAATAAGCCAATACCCGACGAATCCCGACGGCGCGCTGACCGTCACAACCCGCCGCGCCGCCCCCCGACGCAGCCGATCCACCACCGTTTCAATCGACCCAAAACTCGTGCGCAAAACCTGCGCAAGCTCCCGTCCTTGCTCGGTTAATTGCACCGGCTTGCGGCTTCGGTCGAACAAGTTGCATCCCAAATCCGCCTCCAAAGTCGAAATGCGACGCGAAATGGCCGGTTGCGACACGTTGAGTTCCTGCGCCGCGCCGGTAAGCGTCCCATGACGCACCGCAGCATAGAAAGCCACAAGACCAGAGAAGGCAGGAAGGCGCACAGACATCATAACCTCAGCGTATATTATTATGCCCTTTTAGCGGATTGTCAGAGCCCCGAAAACCCTCTTACGTGGGCCATAGGAGGTAAAGCCCATGACCCTGCACACCGACACCGCGCCGTTCGAAATTGAATTCGACGAAACCCTCGAACAGATCACGCCGGACAATAGCCCCTTTGCCCCCTCCGACCGGGCCTATTCCCTCGATTGTGCCGATGTCCCCCTCGAAGGCGGCACCGATCCGGCCTTTGGCACCGTGCGCTGGCGCACTCTCGTCAATGGCCATTCCGACGACCCCAAGGACCTCGTCTTTGGCATTGCCGAATTCGAACCCGGCGGCACCCTCCTGCCGCATCGCCACCGTCAGGCCGAAATCTATTTCGGCCTCGAAGGCGAAGGCGTCGTGACCATCGAAGGCGTCGAGCATCGCATCGCCTCTGGCGTCGTGGTCTATGTCCCCGGCGAAGTCGAGCACAGCACGCTGGCTGGCCCGAACGGCCTCAAATTCGCCTACGGCTTTGCCGAGCGGAGCTTTGCCGAAATCGACTACCGTTTTACCGCTCAATCCGTCTGAACCCTTGCTGGGGCGGTGCGCGACGCCTATTCTTGACCTAACCTAAAGAACAAGGATCGAGCGCCGTGCCCCAGGACATTCCCAAGGACATCCCCAACCCCCTCACCCCACAGGATTGTCTCGTCGCCGTCATGGTCGCGGTGTCCGCCTCTGACGAGGACATCCGCACCGCCGAACTGGTCAAGATTCAATCCGCCGTGAACAACCTGCCGGTTTTTGCCGATTACGATATCGACCGTTTCAAGTTCGTCTCGCAAACCGTGTTCGACCTCTTCGAACAGGAAGACGGCCTCGCCGCCCTGTTCGGCCTTGTTCACGATAGCCTGCCCGAACGTCTTTACGAGACCGCCTATGCGCTCGCCTGTGACGTGGCCGCCGCCGACGGCGCCATCGCCGAAGCCGAACTGCGCCTGCTCGAAGAAATCCGCTACGAGCTTGAAATCGACCGCCTGCACGCCGCCGGAATCGAACGTGGTGCCCGCGCCCGCCACATGACCTGAGGCCCGCGCCCCGCGATCAGGTTTTGACAAACCGCCCCTTCCTGCGCCAACATCGTCCGGCACACTTTCTAAACGACCGGACTTCATGCGCTTTTTTCTGATTACCGCGCTTCTTCTGACCGGGCTTCTGGCCTTCCCGGCCGCCGCCCAAACTCAGAGCCTGAGCCAAAGCCCCCGCGACTATATCGCGCTCGGCACCCGCGAATCCAAACCCGCCGCCTCGCCCCCGCGCGAGGTCGTCGCCTATATCGACAAATCGGATCAGCTCATGTCGGTCTACGTCAATGGCTGGAAACGCTATACTTGGTCCGTCTCAACCGCCCGACGCGGCAAGATTACCCCCAATGGCAGCTACACCGCCTATCTCCTGTCGCGCTATCATAAATCGAGCCTCTACAACGATGCGCCGATGCCCTACTCGATCTTCTTTCATAGCCATTACGCGATCCACGGCACCGACCAGATCTCGCGCCTTGGCCGCCCGGCCTCTGCCGGCTGCGTGCGCCTGCATCCCGATAACGCGCGCATCCTCTTTGGCCTGACCCAACAGGTCGGCCTTGAGCACATGAAAGTGGTGATCCGCGATTAACCGCGCTCGGAATAAAGATAATCCCAACGCTCAATAAGCCGCTGTTGCAGGTTACGCGCCCGCCGCACCCAACTGCGCGCGCCCTTAGGCCGCTCGCGATCATACGCCGGGATCGCCGCCCGCGCATCAAGGTCCGCACTAAAGATCGCAAAGGCGAGCTTGCGACCACTATGCAGCGTCACATACCCCGCCAGGCCACTGACGAAATTGAGCGTGCCGGTCTTGGCCTGCACACGCACCGGGCTGCCCTGTTTGACCTTGCCCTTCTCGTCACGAAGCTTGATGTCCTTGAGAATCGGGCGCAGGGCCTCCTGCTTCTCTGCCGCGATCAGGGCGCGCACCAATTCGTCCGGTCGCATCCGCGACGCCCCGCCAAGCCCCGAATGATCGACCAGCGCGAGATGCGGCATACTGAACCTCTCGCGCGCCCAGCCACTCATCGCCGCGCCCGACTCGGCCAGCGTCGCAACCGCCACGCCCCGCGCCCGGCTCGCCGCCATCCCGACCATCTCCGCTGTGAGGTTGGTCGAATACTTGAGCATCCCCCGAAGGATTTCCGTCAACGCCTCGCTCATGTGAAAACTCACGACCCGCGCCTCTGACGGCACCGCGTCGCTGATCTCTGCGGGTTTGAGGACAACCCCATGCGCCCGCGCAAGGGTCCGCATCACGTCTCCGGCGTATAGTTCCGGCTGGCGCACCGGCAACCACCTTGCGCCGCCCTTGCCCAAGGCGCCCCGCGCCACGGTCCAATGATCCTGCGACCCCTTGGCCTCGTAGGTGTAAACCGGCAGGTTACGCTCCGCGACGGCGATCCGCGCGATACTCACATCCGGCCGATACCGGGCCGAGCGCGCATCCATCGTGACACTGTATCCCGTCGCCGCCGGTTTCCATTCGAAATGCACCCGATTGAAATTAAGGCTCAACCCCGACACCGCCGGACTATAGCCCGCATGCACCGGCTGCATCGGATCAATGCTGCGCACTCGTGGCAATGCCGCCCCATTAACCAAGAACCGCCCCCGCACCTCGTGAATACCCGCCGCCTTGAGCCCCTTGACCAACTCGCCAAGCGCATCCGTGTCAAGCGTCGGATCCCCGCCCCCCACAAGCATTAGATCGCCCCTGAGAACCCCATTCTCCACTGCGCCCTTCGCCATGAGCCGCGTGACAAACCGGTGCTCGCCCCCCAGCGTCTCAAGCGCATAAAGCGCCGTCACCGCCTTGGTCACGCTCGCAGGCGGCAGGGTGACTTCCGGGTGATGCCCCTCAAGGATTTCGCCGCTTTCCACATCGGCAAGCACAAAGCCCACCGTACCGCTCACCTTCGCCTTGCGAATAAGCTCGCCAACCCCCGGCGCCGCGCGTCTGTGAAACCCCTTGGGCCGCAAGGCCGGGCGCAAGGATTGCACCGGCGCATTGGCCCGCGCCATGCCCGCCACAACCGACGCACCCACGGCACCGCCCATCATAAATAACCGTCGTGAAATACCCTTAACCATGCGTGAGACACTAACCCCACGTCGCCGCCCCAGACAAGCCAGAGACACTGCGACAATCACGCTTCCTGCGCCCCGACCTCCATGCTATCGCAAGGACTTATGGGACAGGCCATCTTCATCATGTTCATCGCCATGTCGATGATCCCCGCCGGCGACACGGCGGGCAAGCTCCTGACAATGGACCACGGAGCCTCGCCCCTCTTTGTGGCATGGTCCCGTTTCATGATCGGCACGGCACTCGCCCTGCCCTTCCTGCGCGGCGATACATTGCGCCTGCTGCTGGATTGGCGCATCTGGCTGCGCGCCCTCCTGCTCACCGGCGGCATCACCTCGATCCAAACCGCCCTGCAAACCGTGCCCGTGGCCGATGTCTTCGCCGCCTTCTTCGTCGGCCCTCTGCTGAGCTACGCGCTCTCTGCACTGCTCCTACGCGAAAAAATCACCCGCACCCGCACCGCCCTCATCGCCCTTGGCTTTGTCGGCGTGCTCCTCGTGGTGCGCCCCGGCCTCTCGCCAACGCCCGGCATCGGCTATGCCCTGCTCGCGGGCTGCTTCTACGGCTCTTTCCTCACCGCCTCGCGCTGGCTCTCTTCCGTGGGCCGCCCCGCCTCGCTCTTCTTTACCCAACTGTTCCTGAGCGCACTGGTCCTCACGCCCTTCGCCTACGCCTCCCTGCCGCCGCTCACCCCAACCATCACCGCCCTGACCTTCGCCTCTGCCGCCTTTTCCGCCGGGGGCAACCTGCTGCTGCTCTACGCCTATGCCCGCGCCCCCGCCTCGCAACTGGCGCCTCTGGTCTATTTCCAACTGATCGCCGCAACGGCCCTCGGCTGGACGGTCTTCTCCGACCTCCCCGATACATGGACCCTCACAGGCCTGACCCTCATCATCGCCTCAGGCCTCGCCTCGGCGCTCCTCGCCACGCGAAGCGCGAAACCCTGACCCACAGCTTCTTCTCTGGAAAAATACTCGGGGTGAATTGGCCGCCTGCGGCCAAGAGGGGCAACGCCCCTAAACCCTACCGAACCCAGCCGCCCCGCGCCCGGATCGCCGTGGAACTCGCATCCACCATCGCCACATTGACATAGGCCCAGGCCGGCGCATCCCGCCCCCCAAGCCCCTGCGCCGAAACCCGCGCGTCGCGAAACACCTGCGCCGCCTTGGCCGTGCGCCCCGCAATCCGATCGCCGGGCCGCGCCAACACGCCCACAGGCACCCGCGCCATGATCTCCTGCCAGTCCTTCCAGCGATGAAACTGCGCGAGGTTATCCGCCCCCATGAGCCAGACAAACCGCACTCCCGGACGCACCGCCTGCAACCGCGCAATCGTCTCCGCCGTATACCGCGTCCCGGCCCGCGCCTCGAAATCGCTCACATGCACGCGCGGATGATCCATCACCGCCCGCGCCGCCGCCATGCGCCGCTCTAAATCCGCCGGCCCCTCGGCCTTCAAAGGATTGCCCGGACTGACAAGCCACCACACACGGTCCAAGCCAAACCGCTTCAACGCCTCGCGCGTGATATGCACATGGCCTTCATGGGCCGGATCAAACGATCCTCCCAATAGCCCGATCACCTGACCGGCCTCCGTATGCGGCAATCCCAATTCCATTGCGCCTGAATCGCCCGCCACCCCGAGCCTGTCAAGAACCCGCCGCTTGACCACCCCCGCCCGCGCGCCTACCAAATTCGATGAAAGGACCGCGCCCATGCCAACCGACACCATCCGCATTGCCGAAACCGACCCCCAACACCCCGACGCCATCACGAGCCTCTCGGCCTATTACGCCGAACTCGCCGCACG
>JAAEZB010000032.1:0-20996 GCA_018223085.1 Paracoccaceae bacterium
GCGGCACGGTCGGGTTCGACAACGGAGACCCGGCCCTTGGCTTCAAGCGCCGTCAGGAGGGTGCGGCGGTCCGGATGGGAGAGGCCATCGGAGAGCCAGAGCGTGTCGAAATCAGCCTCGGGGAGGGTCAGGTTTTCCAAGCTGCCCGGTTGCCATGGGGTTGGTGCGATGCCGGGCAGGAGGGATTTGAGCGTCGCGGCAGGCTGGAAGCGGGTCGGTTCGGGGGTGCTCAGTTGTAGAAGCGCGACCTCATGCCCTGCGCGGTGGGCTTCGTCGAGGCGGGCGTCGAGATAGGCCATTTGTGCGCGCCAGTTGGCGGCAGAGGCCCAGCCACCGTCGAGTAGCACGAGAAGGCGATCCTTGCGGGCGGTGTCGGTCGGTTCGGGATTAAGGACGGGACCGGCAAGGCCAAGGATAAGGGCCGCCACGGCGAGGGCGCGCAGGAGCAGGAGCCACCACGGGGTGCGGTCGGAGACGGTATCTTCGTCGGCAAGCCCGATGAGGAGGGCGACGCCGGGAAAACGGCGTATGACAGGCGCGGGCGGGATGGCCCGCAAGATGAGCCAGAGCACCGGCAGCGCAAGCAGGGCGTAGAGAAGCCAGGGCGTCGTGAACCCTATGGAAAGTGCGCCCATCATGTGCGTCGCTCCAATGCGCGGTAGAGCCACAGGAGGGCCGCTTGCGCCGATTGTGCCGTGTCATGGGGGGCGAATTGCCAGCCGGTTGTTGCGGCCAATGCGCGTAGGCGGGCGCGGCGTTCGGCGAGGCGGCCGAGGTAGCGGTCGCGCAGGTCCGAAGCCTTGCGGGTTTCGTGGGTGACACTGGCGCCCATGCTTTCGAACAGGGCGCGGCCGTGGAAGGGGAAGCTTTCTTCGGCGGGGTCGAGGATTTGCAGGAGCACGCCGCGAATGCCACGGTCGGCGGCTTTGAAGAGAGCGGCCTCGATGGCGTCGAAATCACCGAGGAAGTCGGAGACAAAGAGTGCGCGGGCATGGGGGATCATGGCGCGGGCCTCGGGGGTGCCGAAATCCTCGCCGCTTGGGCCAAGGAGCATATCGGTCAGGCGCAGGATCTGGCCTTCGCCGCGGCGCGGGGGAAGGGCGGTGCCGGTGAGGCCGACACGTTCGCCCGCGCGGATCAGGAGGATCGCCACGGCAAGCGCGAGGGTGCGGGCGCGGTCGCCCTTGGTCACGCCGGTTTTGAGGCTTGTGAAGTCCATGGAGGCGGAGCGGTCGACCCAGAGCATCACCGATTGCGCCACTTGCCATTCGCGTTGGCGGACGAACTGTGCATCCGAGCGGGCCGAACGCCGCCAGTCGATCATGCGCAGGCTATCGCCGGGTTGGACCGGGCGGTATTGCCAGAAGTCATCGCCCAGCCCCGAGCGCCGCCGTCCGTGTTCGCCAAGGAGCACGGTTCCGGCGAGGTGTTCGGCCTCGGCCAGAAGCGGCGGAAGGCGCGCGGCCTCGGTTTCGGCGCGCGTGCGGAGGCGGGCGGTGTCGCTCACGCGGCGGCTCCGATCCCGTCCATACTGGCGAGGGTTTCGTTGATGAGGTCGGCGACGGTTTCACCGCGGGCGCGGGCCGCGAAGGTCAGCGCCATGCGGTGCGACAGGACCGGCACGGCCATGGCCATCACGTCTTCGGCGGAGGGCACGAGGCGGCCATGCAGGAGGGCCTGTGCCCGCGCGGTCAGCATAAGGGCCTGTGCGGCGCGGGGGCCGGGGCCCCAGGCGACGGTTTCGCGCACCGCTTCGGTGGCGGAGGGGTCTTCGGGGCGGAAGGCGCGGACCAGATCGAGGATCATCTCGACGATGCTTTCGCCGACGGGCATGCGGCGTAGAAGGGTCTGGGCGGCGATGAGATCGGCGGCGGTAAAGACGGCGTGGGCCTCTTCTTCCTCAACGCCGGTTGTGGCGAGGAGGATGTCGCGTTCGGTATCGCGGTCCGGGTAGGGCACGTCGATCTGCACGAGGAAGCGGTCAAGCTGGGCCTCGGGGAGGGGGTAGGTACCTTCCTGTTCGATGGGGTTCTGCGTTGCCAGCACATGGAAGGGGGCATCAAGGGGACGGTCTTCGCCCGCGACGGTGACACGCTTTTCCTGCATCGCCTGAAGCAGGGCGGATTGGGTGCGGGGGCTGGCGCGGTTGATTTCGTCGGCCATGAGGAGTTGGCAGAAGATCGGGCCGGGGACAAAGCGGAATGCGCGGCTACCGCCTTTGCCCTTTTCGAGGACTTCGGAGCCGAGGATGTCGGCGGGCATGAGATCGGGGGTGAACTGCACCCGGTTGCCATCGAGGCCCATCACGGTCGAAAGCGTGTCGACGAGGCGGGTTTTGCCGAGGCCCGGAAGGCCGATCAGCAGGGCATGACCGCCGCAGAGAAGCGCGGAGAGGGTCAGGTCGACCACGCGTTCCTGTCCGATAAAGCGTTTGGTGATCGCGGCTTTGGCCTCGGCCAACTGCCCGGTGAGCGCCTCGATTTCTGCGACAAGATCGGCGTCTTGGGCCATGACAAGTTCTCCGCTACGACTATATCCTAAGGAGAGCATATCGTTGGAAACGGAAATGGCAAAAGCAATGAGCGGACAAATTCCCGTGAAACCTTCGATGGATGGCCTCGCAGAGGGGGTGCGCGATGCGGGAAAAGGCAAAGGGCCCGCGCCGGTGCATCTATGGAACCCGCCGTTGTCGGGCGATATCGACATTCGGATTGATCGCGATGGGCAGTGGACGCACGAGGGCGGTGCTTTTCGGCGCGAGGCTTTGGTGCGGTTGTTTTCGACGATTCTCAAGCGCGAAGGGGACGCGTATTTCCTTGTCACGCCGGTCGAGAAATGGCGGATCGTGGTCGAGGACGTGCCCTTTGTGGCGGTTGATGTAGAGGCCGACGGGGAAGGTAAGGCGCAGGTGTTGCGGTTTGAGACCAATGTCGGCGAGGTGGTCAATGCGGGGCCGGAACATCCGGTTCGCATGGTGGGCGAGGTGCCCTATGTGATGGTGCGTGCCGGGCTTGAGGCGCGGGTCGATCGCAAGAGTTTTTATCGCATGGTCGAGATGGGCGAAGAGCGCGTGGAGGGCTTTGGCGTCTGGTCCGGTGGGGTGTTTTTCCCGTTGATGGAGGTCTGACGCTCGGAGCGTTGGGCGATGACCACACCGAGGATCACGATTCCCGCGCCAAGGGCCTTGGTCCAGTTCCAGCCATCGCCAAGCGCGAGCATCAGCAGCATCACGTAGAAGGGCGCGACGTTGATGTGGAAGGAGGCGACGGCCACGCCGAGGCGTCCGACCGAGCCGATCCACATGACCTGACTTAGGGCACCGGCGGCGAGGGCGTAGATGGCCAGCATGGTGATCTGATGTGCATCGACCACGGCGCGGGGCAGGACTTCGGCGCCGAGCGCGTAGGCGATGAGGAACACCGTGGCGTTGAACACAAGGCCTCCGGCGAGGGTAATCGTGGTGCGCCCGACCGGCGAGAGGTCAGAGAAATCGCGCACGGTAAAGTGGCTTCCGAGGGCAAAGAGAAAACAAGAGCCGAGCGCGGCGAGGATACCCATGCCGAGCGTGTCGACGCCCGTGCCGCCGGTGGCGACGATACCGCCCGCGACAGAGGCGATGATGCCGAGGACAAAGCCCGTGTTGAGGCGTCGCCCACCGCTCCACATTTCGATCAGGGTCGCGGCGATGGGGGTGCCGGTGGCGATGATGGCGACGGTGACGGCGTCGGTCAGGGATTGGGCAAGGAGCAACAGGTAGGTGCCAAGGCCAAAGGTCAGGCCGCCGATCAGCGTGCCACGTCCCCAGCGGGCCGAGGCCACGGCGCGGGGGCCGTCGACCACAAGCCACAGGAGCATGAGCATGGAGACAGCCAGCGCAAAGCGCGCGGTGATGAGGGCCAGTGTCGGCCATGTGTCCAAGAGCACGTCGGCCGCCGGAAAGCCGCAGGCCCACGCGAACATGGAGGCCACGCCAAGCGCGTTTCCGGACAGAGTCCGGCGGTCACCGGCGGCCGCAATGGGCCGCACGGAGTTGGGGCGTGTCGAGGACATGCCACACCTCTCTTGCAAGGTCGAAACTGATTTTGAAAGCGTCGGTCAGACATACCGCCGACCCTTCGTCCCTCGCGTGATTCGGGCGTGCGCTCTTGTCTGTTTTCGACGTCGTGTCGTTTTCGGCCCTTGTCTCGGGGAAAGGGCGGGGCAATGATGGGGGTCATGCCCAGATTTGCCGCAAATATCAGCCTTCTTTTCTCGGAACTTCCATTCCTCGACCGGTTTGCCGCAGCAAAGGCGGCAGGGTTCGAGGCGGTGGAGATCCTGTTTCCCTATGATTGCCCGGCGCGCGACATCCAGATGGCGCTTGGGGCGGCGGGGTTGCCCTTGGTGCTTATCAACACGCCGCCGCCGAACTGGACCGGGGGCGATCGGGGATTTGCCGCGATCCCCGGCGGACAGGAGCGGTTTCGCCACGATTTCAAACGCGCGCTACGCTATGCGGGGGCGCTTGGGGCGGAGATTGTGCATGTGATGTCCGGTGTGGCCGAGGGGGCAGAGGCCAAGGCGACCCTGATTGAGAACCTGCGCTGGGCCACGGATTTCGCGCCCAAGCAGCGGTTGACCATCGAGCCGCTCAACGGGGTCGATATGCCGGGGTATTTCCTGGATGATTACGACCTTGCGGCGGAGGTTCTTGATGCGGTGGCGGCACCGAACCTTGCGCTTCAGTATGATGCTTATCATGCGCAGATGATTACCGGCGATGCGCTGGCCGTTTGGCACGCGCATGGGGGCCGTGCGGGGCATGTGCAGATTGCCGATGCGCCGGGCCGTGTTGCGCCGGGGCTTGGCGGGGCGGTGGATTTTGAGGGGCTTTTCGCGGCGCTGGAGGCGGATGGCTATGACGGTTTTGTCAGCGCGGAATATCACCCCGGCGAGAAGGGCACCGAGGCGGATTTGGGCTGGATGAACGCGGTTTAATGGCCGATCCGGGCTGCATCGACGCAGCGGTTTTCGGGACGTTCCATTTCGATCATGCCGTGTTGGATGCCAAAGCGATCCGCAAGCAACGCACGTAGCGTTTGGCGCAATGGGCCTGGGGCGACGGAGCCATCCATCACGACATGGGCATCAAGCGAGACCTCGTGTTCCTGCATGCGCCATAGGTGGACATGGTGGAGCGAGTCGACGCCGGGCGTCTCTTCGAGGGCGCGCAGCACCTCTTCGAGGGGAGGCTCGTCAGGGCTTGCCAGCATGAGGATGCGGATCACCGGGCGGATGCCAAGGGCGGAGTGCCAGAGGATATAGGCGGCGATCAGGAGTGTCAGGATCGGGTCGATCAAGCGCCAGTCATAGAGCAGGATTAGCACGCCTGCGACGATCACGGCGACAGAGCCAAGCGCATCGGCAAGGTTGTGCAGGAAGGCGGCACGCATGTTCACGCTGTCACGGGAGAGGCGCATAATGAGGAGCGCGGTCACGGCGTCGACGACGAAGGCGAGGCTGGCGACCACGACCACGATCCAGCCTTCGACCTCGACCGGATTGAGCAGGCGATGCACCCCTTCGGCAACGAGATAGAGGGAGATGACGATCAGTGTCGTGTAGTTGATAAGCGCCGCCACCACCTCGGCGCGGCCATAGCCGAAGGTCATGTCGGCATCTGCCGGGCGCCGGGCGATGCGACGAGCGGCGAAGGCGATGACGAGGGAGAGCGCATCCGAGAGGTTATGGATCGCGTCGGCAATCATGGCGAGCGAACCGGAAATGATTCCGGCGACAATCTGGGCCACGGTCAGCGCGATATTGACGACTACGGCCCAGAGCACGCGCCGGTCTCCGTTTTCCGGGAGGGCGTGGTGATGATCGTGGTGATGGTGGTCGTGCGGCATAGGGACTCCTTCTGCGGCAGGGTGCGCCGGACGGTCGGGAAGGGCAAGGGGCTGCGCCTTTAGGTCGCTTGTGCGGGGCTGCACAGAGGGATGTGCCTTGCGAGAGGCGGGGAACCATGGGAGGGCGGAAGAAATATTCTGAGGATAAGATATGTTTCCGCCACGCTTTCAACCTTTCCTGTTCGCCTTCTTCATGTCGGGCATGATGTCCTTCCTGATTATCGGCATCTCGACCCTGCGCCTTATGGGGTTTGTCGACGGGTTCTTTGGTCTTTGGATCAGCGGCTGGCTCTCGGCTTGGGTTGTGGCCTATCCGATTGTGCTTTTCGTGGCACCGCTGGCGCGCAAGATTACGATGCGGCTCGTGCGGCAGCCGGTCTAGGCGCCCGTCAAAGGACGCTCATTCACAGGGGAATTTCAAAATGGCTTCCACTCCGTCGGCATGACCGCGTATCGGGGAGTACAGCCTGAGACTCCCGCCGGATTTCTGCGTCAGGGTCTTTGCAATGTAGAGCCCAAGGCCGAGGCCCCCGCCCCGCGTGTCGCGGCGTTTATGGCGGGCCATTAAGCCCGGCAGTTCATCTGCCGGGATCAACGCACCCGAATTGGCAATTGAGAGCGTGCCGTTCGCGTCCAGAGAAACCTTGATCTGGGTATCGGGCGGGGCATAGCGCAGCGCGTTGTCCAGTAGGTTAGAGGCAATGATCGCGAAATCATCCGCGCCGATACGGGCCTGCACGGGATTTTCGGGGAGGCGCAGGGCAATCCGGTCCTCGTTCGGGGGGATTGTTCTGTCATGCACGAGCAGCCCCAAAACTTCGGCGATATCGCAAGACTGTCCGTTCTGTTCGGGGCCGGTCTCGGCACGGGACAGCTGTAGCAGTCGTTCGACAGTCTGAGTCATGCGTTTGATCGCCCCACGGAGTTCCGCGATCTGTTTGGGGTTTGCGCCGCTTTTGTCCGCTTCGATCCGCTGCAATCGCGCCAGAGCAAGGGCCAGCGGTGTGCGCAATTCGTGCGCCGCGTTGGCTGCAAACTGGCGTTCCGCATCGAGAGCCGTCAGCAACCGCGACATGAAGCTGTTCAACGTCGTGACCATCGGGCGCAGTTCAAGAGGCATCCGGCTGCCATCTATTGGGTTCAAGGCACCGCGGTCACGTTGGGCGATTTCGGACCGCAAATCGTCAAGAGGGCGCAAGGCGGTCCGCGATATCCACCGCACCAGCAGAAAGGCAATCAGTAAGAGGGGCAGCATGGGCCCAACGAAGGCAACCAGACTTTCGGAGAAGGCTTCGGAGCGCTCTTCAAGGCTATCGCCAAGAATAACAACGTGATCATTCTTGTCCGGGTGGCCTATGTAAAAACGGTGTGTATCGGATTGCCAGAACGTATCGGTTCCGATCTGTTGTGGGTCGGGCAATTCGCCGGGCAGCTGCCAGCTTAGCAAGACGGTGCCATCTGTCGCGACCATGCCGATACCGAAAAACGGCTCATGCCCGCCCAGTGTCGAGATGACCCCTCCATTGACGAAATCATCCAGCTTGTCCGGCTGCCCTGTCAGGTCTGTAAGTACCGCAGAGGCGAAAGGTGCCAGCTCACGTAGAACATCGTCACGTTGTTCATCGGCTTCCTCTCGCAGCACGGCGGCTGCTACGATAATGGCCAGCAAGAGTGCCACAGAAATGCCGATTGTCGTCAGGCCGGCAATCCGGCGCGACAGGCTGCCTGATTTCATCGCTTCATGCCTTTCCCATCCGGTATCCCAATCCACGCACCGTCACTATGGCAGTCTTTCCCAGCTTTGCGCGCACGCGGCTGACAATGGCTTCGATCGAGTTGCTTTCGATCTCGAACCCGTGGCCGTAAAATGAGTCTTCAAGCTCGGACTTGGAGAATATGCGCGATGGTCGGGAGGACAGACGCTCGATCAGGCCCCATTCCCGCCGTGTCAGATCAGTGGCTTCCCCAGCCAGAAAAACGGCTTTCGTGCTTGTGTCTATGGAAATATCTCCAAATTCACGAATGGTCGTAACCATCATGTGCGCCCGGTTCAGGTTGGCGTCGATACGGGCCAGAAGCTCGTCGAGATCGAAGGGTTTGACCAGATAATCATCGGCGCCAGCCTTAAGCCCTTCGATCCGCTGGGTGATGCGGTCACGTGCGGTTGTAATGAGAACCGGCGGGGCAAAACCGCCCCGGCGCAGCCTTCTAAGGAAATCAATGCCGTCGCCATCGGGAAGGCCGAGATCCAGTAGCAGAAGGTCATAGGACGTGGTGGCCAGTGCAGTCTCTGCCGTTTCCAGGTCCGATGCCAAGTCCGAGGCATGTCCAGCGCTACGCAGATGCTCGCATACTGCACGCCCCAGCCCTTCTTCGTCTTCGATCACCAATAATCGCATTGCGCCCCGCATGCCGACAAATTCGCAGGTCATATAAACGATCCGTAAGGTTCGCGTAAGTGTCCGGCGCCATATGCACGGGAAACATATCCCGGCGCGAAAGGACACAGGACGATGTCGGACTCTTTATGGCTCGTAGTTGGAATCGCGGGGCAGCTGCTTTTCACCTCGCGGTTCCTTGTGCAGTGGCTGGCCAGCGAACGCCGCCGCGAAAGCGTGGTGCCGGTCGCGTTCTGGTGGTTATCGCTGGCAGGCGGTTTGACGCTGCTGACCTATGCGATCTTTCGAAAAGATCCCGTTTTCATCGCCGGGCAAGGCATGGGCATTTTCATATACCTGCGAAACCTCATGCTTTTGTCGCGTTCGACCAGGGAGCGAGCAGCATGCCAATGACCACTAAAACCGGGGGCGCACTATTGCTGTTTGCCCTTGTTGCGCTGGTATCAATCTTTCTGCGACCGCTGCTTCCGGTGGATGAAACCCGGTATGTCGGTGTCGCGTGGGAGATGTTCCAGTCACACGATTTCTTTGTGCCAACCAAGAACTTCGAAATTTACACCCACAAACCCCCGCTTCTTTTCTGGAGCATCAATCTGGTTTGGGCGATCTTCGGCGTCTCGGAATTCTCTGCGCGTCTGGTCGGTCCGGGCTTTGCGTTGCTTGCGATTTTTTTGACGGCCCGGTTGGCCCGGCAGCTCTGGCCGCAAGAGGATGGTATCGCCGGGCGTGCGGCATGGGCGCTGGCCGGGACATTGGCCTTCGCTGTGTTTGGCGGGTCGACAATGTTCGACGCGGTGCTGACGGTTGGCGTCTTGTTTGGCGCCCTAAGTCTGGTGGGTTTTGCCAAGACCGGCCAGAAGCGTTTCTGGTTGGCATTCGGTGCATCCCTCGCGTTCGGAACGCTGGCAAAGGGGCCGGTCATCTTCATTCATTTGTTGCCTGCGGCGTTGTCCTTGCCGTTTTGGGCACGACACATCGCCCCCGAAGCGCCAGCGGTCACAGTTCGTCAGCTTGCCATCGGTATGGGGATCGCGATCGCCTCGGGATTGGTGCTTGTGCTCGTCTGGTTACTGCCCGCGATCATCCATGGTGGAGAGGAGTACCGAAACGCCATTCTGTGGAAACAAAGCGCAGGGCGTATCGCAAAATCCTTTGCGCATTCCCGTCCGATCTATTGGTATGCTTTGGACCTACCGCTATTGCTTTTCCCCTGGATCTGGATTCCGCAGATATGGCGCGGGGCGTGGCGGGCTTCGTGGTCTGAGCCCGGCTTGCGGCTGGTGCTGATCTGGGTGCTGTCGGCCTTTGTGTTGTTCAGCCTTATTGACGGCAAACAATTTCACTACCTCTTGCCCGAACTGCCCGCCGTTGCCCTTTTGGTGGCGCGCGTTGTGCCGTTACCCACGTCAAAGCGCGCGTGGTTGGCCATTCTGCCGGTCGCGTTGTTTGGGGTTATGTTCATACTCGCCGGTTTGGGTATCGTTGACGCGCAGCAGCTGACCGCATTGATTGATCCGAACCGTGCTCTTCTGGCCACCGGGTTGGGACTTCTGGCGGTCTGCGGGATTGCCCTCAATGGCAACATCCTGAAAGGCGGGGCGGTGCTTTCCTTCGGTCTGGTGCTCTGCGTCGGGTTCGCCGTGCGGTTCACGGACGTCTATCACGCTTATGATGCGCGTGAGATCGGACAGATCGTGGCGGACTATCAGGACAAAGGCATAGCCATTTATGGCGGCACCTATAACGCCGAGTTCAATTTTGCCGCGCGCGTTACCCGACCTTTGGAAGTGCTTCATGACCTCGAAGAGGTCAAGGTCTGGCAGGAAGGGCACCCCGAGGGCGTGTTCATCTCCCGTCTTGAACGGTTCCGTTTGCCCGAAAAGCCATGGAAGTCGATCAATTTCCGCGACCGCCAGTATGGCATTTACCGCACCCCTAAACCCTCTGCAAAGGAGAGCTTGTCATGAGCGACCAGAACATGATCAGCGTCATTATACCGGCCAAAGACGAAGTCGTTGCCATCGCCCCGTTGATTGAAGAAATTGGCCTCGTGCTTAAGGATCAGACGTTCGAGGTTATCGTTATCGACGATGGGTCGACCGATGGAACCGGTGCCAAACTCGATGAGTTGGCTGCGCGTTGCAACTGGTTGATCCCGCTTCACAACAAGGTATCTGCCGGGCAATCTGCCGCGATACGCAAAGGGGTCAGGGTGGCGCATGGTGCGCTGATTGTGACTCTGGATGGGGATGGTCAGAACCCGCCCGATCAGCTACCGGCATTGCTCGCGCCCTTCCTCAATAGCGCGCCCGAGGTTTGCGCGCTTGGTCTGGTGCAGGGGCAACGCCTAAGGCGTCAGGATACTCTGGCGAAGCGGCTGGCGTCTCGGTTTGCAAATTGGCTGCGTGGTGCGTTGCTCAAGGATAACGTGCGTGACAGCGGGTGCGGCCTCAAGGCCTTCCGGCGCGAGGCATACCTTGACCTCCCATGGTTCGATCATATCCACCGATTTATGCCGGCTATGATGCTGCGAGAGGGATGGCGCGTTGAAACGGTCGACGTCACGCATCGCGAGCGGCATGGGGGGGCGTCGAAATACAATAATCTGAAACGCGGCCTTGTCGGTATCCCTGACCTTCTTGGTGCGGCCTGGCTTATTATGAGAAAAGGCCCGCCGCGGCATGGAGAGTTGCAAAAGATCTCAGACAATCCCTCCATCCGATGGTGAGTGTCGGCGGCGCGCTCCGGATCAGTGCGCTTCGGCCCAGTTGGCGCCTTGTCCGGCGTCGACGATCAGGGGCACGTTCAGTTTCACCACCGGTTCGGCCGCACCCTGCATGATGTCGCGGGCGACGGCGATGGTGTCTTCGACGGCGCTATCCTCGACCTCGAAGATGAGTTCATCGTGCACCTGCAAGAGCATCTTGGCTGGCAGGTGGGCGATGGCGTCGGGCATGCGGATCATGGCGCGGCGGATGATGTCGGCGGCGGTGCCCTGAATCGGGGCGTTGATCGCGGCGCGGTTGGCAAAGCCGGAACGTGGGCCTTTGGCGTTGATCTCGGGCATGTGGATTTTGCGACCAAAGAGCGTCTGGACGTATTCGTGTTCCTTGGCGAAGGCCTTGGTGTCGTCCATGTAGGCGCGGATGCCGGGGAAGCGTTCGAAATAGCGGTTGATGAAGTCCTGCGCCTCGGCGCGGGGAATGCGCAGGTTGCGCGCGAGGCCAAAGCCGGAGATGCCGTAGATCACGCCGAAATTGATCGCCTTGGCGCGGCGGCGCACTTCGGGGGTCATTTCATCAAGTGGCACGTCGAACATTTCCGAGGCGGTCATGGCGTGAATGTCGAGACCGTCATGGAAGGCCTGTTTCAGAGCGTCGATATCGGCGATATGGGCGAGGATACGCAGTTCGATCTGGCTATAATCGAGGGAGATCAGGGTCTTACCTTCGTCGGCCACAAAGGCCTCGCGGATGCGGCGGCCTTCCTCACTACGCACAGGAATGTTTTGCAGGTTGGGATCGGTCGAGGCGAGACGGCCGGTGTTGGCTCCGGTCTGCACATAGGAGGTATGGACGCGGCCCGTGTCGGGGTTGATGTGATCCTGTAGCGCGTCGGTATAGGTCGATTTCAGTTTCGAAAGCTGCCGCCAGTCGAGGATGCGGGCGGGCAGGTCATGTTCCGTCGCAAGGTCTTCGAGCACGTCGGCGGGGGTCGAATACTTGCCGGTCTTGCCTTTTTTGCCGCCGGGCAGGGACATTTTTTCAAACAGGATTTCACCGACCTGCGCGGGGGAGCCGACGTTGAAGCTCTCTCCGGCGAGTTCGTGAATCTCGGCCTCAAGACCGGCCATTTTCTGGGCGAAGGCGTTGGACATGCGCGAAAGCGTGTCGCGGTCGACCTTGACGCCGTGGCGCTCCATCTGGGCCAGAACGGGCGAGAGGGGGCGTTCGAGGGTTTCGTAGACGGTTGTCACCTGATGCTGGTGCAGTTGCGGTTTGAAAAGCTGCCAGAGGCGCAGGGTAATATCGGCGTCCTCGGCGGCGTATTTCACCGCGTCCTCAAGCGGCACCTTGTCGAAGGTGATGGCGGATTTGCCAGAGCCGAGCAGAGGTTTGATCGGGATCGGTGTGTGGCCGAGGTAGCGTTCCGAGAGCGCATCCATGCCGTGGCCGTGCAGGCCAGCGTGGAGCGCGTAGCTCAGCAGCATGGTGTCATCGATGGGACCGACCGTGATGCCGTAGCGGGAGAGGATCTTGGCATCGTATTTGGCGTTCTGGAAGATCTTGAGGATCGCGGGGCTTTCGAGCACCGGTTTTAGCGCGTCGAGCACCTCGTTCAGAGGCAGTTGGCCTTCGGCCAGTTCGTCGCTGGCAAAGAGGTCGTTGTCGCTGGCCTCTTTCTTGTGGGTGAGGGGGATATAGCAGGCCTCGCCCGGCTCCACACAAAGGCAGATGCCGACGAGATCAGCGACCATTTCGTCAAGGCCGGTGGTTTCGGTATCGACGGCGATATAGCCGCGGGCATGGGCCCGTTTGATCCATGCGTCGAGCGCGGCGCGGTCGCGGACCCATTCATAGGCGTCGGTGTCGAAGGGTTTGGCCTCGGGCGTGTCGGCGGCACCGCCCTGCGTGGGCGAGGGCGCGGCGGTGGGTTCGGGGATCGCCGGGGCCTCGACGCCAAGTTGATCGGCGATGCGTTTGGACAGGGTGCGGAATTCCATCTCGGAGAGGAAATCCAGCAGCGTGTCGGGATCGGGATCGCGCACTTCGAGGTCTTCGAGGGTGAAGTCGAGCGTCATGTCGCAGTCAAGCTGCACGAGGCGCTTGGACATTTCGATCTGGTCGCGTTTCTCGATCAGGGTTTGGCGGCGTTTTGGTTGTTTGATCTCTTCGGCGCGATTCAGGAGGTCTTCGAGAGAGCCGAATTCGTTGATGAGGAGGGCGGCGATCTTGATGCCGATGCCGGGCGCGCCGGGGACGTTATCGACGCTATCGCCGGCCAGCGCCTGCACGTCGACGACACGTTCGGGGCCGACGCCGAATTTTTCGACCACGCCGTCGCTGTCGATGCGTTTGTTTTTCATCGCGTCGAGCATTTCAACGCCACCGCCGACAAGCTGCATCAGGTCTTTGTCCGACGAGATGATGGTGCAGCGGCCTCCGGCCTCGCGGGCCTGAGTTGCGAGCGTGGCGATGATGTCGTCGGCCTCAAACCCTTCGACCTCTTTGCAGGCGATGTTGAAGGCCTTGGTCGCGGTGCGCGTCAGGGGAAATTGCGGCACGAGGTCTTCGGGCGCGGGGGGGCGGTTGGCCTTGTAGAGGGGGTAGAGATCGTTGCGAAAGCTTTTGCCGGAATGGTCAAAGATCACGGCGGCGTGGGTGGGCGCGTCGGGGCCTGTGTTGCCCTCAACATAGCGGTGCAGCATGTTGCAGAACCCGGCGACGGCGCCGATGGGCAGCCCGTCGGATTTGCGCGTCAGCGGCGGCAGGGCATGGTAGGCGCGGAAGATGAAGGCCGAGCCGTCAATCAGGTGCAAATGGCAGCCCTTGCCGAATCCGGTATCCATATTGCGCGCTCCCTCGTCCTTTGCGGTGGTCTTCGTTGTGCCATGGGCGGCGGAGGCATGCCAGATGGAAATCGGGAAGGGATCGGCGGGAAAGGGGCAAATGGTGGCAGGGCGGGAGAAAGCGGTTCACGTGGGCGCTGCCAAGGGGTAGAAGGCGCGCAAAGCGATATGGAGCCCCAAGACATGACCACACCGAAACCTGTCGTTCTTTGTATTCTTGATGGTTGGGGTCTGAGCGAGACCCGCGAGGCGAATGCGCCCGCTCTTGCCGAGACGCCGTGCTTTGACGACATGATGGCGACCTGCCCCAATGCGACGCTTATTACGCATGGGCCGGATGTGGGCCTGCCGAGCGGGCAGATGGGCAATTCGGAAGTGGGCCATACCAATATCGGCGCGGGGCGCGTTGTGGCGATGGACCTTGGGCAGATCGACCTTGCGATCGAAGACGGGTCGTTCTTTGAGAACGAAGCAATCAAGGCGTTTTGCGAAACCCTCAAGGCGAGCGGCGGCACGGCGCATTTCATGGGGATGATTTCGGATGGCGGTGTGCATGGCCATATCGAGCATATCCTTGCAGCGATGAAGGCGGTGACGGATGCGGGGGTGCCTGTGGTGCTTCATGCGATCACCGATGGGCGCGATGTGGCGCCGAAATCGGCCTTTACCTATCTTGAGACCATGGCCGAGCGGATGCCGGAAGGGGCGAAGATCGTCACGCTTTCGGGACGCTATTTTGCCATGGATCGCGACAACCGCTGGGAGCGGGTTGCGGAGGCTTATAACGCCTGGATCAAGGGCGAGGGCAACAAGGCCAAGGATGCGGTCACGGCGGTATCCAATGCCTATAACCGGTCCGAAAGCGATGAGTTTATTACCCCAACGGTGCTTGGCGATTACGCGGGTGCGAAGGATGGGGACGGGTTCTTCTGTCTTAATTTCCGGGCTGATCGGGCACGGGAAATTTTGGCAGCGATTGGCGAGCCGGGGTTTTGCGCCTTTGATACGGGGGCGCGACCGCAATGGGCGGGGCTTTTGGGGATGGTGGATTATTCCGATATGCACCGCAGCTATATGACGACAGCCTATCCGAAACAGGAGATCGTCAACACGCTTGGCGAATGGGTGGCCAAGAAGGGGCTACGCCAGTTCCACCTTGCCGAGACAGAGAAGTATCCGCATGTGACCTTTTTCCTCAATGGCGGCAAGGAAGAGCCGGAGGCGGGCGAAGATCGCTATATGGCGGCGTCTCCCAAGGTTGCGACCTATGATTTGCAGCCGGAGATGTCGGCGGAGGAAGTCACCGAGCATTTCGTGGGCGCAATTGAAGAGGGTTATGATCTCATCGTGACCAATTATGCCAACCCCGACATGGTCGGCCATACCGGTGATCTGAAGGCGGCGATGGCGGCTTGTGAGGCGGTGGATCAGGGTCTTGCCAAGGTGCGCGCGGCGCTTGAGAAGGCGGGGGGCGCGATGATCGTCACCGCGGATCATGGCAACTGCGAAACTATGGTGGACCCGGTGACCGGTGGGCCGCACACGGCGCATACGACGAACCCCGTGCCGGTGATCCTTGTGGGCGGGCCGGAAGGTGCCACCTTGCGCAAGGGGCGGTTGGCCGATCTGGCGCCGTCGCTTCTTGATCTGATGGGAATTGAGAAACCGGCAGAGATGACCGGGGAGAGCCTGATACTCCGATGAGAGCTTTTGTCGCCGCAGCATGGATCGCTTTTGGGCTGACCGGCTCTGCCTTGGCAGAGGGCGGGGCCAGTCCGGCAGAAGCGGCGCGGGTGGCGGCAGGGAAGATCGAGGCGGCATCGCTTTCCTTGCAGGAAGCGGGCAGCGCGCGGGATCGGGTCGCGGCGTTGACCGAGACGGTGCAGGGGTTTGAAGCGGGGCTTCAGGCGATGCGTGAGGGGTTACGCCGGGCGGCTGCGCGTGAGGCCAATATCAGGCGTGATCTCAAGCGGCGCGAGGCCGAGACGGCGCGTCTTCTCGGGGTGCTGCAATCCATGGGGCAGGGCATGGGGCCGGAGGGTGCGCCGGTGATGCTCTTGCATCCGGATGGGCCGATGGGCACGGCGCGGGCTGGTATGATCCTTGCCGATGTGACCCCGGCACTTGAGACAGGGGCGGCGGAGTTGCGGGCCGACCTTGAAGAGATTGAGATTTTGCGCGCTTTGCAGAAAGACGCGGCAGAGACACTTCAGGAAGGCCTGAGCGGCATTCAGGTTGCGCGCGCGGACCTTTCGCAGGCGATTGCGGATCGCACCGACCTGCCGCAGCGGTTTGCCGATGATCCGGTGAAGATCGCGTTGTTGATCGCATCGACGGAAACGCTCAACGGGTTTGCCAGCGGGTTGGTGGATATTCAGGAGACAGGCGAAAGCCCTGTAGTGCTACCTGATCTTGAGGCGCAAATGGGGGAGTTGCGATTGCCGGTTGAGGCGCAGGTGTTGCGCCGGGCGGGCGAGGCCGATGCGGCTGGGGTACGTCGTCCGGGGCTTGTCCTTGCGACGCGGCCGAATGCGCTTGTTGTGGCGCCATCGGCGTCGACGATCCGTTATCGCGGTCCACTTCTTGATTATGGCAACGTGGTGATCCTTGAGGCGCAGCCGGGGCTTCTTTTCGTACTGGCGGGGATGGAGACGGTTTATGGCCATGCCGGGCAGGTGATCCCGGAAGGCACGCCAGTTGGGCTCATGGGGGGGGATGACCCGGAAATCGGGGCTATTCTTTCACAGGTTGGTGATGGGTCTGGTCAAGAGCGGACAGAAACGCTCTATATAGAAGTCAGACAAGGCAAGACCACCGTGGACCCCGAGATTTGGTTCCGGACAGACAAGGATGAACTTTAGATGAAGAAATTCGTTGTGGCCGCGCTTGGTGGCACACTGGCAGGCGCGCTTTTTGCGATGCAGGTGGCCGGGCCGTTGCTCGCGCAGGAGAGCGCGAAATCGAGCAATGTCTATGAGCAGCTTGACCTGTTCGGGGATATTTTCGAACGCATCCGGGCGCAATATGTCGAGGAAGTCGATGAGGGCGATCTTATCGAGGCGGCAATCAACGGTATGTTGACCTCGCTTGATCCGCACTCCTCTTACCTGTCGCCGGATGATGCGGCGGATATGCGGGTACAGACGCGAGGCGAGTTCGGCGGTCTCGGTATCGAGGTCACGCAGGAAGAGGGCTTCGTCAAGGTTGTCTCGCCCATCGACGGCACCCCGGCGGATGCCGCAGGCATCGAAGCGGGCGATTTCATCACCCATGTGGATGGCGATAGCGTGTTGGGGATGAACCTCGACGAGGCGGTTGAGCTTATGCGCGGGCCGGTGGGGTCGGAGATCGTCATCACCGTTGTACGTGAGGGCGAAGATGATCCGTTCGATGTGTCGATCATTCGCGATACGATCAAGCTTACGGCTGTGCGGTCGCGCACCGAGGGGGCTTCGGTCGTGCTTCGAGTGACAACATTCAACGATCAGACGACACCGAACCTTGAAGCGGGCCTTGCCAAGCAGGTTGAGGCGCTTGGCGGTATGGATAGCGTGAATGGTATCGTGCTTGATCTGCGCAACAACCCCGGCGGTTTGCTGACGCAGGCGATCAAGGTATCGGATGCTTTCCTTGAGAAGGGTGAGATCGTGTCGACCCGTGGCCGTAACCCGGCGGATGGAGACCGGTTCAACGCGACGCCGGGCGATCTTGCGGGTGGCAAGCCGATTGTCGTTCTCATCAATGGCGGGTCGGCCTCGGCCTCGGAGATTGTTGCCGGTGCGCTTCAGGATCATCGCCGCGCGATTGTCGTAGGAACGAAATCCTTTGGTAAGGGATCGGTGCAGACGGTCATGCCGCTTCGGGGCGATGGCGCGATGCGCCTGACCACGGCGCGTTATTACACGCCGTCGGGCCGCTCGATCCAGGCGCTGGGCGTATCGCCGGATATCGTCGTCGAACAGCCGCGCCGCAAGGCCGCGACCGAAGAAGAGGAAGAGGCGGCCACCAAGCGCCGTTTCCGTTCGGAGGCGGACCTGAAGGGTAGCCTCGACAATGATAGCCTCACCGAGGACGAAATTCGCCAGATCGAAGCCGACCGTACCAAGGCCGAAGAGGCCGCCAAGCTGCGCGAAGAGGATTATCAGCTCGCCTATGCGATTGATATTCTCAAGGGGCTTTCGGCGCTGGGCCCGACCAAGTAAGCCGGTTGGCGATTACGGATAGAGGGCGGGGATTTCCCCGCCCTTTTCTTTTTGCGACGCAAAGGCGAATTGCCTGCGGCGCGGGCCTTCGGTAGGAATTGGGCAGAGCCAAATCGGAGAGACCCATGACGCCGGATCAGATCGCCAGCCTTCCTTATCGCCGCAATGTGGGGGTGATGCTTGTCAATGCGCAGGGGCATGCTTTTGTCGGCCAGCGCAAGGATAGCGAGATGCCGGCCTGGCAGATGCCGCAGGGCGGGATCGACAAGGGCGAGAGCGCGCAGGACGCAGCATTGCGCGAGTTGGAGGAAGAGACCGGGGTGTCGGCGGCGCTGGTGACGGTTGAGGGAGAGACCGAGGGGTGGATTTCCTACGATCTGCCGCATGACATTGTGCCGCGCATCTGGAAGGGGCGTTACAAAGGGCAGGAACAGAAATGGTTCCTGCTGCGGTTTCATGGGACGGATGCGGACGTGAATATCGAAGTCGAGCACCCCGAATTTTCAGAGTGGCGCTGGCTCCCGGTTGAGGATCTCATCAACAATATCGTGCCGTTTAAGCGCGGCGTTTATGAGCAGGTTGTGGCGGCCTTTGCAGGCCGCCTTTAGGCCGCGAAGAGGCGGGACTGATAACCCTTGGTCAGGGGCACGGCCAGCCATTGCGCCTCGGGGTTGCGGGCGGCTTGGGCTGCGGAGATTTCCACATCGTCAAAGCCCGAACGCAGCGCGGCGCGGAACTGATCCACGAGGATATGACCCTTGGCGCGGATATGGCCCTCGTAGCCAAGGGTGCGCAGGGCGGCGGCAAGGGAAAAGCCGCGCCCATCTGCCGAGCTTGCGAAGGGGATCACCACAAGGGCGAGCGCGTCGAAGTGCGGGACGAGCGCCGCCGGGTCAGCATCGACGGGCAGAAGGACAGCCGCGCCGCCGTTATACTCTTCGAGGGATGGGATTTCGATGTCACCGAAGCGGTCGGCGGCAAAGCCCTCGCGGGTGATGATTTGAGTCGCGTCGGTCATCCGGCTTTCCTTTCGATACGTCCGTCCGGGGTAATGTGAATGCCGCATTCTTCGCGGGTCTCGGCGCGCCAGCGGCCTGAGCGAGAGTCCTCGCCCTCGGCCACGGGCGTGGTGCAGGGGGCGCAGCCGATGGAGGGGTAGCCCTTGGCCACCAGAGGATGGCGCGGCAGGGCGTGGCGGTCGAGATAGGCGGCGATATCTGCGGGCGTCCAAGCGGCGAGGGGGTTCACCTTGATAAGGCCGTCCGTGTCGACCTCGAAGGCGCGCATGGCGGCGCGTTGGCCGGTTTGAAAGCGTTTGCGGCCCGATATGGATGCGGTGAACGGCGCGAGGGCGTTGCGCAGCGGCACGACCTTGCGCAGATCACAGCAGGCGATGCTATCGCGGCTATTGAGATCGCCATTTGGGTCGGCCTGTTCGATGGCGCCGGTGTCCGGGGAGATGCGGCGCACGTCCGTCAGGCCAAGATGGGCCGAGAGGTCACGCTGATAGGCAATGGTCTCGGGGAAGAGCATCAGCGTGTCGAGCATCAGGACGGGCACGGACGGGTCCAGTGCCGCCAGCATATGCAGGAGCACGGCAGAGTCGGCCCCGAAAGAGGACACCATGGCGATTTCGCCGTCAAAGCGGTCCAGCGCCACGGCGAGGATCGTTTCGGCAGAGGCATCGCCAAAGCGCGTATTGAGCCGCGCAGTGGGCAGGGGATCAAGCGGCCTTGGCATGTCCGTCTCCGTAAAGGGCGGCCTTGAACGGCGTGAGGCCGAGGCGGCGATAGGCGGCGAGGAAGGTTTCCTCGGGCGAGAGGCGCTGGTCGAGATAGGCTTCGATCAGGCGTTCCACAGCGGGGACGATTTCATCATAGGCAAAACCGGGCCCTGTGCGGGTTCCGAGGGTGGCTTCTTCGGTGCCGTCGCCGCCGAGCGTGATCTGGTAGTTTTCGACACCTGCGCGGTCGAGGCCGAGAATGCCGATATGGCCCACGTGGTGGTGTCCGCAGGCATTGATGCAGCCGGAAATTTTTATCTTGAGCGGGCCGATGTCGTGCTGGGCATCGAGATCGGCAAAGGCCTCGCCGATTTGTTGGGCAATCGGGATCGAGCGCGCGGTGGCGAGGGCACAATAGTCCATGCCGGGGCAGGCGATGATGTCCGAGATCAGCCCGACATTGGCCGTCGCGAGACCGGCGTCACGCAGGGCCGCATAGACGGCAGGCAGGTTGGCGCGATGCACGTGGGGCAGGATGACATTCTGTTCATGGCTGATGCGCAGTTCATCATAGCCATAGGTTTCGGCGATCTCGGCAAGGGTGCGCATCTGGTCCGAGGTCGCGTCGCCGGGGGTGCCACCGATGGGCTTGATCGAGACCGTGACACTCGCGTGATCGGGGCGTTTATGGGCGCGTGTGTTGGTATCGAGGAAGGCGCGAAAAGCGGGCGATTGGGCCGTGTTAGGGTCGAAATCAGTCTCTATATAGGCGGGTTCGACAAAGCCCTGACGCACGTGATTGACGACCTCGGGGTTGAGATCGGGGAGGAGGCGTTTTTGGGTTGCGAACTCGGCCTCGATCCGGGCTTTGAGGGTTTCTAGGCCGGTTTCGTGGACAAGGATTTTGATCCGCGCCTTGTATTTGTTGTCACGCCGTCCAGAGAGGTTGTAGACCTTCAGGATCGCTTCGAGATAGGCGAAGAGATCGGCGCGCGGGAGGAATTCACGCACCACTTTGCCGACCATGGGCGTGCGACCGAGGCCACCGCCGATCACGATCTGATAGCCGATTTCGCCATCCTGCTCGCGCACACGAATTCCGATATCGTGAAAGCGGATCACGGCGCGGTCGTCTTCGGTTCCCGTCACAGCAAGTTTGAACTTGCGCGGGAGATAGGCGAATTCCGGGTGGTCGGTTGACCATTGGCGGATCAG
>JAAEZB010000032.1:21243-24116 GCA_018223085.1 Paracoccaceae bacterium
CTGCGCAGCGAACCATAGGGGATCGCCACGCGCAGCATGTAGGCATGAAGTTGCAGGTAGAGCCCATTCATCAGGCGCAGCGGTTTGAATTCATCTTCGGTCAGGGAGCCGTCGATACGGCGCTCAACCTGGCTGCGGAATTCGGCGGTGCGGGCGCGGAGGAAATCGCGGTCGAAATCGGTATAGATATACATCAGTCTGCCTGCTTTCCGTGGAAATAGTTGGAAGGACCGCGGGTGCGGAAGTCCTCGCGGAAATGGGTGGGGGCCGGGGCGCCATCGGTGATGGAGACATCCGCGAGGTAGACGCCGACCGTCAGGTGCGGCTCTTGCGAGGCGCGTGCGAGGAGAGCGTCGGCGGCTTCTTCTGTTGTCGCGATGGCGGCGTCGCCATGGGCGCGACTCCAGCCCGGATCGGTGAAATAGATCACGTCGCCTTCGATCAGGTGGTTGGCAGTGGCGATTTTGGGGGCAAAGGGGCGGGGCATCAGAGGGCCTCCTTCAGGGCAAAGGCGGCGGCTTCGCGCGGGGCAAGGCCGAGCATGAGGACAGCGGGACCAGTGACGGCGTCGAGGGCATCAGGGAGCGACAGGAGCGTGGTCGGCAGGATGCGTTGATCCGGACGCGAGGCGTTTTCGACGATGGTCACGGGCGTGGCATCCTCGGCACCATGCATGAGAAGGCGGCCGCGCAGGTAGGTGGCGGCGGATTTGCCCATGTAAATCGCGGCCACGGCGCCGGGTTCGGCCAGCGTGCGCCAGTCGTGATCGGCATAACCTTCGGTGTCATGGCCGGTGATGATGCGCAGGCCGGTGTTGCGGCCTCGTTTGGTGAGGCTGGTCTTGAGGGTCGCGGCGGCGGCGACAGAGGCTGTGATGCCGGGCGTGATCGTGTAGGCGATTCCGGCGGCGTCGAGCGCGTCCATTTCCTCGTCGAGGCGACCAAAGATGCCGCTATCACCGGATTTCAGGCGCACTACGCGGGCGTTTGCGCCATGGGCGACGAGAAGGGCGTTGATATCGCCCTGAGACCAAGAGGGGCCGAAGGCGGTTTTGCCGGTTTCGATGATTTTTGCCGCAGGATTGGCCAGCGCGAGGATCGCGTCGGGCACAAGGCGGTCATGGAGGATCACCTCGGCCTCACGCAGGAGGGTATGGGCGCGAAAGGTCAGAAGGTCGGGATCGCCGGGGCCGGCGCCGACAAAGTGCACATGGCCTGTGGTGGGATGATCTAGGCCAGCACGGGCGGCGATGTCCTTTGCGGCGATGTCCTGTGCGGTATTGCCAGTTGCGGCAATGAGGCGGTCAGCGCCGATCACGTCGGAAAAGGTAAGGACGCGCGGAATATGCGAGAGTGCCCCAGCCTCGGCCCAGGCGGTGATTTGCGGTGCGGGGTTGGGCCCGAAAACACGCAGGTGCGCGCCGGTTGCGAGAAGGGGGCGCAGGGCCGCCACGGCGCAGGATCCCGCTCCGGCGATGAGGATGGTGTTGGGCTGGCGCGGTATCTGGGTCATGGCGGGCTCCGAAAGAAAAGGGCTGGAAAAGGGCTCTTCTTGTGGATAGATGCGAACAAATGTTCCGTAATTTCAAGAATGATGAATCTTAAAAGGAACAATGTTCCAATTTGAAATGCGGGGTGGAGTTTTGTTCGGAGGAAGCCATGAGCCAGAGAACGCCAGACATCGACGAAGACGACCGCAAGATCCTGCGCGAGGTGCAAAAGGATACAACGCGCTCTCTTGAGCGAATCGCGACCAAGGTGGGGTTGTCGAAAACCACCGTGTGGAACCGTATCCAGCGCATGACGCAGGCGGGGACGATCCTTCGGCAGGCGGCGATCCTTGATCCGCGCAAGATTGGCCTTCGAGAGACGTTTTTCGTCAGCATCAAAACCTCGTCGCATGACGGGGAGTGGCTTGAGGCGTTTCGGGCGGCGATTGACGAAATGCCCGAGATCACCGAGGCGCATCGCCTTGCCGGGACAACAGATTACCTTCTCAAGGTGCAGGTGGAATCGACAGAAGCGTTCGACGCTTTTTACAAGGCGTTGGTGGCGCGGGTGGCGATTTATGACGTGTCTTCAAGCCTGTCGATGGAGGAGATGAAACGCGCGCTTGAGCTTAAGGTATGAGGCTAAAATTCGGGCGCATGCGCATGTTTTGACGCGCATGCGGCATTGGACGTCGTCTCTTGATATGGCGTGGGGCGGATTTCGCCCTTAGAACCGGAGGAGAGATTGAATATCCGGTCAAATATCAGGGGGATGCATGGATAAGGTTGTCGTCAATAGCTGGAACGAATGGGATCCGTTGAAACACGTGATCGTGGGGCGTGCGGATGATTGCCATATCCCGCCCGAGGAGCCCGCGCTTGACGCCAAGGTGCCCGAGGATAGCGATATGCGCGGCCAGTGGGGCAAGCGTCCGCAGGAAACCATCGACCGCGCCAACGAGTTGCTCGATAAATTCGCAGCCCAGCTTGAGGCGCGTGGTGTGCGGGTTGATCGCCCGACGTCGATCGACCATTCCAAGCCTGTGACCACGCCGGATTTCCACACCGATAGTCAGTTCGGCTGTATGCCGCCGCGCGATGTTCTTTTGACGGTAGGGTCGGAGATTCTTGAGGCAACGATGTCTTATCGGTGTCGTTGGTTCGAGTATCTGAACTATCGCCCGCTGATGCAGCAATATTGGGAAGAAGACCCGAATTTCCGCCACGAGGCCGCGCCCAAGCCGCGGCTGACGGATGCAGATTACCACCCCGATTACCTCTCCGATAAGATCGGCGTTGAGAAACGTCTCAAATGGGCGGCGGAGAAGTTCTTTGTCACCACCGAGGAAGAGCCGTTGTTTGACGCGGCGGATGTGCTGCGGTT
>JAAEZB010000032.1:24427-32801 GCA_018223085.1 Paracoccaceae bacterium
TGGTGCTTGATCCCAAGACGGTCTGTGTCGAGAAATCCGAGGTCTATCAGGCCGAACAGATGGACAAGCTCGGCATGGAAGTGGTCGAGGTGGACCTACGCGATGCTTATGCGTTCGGTGGCGGGCTGCATTGCAGCACGGCGGATGTCTATCGCGAAGGCACCTGCGAGGATTATTTCCCGAATCTCGGGTAAGGCAGATCGAAAACCTAGAAAAGCCGACGTCACATATGTGGCGTCGGCTTTTTGTTGTCTGAACGGTTTTAGGCTTGTGTTTCGAGGGCCTTCTGGCGCTTGAGATAGGGATCGTTGATAAAGGTGCCGAACGGGTAGAACGACGCCAGCGTGGTGCGTAGCCAGGCCGCTCCGCTCCAGCCGCGCCCACGCAGGGCCAGGATCATCATGACGATATAGGCGATGAACGCATAGCCATGGATCAGCCCAGTCATCGGGACCCAGCTCGGATCGTTGAATATATACTTGAGCGGCATGGCCACGAAGAACAGCGCGAGCGTCGTGACCCCTTCGACAAAGGCGACAATGCGGAAGGCCGTGAAGAGCCGGTCTTTTTTCTGTGTCGGGGCGTTGGTTGCTGTGCTGGTCATGGTGGGGTGCGTCCTGTTCGTGGTTGAGGCCATGTGTCGGCCAAGCGCGTGCAGTTCAACCATGTCAGGCAAATTCAGGAGGTGCACGGGCACAAATTGACCCATGTGAACCATCACAAAATGTGGGGAAGTTTGGTGGAGCCTAGGAGGATCGAACTCCTGACCTCTACAATGCCATTGTAGCGCTCTCCCAGCTGAGCTAAGGCCCCAAACCGTCAGGCCTTTCAGCCTGTGCGCGCCTCTTTAGGCGTATGTCGGAGCGGGATCAAGCGAAAAAAACCCGCTCCGAAAATTTTAGCTGTCGTCGTCTTCCGATGCGACATCGGCGATCTCGTCAAGCGAGACGTTGTCGTCATCATCATCGTCTTCGAGCACGTCATCACCGAGATCGAGATCGACAGTTTCGTCGTCTTCGAGCACTTCAGCATCCTCGACATTGGCCGCTTTGGCCTTGAGGGTCGCGGCGTCTTCGGCGTCGGCCTCGATCATCCGGCTCTTGCCGGCTGTGACTTCCACCATTTCGCCAGTGTAGGGCGACACGATCGGGTCTTTGTTCAGGTCGTAAAAGCGTTTACCAGTGGTCGGGCATACGCGCTTAACGCCCCATTCTTCTTTGGGCATGGGATATCCCCTTCAGTCTCTCATGAGTCTTGTCGACGGTTCGGGCCACCTGCCATACCCAGAGCGGCGTGTCAAAGGGTATAAGCGTGTGGAGCTTCAGGGAGCGCATATGGTGCAACATTTTCTTCCCGGATGGCCGGATATCCCGGTGATCCTGCGCCGCTCGGCGCGGGCGCGGCGCATTTCGCTTCGGGTCTCACGACTCGATGGGCGGGTGACGCTGACGCTGCCTAAGGGGGTGCGCGAGAAGGAAGGGTTAGCTTTTGTCGCCGAGAAGGCGGACTGGGTCCGAACACAGCTTGCAGGGCGTGAAGAACCGGTGCAGGTCGGGATTGGGGCTGAGGTTCTGCTTGAGGGGCGTCTTCTGCGGGTTGTGCCGGGCGAGGGACGGCAGGTCCGTGTCCTTGGAGGGGAGATCGCGGTGCCGGGCGATCCTGAGCGCGTCGGGGCGCGGGTACAGGGGTTCCTCAAGGAGCAGGCGCGGGCGCGGCTTGTGGCGGCATCTGATCGCTATGCGGACCGGCTGGGGCGGGCCTATACCCGAGTGACGCTGCGCGACACGCGTTCGCGCTGGGGGTCGTGTTCGTCACGCGGGGCGTTGATGTATAGCTGGCGGCTCATCATGGCGCCTGCCTCTGTGCTCGAATATGTGGCGGGGCACGAGGTCGCGCATCTTGCAGAGATGAATCATGGGCCGCAGTTTTGGCGTCTCGTAGAAGAAATCCACGGTCCCTATGATGCGCCGCGCCGGTGGTTGCGAGACAATGGCGAAACCTTGCATCGCTATCGTTTTGCCGATTGACCAATCTGATGTTTGTGATCACATTTGATCCATGCTGACTCAGACCCGCTCTCAGGATATTTCAAGCTCGGCCCATGATCGGGTCTATCGGCGGCTTCGCACGCGGATCATGCATGGCGAGATTGGCCCCGGCGAGGCGCTGACCCTGCGCGGGATCGGGCGGGAATATGAGGTGTCGATGACTCCCGCGCGCGAGGCGGTGCGACGGCTGGTGGCGGAGGGGGCGCTTTTCCTGTCGAACTCGGGGCGTGTTTCGACGCCGGAGCTGACCAGTGAGCGGATTGAGGAATTGGCGGCCCTGCGGGCGCTTATCGAGGTGGAGCTTGCGAGTCGGGCCCTGCCGCGGGCGCATATGGCGTTGATCGAGCGTTTGCAGACAATCAACGGCAACGTGGCCAAGGCGGTCGAGAACCGCGACGCGGTGAGCTATATCCGTCGCAACCTTGAATTTCACCGCACGCTATACCTACGGGCGCAGGCGCCTGCGATGTTGGCGATGGCGGAAACGGTCTGGCTTCAGCTCGGCCCGACGATGCGGGCGCTTTATGGCAAGCTGCGCAAGACCGAGCCGCCGCATTATCATCGGCTCATCATTGCCGCGCTGCGCGCGGGGGATGAGCCGGGCTTGCGCCTCGCGGTGCGTTCGGATGTGACGCAGGGGTTGAAGCTTCTGGCGCGCTAGGCCTGCCGTCAGGCGGCGAGGCCCTTGCTGCCGAGATCGAGGAATTTCTCGCGACGCATGGAGATGAGCTTTTTCGGGCTCTTTCCGTCGAGTTCCTTGAGCATGGTTTCAATGGTTTTACCCACCGCCGCAATCGCGGCGTCGCTGTCGCGATGTGCGCCGCCGCGGGGCTCCTTGACGATACGATCGGCCACGCCGAGCTTGTGCAGGTCTTGTGCGGTAAGGCGCAGGGCTTCGGCGGCTTCGCGCATCTTCTCGGAGTCCTTCCACAGGATCGAGGCGCAGCCTTCGGGCGAGATCACCGAGTAGACCGAATGTTCGAGCATCGCCACACGGTTGGCCGTTGCAAAGGCCACAGCTCCGCCGGAACCGCCTTCGCCGATCACTACGGAAACCAGCGGCACGCCGATCTGGAGGCATTTCTCGGTCGAGCGGGCGATAGCCTCGGACTGACCGCGTTCCTCGGCTCCTTTGCCGGGATAGGCGCCGGGGGTGTCGACGAGGGTCACGACCGGCAGGCCGAATTTATCCGCCATTTCCATCAGGCGAATCGCTTTGCGATACCCTTCGGGGCGGGCCATGCCGAAATTGCGCTCAATACGGCTTTTGGTGTCGTCGCCTTTTTCGTGGCCGATCACCATCACGGGACGCCCGTCAAGGCGCGCAAGGCCGCCCATGACGGCGTGGTCATCGGCAAAGTTCCGATCCCCGGCAAGCGGCGTATATTCGGTAAAGAGCGCCTCGATGTAATCTCTGCAATGGGGGCGCTGGGGGTGGCGGGCGACCTGGCATTTGCGCCAGGGTGTGAGGCTGCCATAAAGCTCGTCCAGCATCTCGGAGGCCTTGCGATCAAGCGCGGCGGCCTCGTCGGCGATGTCCATTTCCTCGTTTTGCCGCGCCAATGCGCGGAGTTCTTCAGCTTTGCCTTCGATTTCGGCCAGCGGTTTTTCGAAGTCGAGGTAGTTGGTCATGGGGGTCTCCGGTCCCTGTCTTTACGTTGCTATATGACGCCGGGGCAGGGCAAATGCAACTGTGGGAGTGTCGGGTCAGCCGGTGAAGAGCACGGGGTAAAGCGAGGCGACCAGTAGCGCGGCCATGGTCCAGTTGAACAGGGTCAGGCGGCGGGGGCTGGTAAGGAGGCGGCGCATTTGTTGGCCGAGGACGGTCCAGCTACTGACGCAGGGCAGGTTGATGAGGCCGAAGATCGCGGCCACCAAGGCGACGCTCAGGAGGGAGCGGTCCGGGGCGTAGACGGCGCTGGCGGTGAGGGCCATGGTCCATGCCTTTGGGTTGACCCATTGGAACAGGGCGGCCTGTAAAAACGTCATCGGCGTGCCGCCGGATTCGCCCGCGTTGGGGGCGCTGGCGTGGGCGATTTTCCAAGCAAGATAAAGGAGATAGGCGACGCTTGCTGTTTTGAGGATGGTGTGGGCGATGGGGAAGGTGTCGAAGACCTGCATCAGGCCGATGCCGACCAGCGCCACCATCACCATGAATCCAATGCCGATGCCGAGCATGTGGGGGATGCTTTGCAGGAAGCCGAAATTGGCCCCGGAGGCCATCAGCATGAGGTTGTTTGGCCCCGGTGTGATCGAGGAGACGAAGGCGAAGAGCGCGAAAGCGGCGAGGAGATCGTGGGTCATTGGGAGAGTTTGTCGCGAAACCCACCATATGAAATTGCAATTTGCCGTGAGATGCGTCTATTTTTGCAATTAATGGCGAAGATGGATCAAATAGACGAGCATATATTGCGTGAGCTGAGCCGCGATGGGCGGATCAGCAATCTTGAGCTGGCCGAGCGGGTGGGGCTTTCGCCTTCGGCATGCCTGCGCCGGGTGCAGGAATTGGAGCGCAGTGGAATTATCAAGGGATACCGGGCGGTTACGGACCGCGCGGCGCTTGGGGTTGGGTTCGTGGCCTATGTGATGGTGGGTCTCAACGAGCATACCAAGGCCGCGCAGGAAGGGTTTGAACGGGCCATGGCGCGGGCGCCGGAAGTGCGCGAATGCCACAACATTGCCGGGGCGGTGGAGTATATTTTACGGATCGAGGCGGCGGATCTTGTGGAGTATAAACGGTTCCATACGGATGTGCTTGGGACCGTGGCGCATGTGAATGCGATTACCTCATATGTGGTCATGGAGAGCCCCAAGGACGAGCGGGCCTGAGGGCAAAGGTTAACGGCAAAACGCACGTCGGTATCGCGTCGGTATTGCGTCTGTATCGCGGTGGTGCGGAGTTCGGGCGGGGTGCGTACGTTAAGGATTGAGGGGCCAGCCCCTCTTGGCCGCACGCGGCCAATTCACCCCGGGATATTTTTGGCAAGAGGAAGCAGGGGCGTCAGCGCGCGAGAGCGGCGCGGAGTGCGGTTTCCGGCGTGGTCAGGACGGGTATGCCGATGTCCTGAAGCAGTGCGGCGGCGGGGGCCATGCTGGCCTGCGCCAGGAGGATGCAGGCGGGTTGGGTCGCCGGGAGGGCGTCGCGGATGGCGCCGGCGATGCAGGCGGCGAAGGCGTCGGTCTCGCCCGCCTCGAACAGGGGCCAGAATTGCGGCAGAGGCAGGGGGATGACGCGCGCGGTTTTGTCGGCGCGGGAGAGCGCGCGTTCGAGCGCGGCCAGCGACGGGGCGGCGGTGCTCTCAAGCGCATAGACCATGAGGATCGGGCCGCCGATGCGGGCGGCTTCGGCCATCATGGGGCGATCAATCACCAAGGCGCCCGCCGCCTCGGCGATGTCGCCGATCGTTGTGCAGGTGCAGAGCGCGGTACCTTGGGCCGATTGGATGGCCTCTGTGATCTCTGTCGTCAGCGCCTCGGTCAGGCCGGAGGCGCGGGCCGTGACGAGCCAGTCGGGGCGCACCACATGATGCAGCACCGCGCCGGGGGCGAGGCGGTCACGCAGGGCGTCGAAACTCGCGACATGGGCGTCGGCGGTGTGCAGGAAGGTGATTTGGGTCATGAGGGGGAGGGGGGAGCAGACGTTTACCCCCGTGCTTAGCTTTCCCGGTCTTCGTCGGGTGCGACGTTGAGAAGAATCCAAATGGCAAGGATCAAGGCAGCGGCAGCCACGATAGAAAGGGTGGAATAGTTCCAGAACAGGACCGCTACAGCTTCAGGCATATCGTAGCGATCGTCAGCGACAGATTGAATAATCTTCGAGAAGCGCCCCATCATGAGGATGAAGAAAACGGCCACGCAAACGGCTATTGGTTTCGCATATACCGAGGGCCACCTTCTTAAAGGCAGCGAAAGTGCATAGGTCAGGATCGCAAAGATCACAACGTTCACACTTGCCGCTCCTAAGAACTGTGCCCAATCAAAACTGCTAATCAAAAAATTGATCCTTCCGTAGATAGATGGCTATGTGGTGCACCTAGTTTCATAGGCACCGAATGTCTTCAGGGTGCACTTTCTTTCTTCGATGTCAACGAGCGGCAGCTTGCCTTTGTTCGAGTGTTTGGCATTGGGTTTCAAGCATCTCAATGTAGTCAAACACGTTTCGTCTGGCCTTTCCCTTGTCCTGAATTTTCATCGCCTGTTCTTTGCGCGCGTCAAGTCGAAAGCCGACGTCAGGTCTGCGCAATCCGTTCCGCCTATCCCCCCCCAACACAAAACGCCCCCGCAGTGTCCTGCAGGGGCGTTTGTTTTTCTCGCTATTCGCCGAAATTAGCCGTTGGCGATCAGTTCGGCTTGGGCGACGATGACTTCGGCCTGTTTGATCGAGGCGATGTCGACGAGGCGGCCTTTGTAGACGGTGGCGCCTTCGCCGTTGGCTTTGGCCTGTTCCATGGCGGCGAGGATTTCGCGGGCCTCAGCGACGGCTTCTTCCGACGGGGTGAAGACCTCGTTGGCCAGCGCGATTTGTTTCGGGTGGATGGCCCATTTGCCGACCATGCCGAGGGTTGCGGAGCGTTTGGCCTGGGCGATGTAGCCCTCGTCATCGGAGAAGTCGCCGAAGGGGCCGTCGACAGGCAGGACGCCGTGGGTGCGGCAGGCGGCGACGATGGCGGTCTGGGCCCAGTGCCACGGGTCGGACCAGTATTTCTCGCCTTCGCGCAGCATGTAGTAGGCTTCTTGGGTGCCACCGATGCCCGTTGTCTGCATGCCCATCGAGGCGGCGAAGTCGGCGGCGCCGAGCGACATGGCCTGAAGGCGGGGCGAGGAGGCGGCGATGGCCTCAACATGGGCGATACCGGCGGCCGATTCGATGATGACCTCAAAGGAGATCGGCTTGGTGCGGCCCTTGGCGGTCTCGATGGCGGTTACGAGGGCGTCGACGGCATAGACGTCTTCGGCGCAGCCCACTTTGGGGATCATGATCTGGTCAAGGCGGTCGCCGGCCTGTTCGAGGAGATCGACAACGTCGCGGTACCAGTAGGGGGTGTCGAGGCCGTTGATGCGCACCGACATGTATTTGTTGCCCCAATCGACGGTGTTGAGCGCCTCGATCACGTTGGCGCGGGCCATGTCCTTGTCGGTCGGTGCGACGGAATCTTCGAGGTCGAGGTTAATCACGTCAGCGGCCGAGGCGGCCATCTTGGCGAAGAGCTTGGTGTTGGAGCCCGGGCCGAACAGCTGGCAGCGGTTGGGACGGGCGGGGGCGGCAGGCTGAATGCGGAAGCTCATGTCGATCCTCTCGGGTAAGGAAGTTACGTATTTTTCGGCTCTTTCGGTAGAATATTGCGCCCTTCTCCGCAAGCGTTGTTTTGCAGGTGCAGCATGGGGCGCGGCGGTCGGGGCTGAGCCGAATCTGGCCGGAGTTGCGTGTGCATCGGGGCTTGGCGGGAGAAACTTGCGTAGAAATCCATCTTTGTGGGAGAAACTTCAGCTCTGGTCGGATGCGCACGCAGTATTTGCAAAGCTTTCGCCCGGGGAGTGCGGCAAGCTGATCCTGAAAACGACAGGAATGCTGCCATGATTCAAACACCGTATCTTCTCTTTCTGGGCGACGCGCCCGATCAGCTTGCGGCGAAGGTCGCGCAGGGCATCAAGGATTGGCGCCCGGAAAATGCCGTTGGGCAATTCCGCATGGAGGGCTGTAAGGCCGATCTTGGCCTGACCGATATGACCCTGGCCGAGGCCAAGGCGGCAGGCGCGAAGACGCTTGTGATTGGCGTGGCGAACCGCGGCGGGGTGATCTCGCAGGAGTGGAAGAAGGTTCTTGTGATGGCGCTTGAGGAAGGGTTTGACCTTGCCTCGGGGCTGCACAACCTTTTGCGCGATGAGCCGGATCTTGTTGCGGTGGCCGAGGCGACCGGGCAGGCGCTTCATGATGTGCGTATCCCGGAAGTGGATTACCCGATTGCCAACGGCAAGAAGCGCACCGGCAAGCGGTGTCTTGCGGTGGGCACGGATTGTTCGGTCGGCAAGATGTATACGGCGCTCGCCATGGATGCGGAGATGCGTGAGCGGGGAATGAAATCGACCTTCCGCGCCACCGGGCAGACCGGCATTCTCATCACTGGCGACGGTGTGCCGCTTGATGCGGTGATCGCGGATTTCATGGCCGGGTCGGTGGAATGGCTTACGCCGGACAATGACGAGGATCACTGGGATCTGATCGAAGGGCAGGGGAGCCTTTTCCACGTGTCCTATTCGGGGGTCACTATGGCGCTTGTGCATGGGGGGCAGCCGGACGCGCTTATCCTCAGCCATGAGCCGACGCG
>JAAEZB010000033.1 GCA_018223085.1 Paracoccaceae bacterium
GGCGATCCCAAACGTTTCCGCTTTCCCCGCCCGCTTCTTGATCGCCCCGGTTGCGATATGTCCTTCTCCGGCCTCAAAACCGCGCTCCTTCGCGCCCGCGATGCGCTTATCGCTGAAAAGGGCGGCCTGACAGAGCAGGACCGCGCCGATCTCTGCGCCGGGTTTCAGGCCGCCGTGGTGGATGTCCTCTCCGAGAAAACCCGCCGCGCGCTTGACCTCTACCTCGCCGAAAACCCCTCCGAACCGCTCCTCGCCGTGGCGGGCGGTGTCGCCGCAAATACCGCCATTCGGGCAAGGTTAGAGACAGATTGCGCCTCTCGCGGTGTGACCTTTACCGCCCCGCCTCTCGCCCTCTGTACCGACAATGCCGCCATGATCGCCTATGCGGGGCTTGAACGCTTTGCCAAAGGCGCCAAAGATGACATGACATTGGCGGCCCGCCCGCGCTGGCCGCTCGACCAAACCGCGCCTGCCCTTATTGGGTCGGGCAAAAAAGGGGCCAAGGCATGAGCATAAGCGTCATCGGCGCAGGGGCCTTCGGGACCGCTCTGGCGATTTCTCTCGCCCGCACCGGCCTGCCTGTCACCCTTTGGTCGCGTGATCCCGATCACGCCCGCGAGATGCAGGAAAGCCGCGAAAATACCCGCCGCCTCCCCGGCATGACGCTGCCCGACGCGATCACCGTGACCTCGGACATCACCCAGGCCATCGCCGCGACCATGCTCCTCGCCGTCCCGATGCAGCGCCTGCGCGGCCTTCTCATGTCCCACCCGATCCTCGACGGCCATACGCTGATCGCCTGCTGCAAAGGCGTTGAGCTCTCGACCCAACTTGGCCCCGTCGCCGTGATCCGTGCCTGCGCGCCACGCGCCACCGCCGCGATCCTCACAGGCCCGAGCTTTGCCGCCGATATCGCCCGTGGCCTGCCCACCGCCCTGACCCTCGCGGTCGAGGATGACGACATTGGCCAAACCCTGCAACAGGCTCTAACAACGCCTAACTTGCGCATTTATCGCACCACCGACACCATCGGAGCCGAGCTTGGCGGCGCACTAAAAAACGTGATCGCCATCGCCTGCGGCGCAACCATCGGCGCAGAATTGGGCGAGAGCGCCCGCGCCGCTCTCATGACCCGCGGCTATGCCGAGATGCAGCGCATGGCCGAGGCCCTTGGTGCCCGCCCCGAAACGCTTGCCGGTCTTTCCGGGTTTGGCGATCTGGCCCTGACCTGTACCTCCGACCTCTCGCGCAATTACCGTTTCGGCCTCTCGCTCGGCCGCGGCGAACCCTTTGACCCGTCCGTCACCGTCGAAGGCGCGGCCACCGCCCGCGCCGTCCTTGACCGCGCCAATGCGCTCGGCATCGACATGCCGATTACCGCCGCCGTGACCGCGCTTCTCGACGGCTCTCTCGAAATTCAGCAGGCTGTGGATCACCTGCTCTCCCGCCCCCCAAAGGAGGAACACGCATGAAAATCGCTCTCATCGCCAAGGACAAACCCGGCGCCCTCGACATTCGCAAGGCCAACCGCGACGCCCATGTCGCCTATCTCAAATCGACCGACGCCGTGGAAATGGCTGGCCCCTTCCTCGATGAAAACGGCGATATGTGCGGCTCGCTCATCATCCTCAACATGTCTCTCGCAGAGGCGCAGGACTGGGCCGCCAATGACCCCTATAAAAAGGCCGACCTCTTCGCCTCGGTCGAGCTCATGCCGTGGAACAAGGTTCTGGGCTAATGGCATACTGGCTCTTCAAATCCGAACCCAATACCTGGGGCTGGCAAGATCAGCTTGCCAAGGGCGATGCGGGCGAAGAATGGGACGGCGTGCGCAACTACCAAGCCCGCAATTTCATGCGCGAAATGAAAATCGGTGATCGCGGTTTCTTCTACCATTCGCTCAAGGAAAAATCTGTGGTCGGCATCGTCGAAGTCATCGCCGAGGCCCACCCGGATTCCAAAACCGACGATCCCCGCTGGGAATGCGTAGACATCAAGGCAATTGAGAGCGTGCCCGCCCCCGTCACCCTAGAGATGATTAAGACCGATCCACGCCTTGCCGATATGGTTCTGGTGAAAAACTCCCGCCTCTCGGTGCAGCCGGTCCGCGATGAGGAATGGAAGATCATTTGCGAGATGGGCGGCCTCTGAAGCCCGCGCCTATCGGCAAAAATAAAAACGGAGGTCCCGCCCGATTACCCGCGGCCAGAACCTCCGTTACCCCACGTGCTCCCTACACACCACACGTGATCTCTATTTGGTTCCGGCCATCCTAGCCTTCGTAATGACCCTACCCAAATCGGGGCATCCGGGCAAATCCGAAGTCTTTAGAACTCTATTCAAAAAAGAAACGCCCACTCCAAAGAGCGGGCGTTCTGGAAAACCGGTGGGCCGGGATTAGCCGTAAATGGCTTCCTTGCCGAAATGCTTGCAGAGCATGTAATAGACCACGGCGCGATATTTGTTGCGCTCAGAGCGGCCATAGGTGTCGACCACCTTGTTGATCGCATCCATAAGCTCCGGCCCGTCCGACAGACCAAGCTTCTTGACGAGATAGTTGTCCTTGACGGTCTCAAGCTCGCTTGCCTGCGTCGCGGCAACGGTCGAAGCGTCGTCATTGTAGATCGCGGGACCACAGCCAATGGTCACTTTGGTCAGAAGATCCATATCCGGCTCCATGCCGCACTTGTTCTTCAGATCGTCCGCATATTTCGCAATCAGGTCGTCACGCTTACCCATAATCAGGCTCTCCTCTTAGGACATAGGGCTATAATCCCCTCCACCTTGGCCAACAGATTCGAAAAAATCTAGGTGAAAACGCGGATAACCGCGTCATCTATGACGTTTGCGAAATGCGCCTGTCGCCCCACACCCCATCTATACCCACCAACGAAAACGGGGCCCGCAAAGGGGCCCCGCTCGCAAAATAGTCTCTAAACCGCCTGAAATCAGTAACGGTAATGCTCCGGCTTGAACGGGCCTTCCGGCGATACGCCGATGTAATCCGCCTGTTCCTGGCTCAACTGCGAGAGTTTCACACCGATCCGCTCAAGATGCAGACGCGCGACCTTTTCGTCGAGGTGCTTGGGCAGGATATAGACTTCGTTCTCATAGTTTTCGCCACGCTGCCAAAGCTCAAGCTGCGCCAGAACCTGGTTGGTGAACGAGGCCGACATGACAAAGGACGGGTGGCCGGTAGCGTTGCCGAGGTTTAGCAAGCGCCCTTCCGAGAGCAGGATGATCCGCGCGCCCGAAGGCATCTCGATCATATCCACCTGCTCCTTGATGTTGGTCCATTTGTGGTTCTTGAGCGCGGCAACCTGAATTTCGTTGTCGAAATGGCCAATGTTGCCGACGATCGCCATATCCTTCATCGCGCGCATATGCTCGATGCGGATAATGTCCTTGTTGCCGGTGGTGGTGATGAAGATGTCCGCGCTCGGCACGGCCTCTTCAAGCGTCACGACCTCGAAACCGTCCATCGCCGCCTGAAGCGCACAGATCGGATCGATCTCGGTCACCTTCACACGTGCACCAGCCCCGCGAAGCGACGCGGCCGAGCCTTTGCCCACATCGCCATAACCGCAAACCACGGCGACCTTACCGGCCATCATGGTATCGGTGGCGCGGCGGATACCGTCCACAAGGCTCTCTTTACAGCCATACTTGTTGTCGAATTTCGACTTGGTGACCGAGTCATTGACGTTGATCGCCGGGAAGGGCAGGTGGCCCTTTTCCATCATCTGATAAAGGCGATGCACACCGGTGGTGGTTTCCTCGGTGACGCCTTTGATCATGTGGCGCTGTTTGACGAACCAACCGGGGGTTTCGGCCATGCGCTTCTTGATCTGGGCAAAAAGGGCAACCTCTTCTTCCGACTGCGGGTTCGCGATAAGGTCGGTCTCGCCTTCCTCAACGCGGGCACCCATCAGAATGTAGAGCGTCGCATCACCGCCATCATCAAGGATCATATTGGCGCCGCCTTCTTCGAACATGAAGATCTTGTCGGCGTAGTCCCAATATTCCTCAAGCGTCTCGCCCTTGACGGCAAAGACCGGAGTGCCGCCCGCCGCAATCGCCGCCGCCGCGTGGTCCTGCGTCGAGAAGATGTTGCACGACGCCCAGCGCACATCCGCCCCAAGCGCAACCAGCGTCTCGATAAGAACCGCCGTCTGGATGGTCATGTGAAGCGACCCGGCAATCCGCGCGCCCTTGAGCGGCTTCTCGTCGCCATACTCATCACGCAGCGCCATCAGGCCCGGCATTTCCGTTTCGGCAATATCAAGCTCCTTGCGGCCAAATTCCGCGAGATTGATATCCTTGACAATATAATCGGTCGCCATAGCGCCCTGCTCCTTTGATCCATGGATTTGCGCACCAGATAGCACTGAGCCACCCATTCGACAATGGCGGCCCTGACAAGACCAGAAACAAGGGCCGGTTTGCGTTGCGCAAGAGCACCCCTACAGTCATAGTCCGATGGAAACATTTCGGAGAGCCCGTTGAGCCATCCGCCCATCCCCCTGCGCAAAGTGCTCGTCTATACAGTAGACGAAAGAGAACGGGCGCTGGCGCTCTTTTCCGCCCGCAAAGTCGCAACCCTCGCCAAACCGCGCGATTTCGATATCCTGATCTGTAGCTTCGAGCCCCTCGACATCCCCGAGGACCTTGCCGCGCTTGGAATTCGCAACGAGGTCATTGATCTCCACGACACGATCGCCGCCGAAAACCTGCCATTGTTCTGGCTGCCTCTTATAACCTATCTGCGCCTGTGGCTCCCCGATCTCTTTGCGGATCGCTATGATCGAATGCTCTATCTCGACGCGGATACATACCTGCAAACCCCTGATATATCGCGCCTTTTCGAGGTCGACCTCGGCCCCCACACCATGGCTGCGATCCTCGACAAATTGCAATGGCACCATCCGGGCAAACCCATCCTCGACTTCAAGGAACAGGGAATGAATGTCTCGCGTTACTTCAACGCCGGGGTCTGTCTCTTCGATATTGCCCGCTATACTTCCCGCGACCTCCTTGGCCAGATGCGCGCCCTGAACCGGGCTGGCACCAAGCTCATGCACCACGATCAATCGCTCCTGAACCTCGTGACAAAGGGGCAATGGGCCGAACTATCCCCCCGTTGGAATTGGCAATGGACACACCGCTTCCCAGCCCTGACCCGACGGGCGAACCCGCTCCTGCTGCATTTCGGAGGGCCGCCCAAACCTTGGGAGGCCCATAGACAACCGACCAATTTTTCAGCGGCACTGATCGACGAATTTGCAGAGTTTTTTGCCCGCTTCGATACGCCGCTGTCTTTTGAACTCGACCGCCCCGGCGGATTGCGCCCCTCAATCCTGAAACGCATCGAGACTCTGGGCGAACAGGCCTATGCTTGGCCGTTCTATCTGCGCGTCATGCGGCGACATGCCCATCGGTTTGAAACCCGCCTTTAAACGCCCCGTTGCCCGCCTCGCGCCCCTGCGGTAACCAAGAGGGCATCAAGGCAGGTATCCAATGCATTTTCAGCCCCAACACCAAAACGCGCTCATTTACTGCGCTGACGAAAACGTCCTTCAAAACGCCCTGTTTAGCGCGCGCCACGCGGCCCTGCGCAATCCCGACCGCAATTTCGATATCCTGATCTGTAGCCTGACGCCCCTGACCCTGCCGACCTATTTTCGCGATCTCGGGATCACTCCGGTGCATCTCGACCTCAGAGACCGCCTTGTTGAGGCCGGCCTGCGCCTCAACCATCTGCCTCTGACGGCCTATCTCCGGCTCTGGCTGCCTGAGCAATTCGCCAACACATACGAACGTATTCTCTACGTCGATACCGATACCGATATCGTCGATCCCAATCTGTCGGATTTCACCGCGCTTGATCTTGGGGATCATGCCATTGGCGGTGTGCGCGATATCCAGCAATGGACCCGCATCAACCGCCCCATTCACGAGTTTGAAAAACGCGGCCTGGGTGGCGGCGCCTATATGAATGGCGGCGTCCTTCTGATTGATACCGAGGCTTTCAATAGCCGCGGCCTCCTTGCCCGCCTGCTTGAAACCAATCAGACCATGGCCCCCTTCATCCACCACGACCAATCTCTGGTAAACCTGACCCTGCGCCATGAATGGGCCGAACTACATCCGCATTGGAACTGGCAGGGCTTGCGCCGCTATCCGGTCTTTACCGCCCATGCCGCGCCGCGCGTGCTGCATTTCGTCGGCCCGCTCAAACCAAGCCACACCGACGGCACCCAGATGACCTTTCCGCACGATACCGTGGCTGGGTATGCTGACTTTCTTGCCCGTTACTTCCCGGACACGGAACGCCCCACACTGCCGCCGAATTCATGGCTGAGCCGGTCTCGTATTGCCTTGCGCAATCACATCCGTAACGTGGTGCTTACCCCACAACTAAAACCGCTTTCCGGGCGGTTTAGAGACGATATGGAGGTTCTCACATGAGCCGCGCCTGGCAACGTATGCTCTCGGGCCGTCGGCTCGATCTGCTCGACCCGACCCCGGTTGATATCGAGATCGAGGACATCGCCCATGGCCTCGCCTTCGTCGCCCGCTGGAATGGTCAGACCAAGGGCGATTTCGCCTATTCCGTCGCTGAACACTCCCTGCTCGTCGAAGAGATTTTCACCCGCATGAACCCAAGCGCCCCGGCGAAATGGTGTCTTGCCGCGCTTCTGCACGATGCGCCGGAATATGTGATCGGCGATATGATCTCGCCGGTGAAATCCGCCGTCGGCCCGGAATACGAAGAGCTCGACAAACGCCTCACTGCCGCGATCCATATCCGCTTTGGTCTCCCCGCCGTGACCCCGGTTCAAATCAAACGCCAGATCAAAAAGGCCGACACGATTAGCGCCTGGATGGAAGCGACCGAGATCGCCGGCTTTTCCGAAGCCGAGGCCAACAAGTTTTTCGGCAAACCCGACCGCACCCTGATGAAGGGCCTTTCCATCCGCCTGCGTCCCCCCGTCGAGGCGCGCAACGATTATACCGCCCGCCACGAGGCGCTTTTGGCAGAAATATAGGCTCTAACCATGCCCAAAACGATCCATATCCGCCGCGCCAGCACCTCCGACGCCCGCCTCATGGCCGAGCTTCTGAATGCAATCATCGCGCAAGGCGGCACCACCGCCCTGACAGACCCCGTAACCGGCACCTATATTGCTGAGAAGATGGCGGGCCATGGGGACCGCGGCGCTTGGCATCTGGCCGAGGACGACGCTGGCACCTGCCTTGGCTTCCAATGGATCGGGCCCTATCCCGACCTGCCGCCGAATGCCTGTGACATCGCCACCTTCGTGCGTGTCGGGCAAACCGGCCTTGGCATCGGATCGGCCCTGTTCGAGGCAACGAAGCAAGCCGCGCTTGATCTTGGCTATGACTGGATCAACGCCAATATCCGCGCCGACAATACCGGCGGGCTAACCTATTACCAAAGCCGGGGCTTTCGTGATTGGAAGCTGCTTGAGAGTGTAACGCTGTCGGACGGCAGTCTCGTCGACAAATGCCTCAAACGCTACGACCTTCGGGATTGATCCGTTAATTGCCGCGTAAGTTTGGTAAAGAACGCACCCTCAAAATCACGCACCGATGCGATACATACGCAATACCGACGTGATACCGACATGCGTTTTTGGCCCGAAACCGGAAAATTAACGCGGCGAGCGTTTGGCAAGAATGCGCTGCAAAGTCCGGCGATGCATGTTGAGCCGCCGCGCCGTTTCCGACACGTTGCGATCACAAAGCTCATAGACCCGCTGGATATGTTCCCAACGCACACGGTCGGCGCTCATCGGGTTTTCCGGCGGCGGAGGAAGCTCATCTTCGGCACTCAAAAGCGCGTTCATGATGTCCTGTGCATCCGCCGGTTTCGAAAGATAATCCGTCGCCCCAATCTTGACCGCCGCAACTGCTGTCGCAATCGCGCCATAGCCCGTCAGAACAACAACCCGGCTATCCTCGCGCTTCTCGCGAAGAACCTCGACCACGTCGAGCCCGTTGCCATCTTCAAGCCGCAGATCAACAACCGCATAGGCAGGCGGACGCGCCGTCGCGATGGCCTTACCCGCCGCCACGGATCCCGCGGTTTCAACCTCGAAACCACGCTTTTCCATAGCCTTGGCAAGTCGGCGCAGAAACGGTTCGTCATCGTCGACAAGAAGAAGCGACTTGTCCGAACCGAGGTCTTTCATGGTGTCTCCCGCCATCCGTTCTCGTTCTCCCAACGAATTTTCCAAGTATTAGCTTGCGATAACCCAAGGGTCAAACGATGCGACGAATTTACATCTTTGACAGGAAACATCCAATCCGATCCGCCATTTGTTCAGGCGTTATATCGCGTTTGAAATACTCGACGAATCCCTGCTCCGGCAGGACCAGATAAGAAAAGGTCGAATGGTCGATAAGGAAGTATTCCGGATCGCCATCATCTTGCTTCTTGAAATAGGTGCGATAGGCTTGGCTCGCCGCTTTGACCTGCTCGGCCGATCCAGTGAGGCCAAGCATCCGGGGGTGCATGATCTCGGTGAATTCCTTCATGGTTTCCGGCGTGTCGCGATCCGCGTCGATCGAGATAAACACCGGCTGAACAATCTGGCCGCGCTCCTCAAGGATCGTAACCGCCTCGGCATTACGGGCCGTGTCGAGAGGGCACACATCCGGACAGAACGTATAACCGAAATAGAGCAAGGAGGGTTCCGTGATAACGTCCTTGTCCGTGACGATCTCCCCGGTCTCGGAAACAAGCTCGAACGGACCGCCAATCGCCGACGTGCCCCCCGCAACAGCCCCCATGCGACACTGCGCAAAGACATCATCACTGCCCGCATTGCGCGTCACATACCATGACCCACCGAGCGCTCCGATAACGACGATGACAGCCAGAATGGCGATATTGCGTAGCATGGTACCCTGATCCTTGTTGATTGGCGGACCTCTGACACCTAACAATTGCACGGCGAACAGCAAGGGACAAAGGCGCGCGTATGTCCGATTTCTCGGCAAACCTGATCTCAGAAGAGAACCGCGGAAACTGGATCCGCCTGCGCACTATCATCATGGTGCGCTGGATCGCGGTCGCCGGTCAGATCGCGGCACTGATCGCGGCCTACCTGCTTTTCTCGCTCGAACTTGAATACGGTTATTGCCTTCTCGTGGTGGGCGCATCCGTGGTCGTGAACCTTATCGCGATGTTCGTCTTCCCCGAGAACAAGCTCCTCTCCGAACGCGAGAACCTGTCGATGATCCTTTTCGATCTTCTACAGCTTTGCCTGCTGGTCTTCCTGACTGGTGGCCTGAACAATCCGTTTTCGATCCTCGTCATCGGACCGGTGACCATTTCCGCCGCCGTGCTGTCGGTGCAATCCACGGTCATCATGGCCTCGATTGCTATCGCACTGGTAACCGTGATGCTGCCCTTTCACATCCCCTTGCGCACGGCCGAAGGCTTCATCCTCTCCAAGCCTGACCTGTTTCTCTTTGGAACCTGGGCGGCCATCGTGATTTCCGTCCTGTTCTCTTCGCTCTATTCCCGCCGCGTTGTGTCCGAGATGTCTTCCATGTCCGAGGCCCTTGCCGCGACACAGATGGCCCTTGCCCGTGAACAAAAGCTGACCGATCTCGGTGGGGTGGTTGCCGCCGCCGCACATGAGCTTGGCACGCCGCTCGCCACGATCAAGCTCGCCAGTGCCGAATTGCTCGACGAACTTTCCGACCGCCCTGACCTTGCCGAAGATGCCGCCCTGATCCGGGATCAAGCCAACCGGTGCCGTGAAATCCTTCACTCCATGGGGCGCGCAGGCAAGGACGACCTGCATATGCATACCGCGCCGCTCTCTGCCATTCTCGAAGAGGCCGCCGAGCCGCATACCGATCGCGGCAAAGCCGTGCATTTTGAAACATCGGAAGGACAGGATCCGTTTGATCTGCCCCCTGAAATCCAACGGCGACCCGACATCATTCATGGGCTTCGCAACCTGATCCAGAACGCCGTCGATTTCGCGCGGGAAAATGTCTGGGTGGAATCTGCATGGTCCGAGGATCGCATCACGCTACGCATCATGGATGATGGTCGCGGATTCCCCGCCCATCTGCTCGGGCGTATCGGCGATCCGTTTGTCAGCAGCCGCCGTAACGAACGCGACCGCAAACAACGCCCCGGCTATGAAGGTATGGGCCTTGGGCTCTTCATCGCCAAAACCCTTCTTGAACGAAGCGGCGCCGAGTTGAGCTTTGCCAATGGCCCCGGCGTTGGGTCCGGCGCATCGCCCTCACCGACCGGCGCTATCATTGAGGTCTCGTGGCCTCGCGCCAGAATCGATGCCACACCGGCCCGCCATCAGGGCGCTTTGGGGGAAAATCCCAAAATCGAGGCCTGAGACCGCAATCGTTAACCCCCCGTTAACCAACACAAGAAAGACTGCGGGCACCCTTTCCAATCCGGTCCAAGCATGTCTGACGCCCTAAGTTATGATCCCATTCTCCTGACCGTCCTCGGAGGCCTTTTTGTATTTCCGCTCGTTTGGGCAATATCCCATCTGACCCCGCGTCCACAAAACGCGCGGCCCAATCCTCTGTCAGCCCCGCCACAACCGGCTATTCTCCTCTATCGCAACGGATTTCTTACCGATGCCAACCCTAAGGGACTCGCACTTCTCGAAACGGCCGATACCAACCCTGAGATTTGGGTAACTCTTGCCCAACTCCTCAAGCCCGATTTTCCCGATTTTCCCAGCACACAAGGCAACAATCAGGAGCGCGATGTTTCAACATTTACCGCCACAGACCCCGAAGCCCGTGGCCTTGTAACGCTTGAACAATGGGAAGATTTCGCCCGCGTTCGCCTGACATTTGCGGACCCAGATGCCCCGGCAAGGGGCTTACCCAACATCGACGACACCGCCCTCTGTGCACCCTATCCGATCTGGATAAGTGACAAATCAGGCGAAATCACTTGGACCAACGAGGCTTATATCGCGCTGGCCAATCGGCTCGGGCATGCAAGCGAACCATTGCCGCGCCTGTTTGCCTCAGATTTTGACCCCGATGAACCGCAAAGAGCCAAGGCCGAAGCGCCCAACAGTGACGATAACCTGTGGTTCGACATCAGCACGCGGCGCAAAGGGACATCCCGGATTCACTATGCCAGCGACGCCAATGCCATCGTCCACGCAGAAGTCGCCCAGCGCAATTTCGTGCAAACTCTGACGAAAACCTTTGCGCAACTCTCTATCGGCCTCGCCATTTTTGACCGCAATCGCCAGCTGACATTGTTCAACCCGGCCCTGATTGACCTTACCCACCTACCGGCGGATTTCCTGTCCTCCCGCCCAAGCCTTCTGACATTCTTTGATCGGCTGCGGGAAACACGCATGATCCCCGAACCCAAGAATTATAGCTCCTGGCGTCAGCAAATCGCCGAGCTTGTTATCGCGGCGGCGGATGATCGGTATTGCGAAACATGGTCTCTGCCTTCGGGCGTGACCTACAAGGTCAATGGTCGGCCGCACCCCGACGGCGCCATCGCACTTTTGTTTGAAGACATCAGCGCCGAAGTCTCCCTGACCCGCCGCTTCCGGTCCGAACTCGATCTGGTGCAAGCTGTGCTTGATACTTTGGACGAGGCGGTTGTCGTGTTCTCACCCGTCGGAACCGCAGCCTTCAGCAATGGGGCCTACCGGCGGTTTTGGAAAACACAGCCCGAGACGAACCTCTCCGACTATTCCACACGCGATGCGCTCGATATGTGGCAGGAGCGCTTTGAGCCCTCCGATATCTGGACCAACCTCGAAGATCACCTCGTCGATATCAATCCCCGCCCTGATCTTGTTGGCGCCATAAAAACCAAGGAAGGCAAGACCAAATGCATTCGCGCCATCTACCTGCATGGCGGAAACAAGGCGGTGGTCTTTTCCGACCTACCCGGGGCACTTCCCACACCGCTTGAACTCGGAACCATTGCCGCCACGACGTATCCCGCTTGCGAGGAAGAGGTGGCCGTGTAATCTGCGGCCATGGCCGAATTCCAAACCACCCTCGATCTGTCTTCTGCGGAAGAGACCAGCGCTCTGGCCAACCAGATCGGGGCGCTTCTCAAACCCGGCGACGTCTTGCTGCTTGAGGGCGAGATCGGCGCGGGCAAAACTCATTTCGCCCGTAGCCTGATCCAGTCCCTACTGGAAACACCCGAAGACATCCCCTCGCCGACCTTTACTCTGGTTCAAACCTATGACGGCCCTGCCTGCGAGATTTGGCATGCAGACCTTTACCGCCTAACTTCTCCCGACGAGGTCGTTGAGCTTGGCCTGACAGATGCATTCGAGGATTCCATCTGTCTTGTTGAGTGGCCGGACCGCCTTGCTGAGCTTGCTCCTAAATCAGCCCTTACCCTCGCCCTTGCCATGCGCCCGGAACACGGGAGGAGATCGTTGATCCTGTCATCAGATAACCCACGCTGGGCACCTGTTTTTGAGATGATTCCATGACAGACCGTTTAACGCTTCTCGATCACTTCCTTACCAGTGCCGGCTGGGCCGATGCCACGCGCGCGCCGCTGGCCGGGGACGCTTCGAACCGTCGCTACCTGCGACTGCGCCGCGATACTGAGACGGCTGTTCTCATGGATGCTCCCCCCGAAAAGGGAGAAGATGTGCGCCCTTTCATAGCGGTTGCCAAAGACCTGTTTGCAGCCGATCTTTCGGCGCCGCGCATCCTTGCTCGTGATGAAGCCCACGGTTTTTTGCTTCTTGAAGATTTGGGCGATGCTCTGTTTGCCCGTGTTGTAAAACACACACCCGCACTTGAAGAACCGCTCTACGAAGCCGCAACGGATGTGCTTCTTGCGTTGCACAATCATCCTGTGCGCCCGGATCTTGCCGTCTATACGCCTGAGGTCATGACCACGATGGCCGCGCTTGCCTACCGATGGTATCTGCGCGGCCTTGATCTACCTTACGAAGATGCCGCAAACGCCTTTGAGGCCGCATTTCAGCCCTTGCTCGCAGAGATTGCCCCGGACGCGGATGTCCTTATTCAACGAGATTATCATGCGGAAAACCTGCTTTGGCTGCCGGATCGTGCGGGCATTGCCCGCGTCGGCCTCCTCGATTTTCAGGACGCCATGGCAGGGCACCGCGCCTATGATCTCGTATCTCTCCTGCAAGATGCCCGCCGCGATGTCGCCCCGGCCCTAGAGGCCCAGATGCTCGACCATTATATCGTGGCGTCCGGCCAACCCCGCGACGCCTTTGACGCCGCCTATCATCTCCTCGGCGCTCAGAGAAACCTTCGAATTATCGGCGTGTTTGCCCGGCTTTCGATGCACTTTGCCAAACCTCACTACGTCGATTTCATTCCGCGCGTATGGGGCTATCTGCTACGCGATCTCGCCCATCCCGCGCTCGCCTCTGTGCGCCCCCTCATTCTCGAAACCCTCCCGGAACCGACCGAAACCAACCTTCAGATTATCAAAGACAAATGCGGCACGATCCCGACTCTGTAATGCTCTTCGCGGCCGGATTCGGCACGCGCATGCGCCATCTGACCGAAGATCGGCCCAAGCCGCTCATCGAGGTCGCCGGTATGCCTTTGGTCGACCACACGCTCGCGCTGGCCAAAGGTATAGCGCCTGCCAAGATCGTCGCGAACCTGCACTATAAACCCGAGGCACTTGCCGCTCATCTCGAAGAGCAGGGAGTCGAGACGATCCTTGAGGTGCCCGATATTCTCGAAACTGGTGGCGGGTTGAAAAATGCCCTGCCGCTCCTTGGATCGAAACCCGTTTTCACGGCAAATACTGATGCGGTCTGGCAAGGGCCGAACCCCTTTGCCTACCTCCTTGAGGCGTGGAATCCGGATATTATGGACGCGCTATTGCTCTGCGTGCCACGCAGCCATACGGTCGGCCATACGGGCAAAGGGGATTTCATTGCCGACCCCGAGGGACGCCTCCGACGTGGGTCTGGCGACATCTATGGCGGAATCCAAATTCTCAAAACAAACCGTCTCTCAGAGATAAAAGACCCCGCTTTCTCGCTCAATCTCCTGTGGTCCCGCATGCTCGACGATGGGCGTCTTTATGGTGCATCCTATCCGGGGAAATGGTGCGATGTCGGCGCGCCCGAGGGTATTGCCCTAGCCGAGTCCCTCCTGGAGACACATAATGTTTGAGGCAGACCACCACCCGCATGTTTTCGCCGTTCCCCCCGGAGCGGATTTTCCACGCGCCATCGTTGAGGGCCTGCTAAAGCGCTTCGCCAATCACCCACCAGAAGACCTTGCCCGGGTCGAACTCATCGTGAACAGCGCCCGGATGCAACGCCGCATCCGCGAGATGTTTGACGCGGGCCCAGCCTGCCTTCTGCCGCGCATCCGCCTCCTTTCGGATTATGGCAGCGCCGCTTTTGCTTCGGATATCCCGCCTCCGGTTTCGCCTCTCAGACGCCGGTTCGAACTGGTCCGCCTGATTGCACAGCTCCTTGAGGCCCAGCCCGATCTTGCCGCACGCGCCTCTCTTTATGATCTCGCCGATAGCCTTGCCACGCTTATGAGCGAGATGAACGGCGAAGGCGTAAGCGCCGAGGATATCGAGGGCCTCGATATCTCGGATCAATCCGGCCATTGGGAGCGCGCGCTGGCCTTCTTTGGAATTGCGCGTCAGTTTCTTGAAACCGTGGATGATCTACCCGATGCCGAGGCCCGCCAACGGGCTGTCGTCGAACGGTTGGCCAAACGATGGCAGGAGACACCCCCCGAGCACCCAATTATCCTAGTGGGATCGACCGGATCGCGCGGAACAACGATGCTCTTGATGCAAGCCATCGCGCGCCTGCCTCAAGGTGCCATCGTGCTACCCGGTTTCGATTTCGAAATGCCCGCGCCGGTCTGGGACACTCTTGGTAAAGCCCTGACGGGCGAGGGCGATGCCCTCAGCGGTGAGGACCATCCGCAATTTCGGTTTCGCCGCCTGATGCATGTGCTCGATATCGCACCAGAGGATATTCGCCCCTGGCAAAATTCCGCACCGCCTTGTCCCGAACGCAATCGCCTCGTCTCACTGGCTCTACGCCCCGCTCCGGTCACGGATCAATGGTTGAGCGAGGGGCCAAACCTTACCGGGATTGATCACGCCACAGAATCCATGACCCTTGTTGAGGCACCCTCTGTGCGCGAGGAGGCCATGGTGATCGCCCTTGGCCTGCGACAAGCAGCGGAAGAGGGGCGAACCGCCGCGCTTATCTCGCCCGATCGCGCATTGACCCGACAGGTCACCGCCGCATTGGATCGTTGGGGCATCCTCCCCGATGACAGCGCCGGCACACCCTTGCAACTTAGCCCGCCGGGCCGATTCCTGCGCCATATCTCGGCGCTTTTTCGGCAAAAGCTGACCTCTGAAGCACTCCTAACTCTGCTGAAACATCCGCTCTGCAATAGCTGTCAGGACCGCAACGATCACCTCCTGCGCACCCGCGCTCTCGAACTTTGGATTCGCCGCAAGGGGATTGCCTATCCTGAGCCTGATATCCTGCACCCTTGGGGGGATACCCGCGAACAGGAAGATCGCGGCTGGCTCGATTGGGTCATATCGCGGCTTTATGGCTTGGAGATGCCCGGAGAGATCGGCTTTTCGGACCGCCTTGAAACCCATATCGCGCGCGCCGAGGCGCTTGCACAAGGGCCAGAAGGTGAAGGCACCGGGGGGCTTTGGGACAAAGCCGCCGGACGAAAGGCCGCAGAGATCATTGCCGACCTGCGCCGAAACGCAGGTTTTGCTGGCCCAATCAGCGCCGCGGATTACGATGACCTTTTTGGCGCTGTTCTAGCGCGGGGCGAAGTACGGGATCGCGACGCCCCGAATCCAAAAATTCTGATCTGGGGCACCCTCGAAGCGCGGGTTCAGGGCGCGGAACTCGTGATCCTTGGCGGCCTCAACGAAGGAAGCTGGCCCGAGGCACCGTCACCCGATCCATGGCTCAATCGCAAGATGCGCCACGATGCGGGACTCCTTCTTCCCGAACGCAAGATCGGCCTCTCGGCGCATGACTTTGAACAAGCGATCGCCGCGCCCGAAGTTTGGCTCACGCGCTCCATCCGCTCTGACGAAGCCGAAACCGTCCCGTCCCGCTGGGTCAACCGCCTGACCAACTTGCTTGACGGATTGCCGGATCAGGGCGGACCCGAGGCACTCAAAAACATGCGCGAAAGGGGTGCGGGTTGGCTTTCGCTTCTGCGTGCTCTGGAACATGTGACGGAAACCCCCGCCGAGCGGCGCCCCTCGCCAAGGCCGCCTATCACGGCGCGTCCAAAAGCGCTCTCTGTGACCGAGATCAAGACCCTGATCCGTGATCCTTATGCGATCTACGCCAAACACGTCCTGCGTCTGAAACCGCTCGACAGCCTGATGAAAACGCCCGACGCGATCCTGCGCGGGATTGCCGTTCATGAGATTCTCGAAGTGTTTGTCCGCGATGCAACAGAAGACCCCTCCAAACTCACACACGCACACCTCATGGCCGTGGCGGAGCAGGTTCTCGCCAAAGAAGTGCCTTGGGCTACGGCAAGAACTCTATATCGCTCTCGGATCGAACGCGTGGCGCAACACATCATCGAGGGCGAAAAGGCCAGACGCGAGAAGGGCAGGCCGATTGCCTATGAACGTGAGGCAAGTGTTGAAATCCCCGTGCCGCCCATGCGTCTTTCGGGCAAGGCCGACCGCATCGACCGGATCAACGATGGCCGCATTGTGATCTATGACTACAAGACCGGCAAACCGCCGGGTCCGACAGAACAGCAATATTTCGACAAACAGCTTCTTCTAGAAGCCGCCATGGCAGAGCAGGGTGGCTTCCGTGATATCGACCCCGCCGAGGTCGCCGAGGCGATTTATATCGGTCTTGGCAATGATCCGAAGAACGAGGCCGCGCCGCTCGACAAAACACCCACCGCACAAATCTGGGAAGAGTTCATCGCCCTCATGGCGCATTACGCAAACGAGGAAGCCGGTTTTACCTCACGGCGCGCTTATCAGTCCGAAAAAGACGAAGGCCGCTACGATCAGCTTGCCCGGTTTGGTGAATGGGATGCGACCGACGCGCCAGAACCTGAGGACCTGACCTGATGCAAAGGAACGAAGCCACCGAACGACAGGTTCAGGCCGCGAACCCATCCGAATCCACATGGCTCTCGGCGAATGCCGGATCGGGCAAGACTCGCGTTTTGACCGACCGGGTGGCGCGTCTGCTTCTCGACGGCGTTCTACCTCAGCACATCCTCTGCCTGACTTACACCAAAGCCGCAGCAAGCGAGATGCAAAACCGCTTGTTCCAACGCCTCGGCGCATGGGCCATGCGCGGGAATGACAAGTTGCGCAAAGAACTAATAGAGCTTGGAGTGTCAGGACCTCTCGATGATACTGCGCTTCGTAACGCTCGCACACTCTTTGCCCGCGCCATTGAAGCGCCCGGCGGACTCAAGATCCAGACGATTCACTCTTTCTGTTCCTCTATCCTTCGGCGCTTTCCACTTGAGGCCGGGGTATCGCCGCTCTTTACCGAAATGGAAGAGCGCGCCGCTGACTTGCTTTGCGAAGACATTGTCGAGACGATGGCCCAAGGCCTGGACGCACCGCTTCTAGCCGAGGTTTCGCGTCATTTCACTGGCGAAAACCTTGGTGATCTGACCCGTGACATTGCGAGAAAAAGACAATCCTTTTCCACGCCTCTCTCGGCTGCGGATTTCCTTGAGCGGTTGGGCCAAGATCGTGACCTGACTCTCAATGCCATCGCCCAGCGCGTGTTCCTCGGTGGCGAGGCAGAACTTTTTGCAGCCCTCATTCCCCCACTTCGGGCCAGTGGGGTAAATGACAAAAAGCTTGCGACTGCCCTGTCCTCCTTAAGCGGTCTTGATACTGCAGCACTATCCGTTTTGGAGCGTGCTTTCCTGACTGGCGAAAGCGCGAAAGCCCCATTTTCCGCTAAGATAGGCTCTGTTCCAACCAAAGCGGTTCAGAAAAATCACCCCGATCTCATCGACCAACTCAACCCCTTAATGCTCCGTGTCGAGGACAATCGCGCAAAACGGATTGCCGTGCTGGCCGCCGAACGTGCAGCAGCGCTTTCGGCTTTTGCTTGTCGGTTCGTCAAGCTCTACGAGCAACAAAAACAGCTCCGCGGCTGGCTCGATTTCGATGACCTCATCCTGCGCACGCGCGACCTTCTCGAAGATAGGGCCGTTGCGGAATGGGTTCTCTACCGCCTTGATGGCGGGATCGACCACATCCTTGTCGACGAAGCTCAGGATACGAGCCCTGTGCAATGGCAGGTGATTGAACGGCTTGCACAGGAATTCACAAGTGGATCGGGCGCGCGAAGCGACATTGAGCGCACGATTTTCGTTGTCGGCGATAAGAAACAATCGATCTACAGCTTTCAGGGCGCTGATCCTGCGGAATTCGATCACATGCGCGAAGAATTTGCCGCGCGTCTGAAACCGTCAGGCAAGTCCCTGCAAAACCTTGGACTCGAATTTTCCTTCCGCTCATCACAAGCCGTGCTGCGCCTTGTAGATGCGACCTTCAAACCGTTTCACAATAACGGCTTTCCACAGGACACTGAACACAAGGCCTTCCATGCCGACCTACCCGGTCGGGTTGATCTCTGGCCAGTCATTGCCAAATCCGACAGCGCGGAAAAGGATGAATGGTATCAACCCGTCGACCGCAAGGGCGAGACCCATCATGATGTGATCCTCGCCAACCGGATCGCCGATCAAATCGCCCAGATGATCTCTGAAAAAGAGACTATTCCAGCGGGAAAGCCAGATGAGGCTGGCCTCTATCCGCAGGCTCCGGTGCAACCGGGTGATATCCTGATCCTAGTTCAGCGCCGCAGTAGCCTGTTTCACGAGATCATCCGCGCCTGCAAGGCACGTTCCCTTCCAATTGCCGGGGCAGATCGCCTTCGTGTTGGCGGTGAACTTGCGGTGAAAGACCTCGCCGCCTTACTGCGCTTCCTTGATACGCCCGAAGACAATCTTTCGCTCGCCACGGCCCTGCGGTCGCCGCTTTTTGGTTGGAGCGAACAGGCGCTTTTCGATCTCGCCCATCACCGCACGAGCACCCATCTCTGGCGCGCCCTGCGGGACCGCGAGGCAGAATTCTCTGATACCATGGCCGTGATCTGGGATCTGATGGAAAACGCCGATTTCCTGCGCCCCTATGACCTTATCGAACGCATCCTGACTCGTCATGACGGGCGGCGCAAACTTCTCTCCCGACTTGGAGTCGAAGCCGAAGACGGCATCAATGCCCTTCTAAGCCAAGCCCTCGCCTATGAGCGCAGTTCCGTACCGAGCCTGACAGGGTTTCTCGTCTGGATGGAGACCGACGACCTCGAGATCAAACGGCAGATGGACAGCACCGGAAACCGGATCAGGGTCATGACGGTACATGGCTCCAAGGGCCTCGAAGCACCCATTGTCATCCTGCCCGATACCGCAAAACGCGATCCGCGCAATACGGCCCAGCTCATTGACTTGAACGGCGAAACCCTCTGGGCCCCGAAAAAAGACGTCATGCCTGAGGCTCTGACAGGCCAGCGTGAAAAATCGAAAAGCGCCGAACTCGAAGAGCGCCTGCGCCTACTCTATGTCGCCATGACCCGCGCCGAGAAATGGCTCATTGTGGCGGCGGCGGGCGAGCTCGGAAAAGACGGTCGCGCTTGGTACGACATTATCCAAACCGGCCTGCAATCGGCCGGGGCGGAACCTTTCGATTTCCCGGTCGGGCAGGGCCTGCGCTATACTCATGGCAATTGGGATGGCCCCAAAATTGAACTTGCGCCGGAGAAGGAGGGCCTTCTTCCGGATTTACCCGCCCATTTCTCATATCCCGCACCGGTCTTGCCTGAGAGCAAAAAGACGCTTTCGCCTTCTGATCTTGGCGGCGCCAAGGCCCTTCCGGGAGATGCCGGTCTCGACGAAGACGCCGCCAAACTGCGCGGCACATGGATTCACCTGCTTCTCGAACATCTTCCCGCCTATGCCGAAGATACATGGCCCAATATCGCAGGTACGATCCTTGCCAGTAGCGAAACACCGCCCGCCGATACGGACATCGGGAACTTGCTTCAAGAGGCGAGGGGAGTTCTCACCAACCCCACCTTCCAACACCTCTTTGCCGCTGAAACACTTGCCGAGGTGCCACTGACTTCGGATATGGGCACGGCGCGGCTGCATGGTGTTATTGACCGGTTGATCGTTACGTCAGACCATGTTCTCGCCGTCGATTTCAAAACCAACGCAACCGTTCCCGACACACCGGATCAAACACCGCTCGGGCTTTTGCGTCAGATGGGCGCTTATTCTCATGCGCTTTCAAGGATTTACCCGGATCACACCATCGAAACCGCCATCCTGTGGACGCGCAATGCAACGCTCATGCCTTTGCCGCACGATCTTGTGACAAATGCGCTCTTGGATGGCGGGTATCTTGACGAGGGGCAGGAGGCTACCTAGGTTCGGCGAAAGTTTTCGCTCATTCAGGAGAAACCCAATGGCAACCGTTGCTGTCACCGATGCCACCTTTGAAGCCGAAGTCGTCAATTCCGACGTGCCCGTTGTCGTTGACTTCTGGGCGGAATGGTGCGGCCCGTGCAAAATGATCGGCCCGGTTCTTGAAGAACTGTCCGCTGAGCTTGAGGGCAAAGTCAAAATCGCCAAAATCGACGTCGACTCCAATCCCAACTCGGCTGCCTCGATGGGTGTCCGCGGCATCCCTGCGCTGTTCATCTTCAAGGATGGCAAGGTCGTGTCAAACCGTGCTGGCGCCGCACCGAAAGCCGCGCTTCAGGGCTGGATCGAAGAATCGATCTAATCCTTCCCAAGTTTTCGATCAGGGCGTCCCAAATGGGGCGCCCTTTTCGTATCGGCGCTTGCCCGGCCTTGTGCCTTTCCCCATCACCGCACATATAGAACCTCAACCAGAGGAGACACCCATGTCCAAAGAGTCCTTTCCCGGTTGGCACGGAACAACGATTATCGGCGTAAAGAAAGACGGCGAAGTCGTCATTGCTGGCGATGGCCAGGTCTCTCTTGGCCAAACCGTCATCAAGGGTACCGCACGCAAGGTGCGCCGCCTCTCTCCGGGGGGTCATGATGTGGTGGCCGGGTTTGCCGGATCGACGGCAGACGCCTTTACCCTCCTCGAACGGCTCGAAACCAAGCTTGAGGCCAGCCCGGGCCAACTTGCCCGCGCCTCGGTCGAGCTCGCCAAGGATTGGCGCACCGACAAATATCTACAAAAACTCGAAGCGATGCTTATCGTGTCTGACGGTTCCGATATCTTCGTCATCACCGGGGCAGGGGACGTTCTCGAACCCGAGCATGATGTGACGGCGATTGGATCGGGCGGCAACTATGCCCTCGCCGCCGCCCGCGCCATGATGGATAGCGATAAATCCGCCGAAGACATTGCCCGCGCCGCCATGGCCATCGCCGCGGACATCTGTGTCTACACCAACGGCAACCTTACTGTTGAGAAGATCTCCAAATGACCGACCTGACCCCGCGCGAAATCGTTTCCGAACTCGACCGTTTCATCATCGGCCAAAAAGACGCCAAACGCGCCGTCGCCGTCGCGCTACGCAACCGCTGGCGCCGTAAGCAGCTCTCGGATGATCTCCGCGAAGAGGTGTATCCCAAGAACATCCTCATGATCGGCCCGACCGGCGTCGGCAAAACCGAGATCAGCCGCCGCCTCGCCAAACTCGCACGCGCACCCTTTATCAAGGTCGAGGCGACAAAGTTTACCGAAGTCGGCTATGTCGGCCGCGACGTAGAACAAATCATCCGCGATCTCGTCGATAGCGCCATTGCCATGACCCGCGATCACATGCGCGAAGAGGTCAAGGCCAACGCCCATCGCGCCGCTGAAGACCGCGTGATTGAGGCCATCGCCGGCACAGACGCACGCGAGTCCACCCGCGATATGTTTCGCAAGAAACTAAAGTCCGGGGAGCTGGACGACACAGTGATTGAGCTTGACCTCGCCGATAGTTCAAATCCGATGGGCGGCATGTTCGACATTCCCGGCCAACCGGGCGGGCAGATGGGCATGATGAACCTCGGCGATCTCTTCGGCAAAGCAATGGGCGGGCGCACGGTTCGCCGCAAGCTGACCGTTGCAGAAAGCTATGAAATCCTGATTTCCGAAGAGGCAGACAAACTGCTCGACGATGAAACCGTGACCAAGGCCGCTCTTGAAGCCGTTGAACAAAACGGCATCGTTTTCCTTGACGAAATCGACAAGGTCTGTGCCCGCGCCGAAGCGCGCGGCGGCGATGTTTCCCGCGAAGGTGTGCAACGCGATCTGTTGCCTCTCATCGAAGGCACAACGGTTAGCACGAAACACGGCCCCGTCAAAACCGACCATATCCTGTTTATCGCTTCGGGCGCGTTCCACATTGCGAAACCCTCGGATCTCCTGCCCGAGCTTCAGGGCCGCCTGCCGATCCGTGTTGAGCTCCGCGCCCTGACCGAAGACGATTTCGTCCGCATCCTGACCGAGACGGACAATGCTCTGACTCGCCAATACACCGCGCTTCTGGGTACCGAAGACGTCACCGTGACGTTTACCGAGGAAGGCATCGCCGCCCTCGCCAAGATCGCCGCCGATGTGAATGAATCGGTCGAAAATATCGGCGCGCGACGCCTTTATACCGTGATGGAGCGCGTCTTCGAGGAGCTGAGCTTTACCGCCCCAGACCGATCCGGCGACGAGATCACCGTTGATGCCGCGTTTGTCGACAAAAACCTCGGTGAATTGACCAAATCCACGGATGTGAGCCGCTACGTCCTCTGATCTACCGCCTTAGATAGACGTAGTATGCCCCGCTTCCCCCGTGGCTGATATGCGCCTCGGCCACCTGAAGAACAAGGGGGCCGAGCGGCGGCATCGAAAGCCATTGCGGCACATGATGTTTCAGGATGCCACGCCGTACCGGGATCGGACCATCATCGGGTCTGGATTTCCCCTTGCCGGTCACGACAAGCACAAGACGCTTCCCACTACCGTGGGCGCGCAAGATAAACCCGGTCAGCGCCGGATGCGCCTGATCTTGTGTCATACCGTGAAGATCAATCTTTGCCTCGGGAAGCATCTTGCCCCGTTTGAGCCGGGTAAAAGCCTTCTTATCCATGTGAACCGGCTGTTTCGCCATGCGCTCGGACAGGGCGGGTAAGAGATCATGCCCCGACGTTGCCGGGCGGACCTTTGAGCCAACCTCGAAATTTTTTACGGCCCGTGGCTTCACCGTCTTGACGGGCTTAGGCTTGGGCATTGGCGCTTCGTGGCGCGCGCGTTCAGGATGCAAGCGATGCGCCGTATCCGCAACTTGCCGCCAAAGCTCTACCTCGTCCTTGGTCAAACGGCGCCGCGTCACAGAACCGCCTCGGGCAACATCGCATAGGCCCGTTGGATCGGAAGCAGCACGATCATCCGGCCATCATCTTTAAGATGCCCCGCTGCGCGCCCCGCCTTGTCCCCGGTGCCAAAGAAAATATCCGCCCTCTGCGCACCCTTGATCGCTGAACCGGTATCCTGCGCAATCATAAGCCGTTTGAGCGGCGACTTACCCTTTTTCTCAAGCCAGACCGGCGCACCAAGCGGCGTAAACTTCGGGTCGACCGCAACGCTCCGCATCGCCGTAACAGACCGGTTCATCGCACCAATCGGCCCCTGTTCCGCGGGCACTTTGGTCACCCTGCGAAAGAACACGTAAGAGTCGTTATGACGAAGCAGCTCCGCCCCATCGACCGGATTGCGCCGAACCCAATTCTTGATGACCTGCGCGCTGACCTGATGCGCCGTGTAAACCCCACGCCGCACAAGCTCGACACCAATGGAGCGATAAGGGTGTCCATTTGAGCCACCATAGCCAACACGGATATACCCGCCATCCGGCAAATGAATCCGCCCCGATCCCTGAATTTGAAGAAAGAAAAGCTCGACCGGGTCATCAACCCAGGCAATCTCAAGCCCACGCCCCACCATCGCAGCCGATGTTTCTATCTCACGGCGGCTAAGCCAAACACTGCTCGCCCGCGCCTCTCTCGGCATACGATAAACCGGATATTTATAACGCGGCGTCGGCGCCAGAGACCCGTCCAACTCAGGCTCGAAATACCCTGTAAACAAAGGCCTAGCCCCATCCTCGATCAGAACCGGGCGAAAAAGCAGTTCAAAAAACTGTTTCGGATCTGAGAAATCCTCGGCCGCACGGCAGATCGCCCGCCAATCCGGCGCTTTAAGGATGCTACAGGTGTTGCGAAAGGTTTCTAATGCCTCGGCGTGATTGTCCTCGGACCATCCCGATAAATCATCGAAATCAAGAACCGTGACCGTGGTTTCAGACATGGCCTCAGCGCCGGTCATCATCAAACCAGCACAGAGAACTGTCCGAAACCACCGGGTCATTCGCCTGTGGCGACAAGCTGCCAGTTGGGATCATTCGTTCCCATGGCCCGGGCAAAGGTCCAAATGTCCTTTTGCCGTTTGACCTGGCGTTCGTCGCCTTCCACGATGTCACCCGCCCGGTCGCGCACCACATGGGTCAATTCGCCAACAAAGCGGACACTGACTTCACCTTCACGGCTGACCGGATCGAACTCGGCGTCATGTAGCGCCATTTCACGCACGCCGACAAATTCACCTTCAACAGTCAAACCCTGCTGTTCGCGCTGCTCCACAACCGAAGCAAACGCCTCATAGACATCATCCGAAAGGAATGGCTTGATCGACGCGAGATCGCCCTTCTCGAAGCCCATAAGGATCATTTCATAAGCACCACGCGCACCCTGAAGAAACTCTCCGACCGAAAAGCTCGGCTCAACATCCTTCATCGCCATCAGCGCTTTGGCCGCGTCACTGTCTTCGGCCACGTGATCGACGATATCCGGGTCCGGCCCGCCTTCGATAACTTCAAACTCGCGCTCGTGTTTAACCTGCGGCCCCGGCGTCTGGCGCGGAGGCTCATACCCGTCTCGCGTCCCTAAAACACTCTTCAGGCGAAGAATAAGGAACACGGCGATGCCGGCCAGCACAAGAAGCTGAAGGATGGGTGTATTCATTGGAACCTCATGTCAGGCATGGAAACGGGCTTATACCGCACTTATGTAAGTCACGGGCCGGATCAAGTCCACCGCGCCCATTACGAACTAGGAGAGAGAAGAAATGTGGCTGTTTTTGGCTTTTGTCGGCGTTCCTCTGATCGAAATCGCCCTGTTTATCCAAATCGGGGGAGCGATTGGCCTGACCTCAACGCTTCTTATTGTGATTTTGACGGCCGTTCTTGGCACATTCCTCGTTAAAAATCAGGGCCGGATCGCGCTTGCCAATCTTCAGCGCTCGTTTTCCGAGCTTAACGATCCCACAGAGCCGCTCGCCCACGGGGCAATGATCTTGCTTTCAGGTGCGCTTTTGTTGACGCCCGGATTCTTTACCGATGCTGTCGGCTTCTCGCTCCTGATCCCGCCGGTCCGCGAGGCCGTATACCGCTTCCTGCGCGGTCGCGTTCGTGTTCAAAGTTTCTCTATGGGGTCTATGCAGGGTGGTAAAACCTATCACCCCGGCACAGATGACGTCATTGACGGCGATTTTGTTGAGATTGATCCCGACAAACGCCCGACACATCGTCCCTCTGGCTGGACTAAGCATTGAGGCTGACAAGCCTTCCTGATAAAGCGCTTTCAAAGAATTTGTATCCAGGAGATCCACATGTCGGAAAACGGCAATGGCGCAGCTCAAGCCGCCCCTCAGGTTCGCATGAACGTGCTCGCACAGTTCATCCGCGATCTTTCCTTTGAAAATATCCTCGCGCAGAAACGCGCATCCGGTGAGGCACAGCCTGACGTTCAGGTTCAGGTGAACCTCGACGCTCAAAAGCGCGAAGCCGAGCACCAGTTCGAAGTTGTGACCAAACTCAACGTCACCGCCAAGAACCAAGCAACCGGCGAGGAAATGTTCCTTCTCGAGCTCGACTACGCCGGCGTGTTCCACATCGAAGGCGTTCCGGAAGACCAGATGCATCCGTTCCTTCTGATCGAATGCCCGCGCCTTCTTTTCCCGTTCATCCGCCGTATTGTCTCGGACATTACGCGCGACGGCGGCTTCCCGCCGCTGAACCTCGACAACATTGATTTCATGCAGCTTTACCGCAACGAAATCGCGCGCCGTCAGGCCGAAGCGGGCGAAGCAGTCCCGAACTGATCCCGCGATATCTCCGTTGTAACGGGGTATCTATGAAAGTTTGGCCCACAGGCTATCGTCGCCAAGTTTGGCAACGAATGTCTCGTGGGCCTTTCTTTCGTCTTCGCTCAACCGCGAGGGCAGGGGGGTTGGGCGCGGCGCCGGGCGCCAGTTTTCATTGATCGTATCCTTTGCGGCACCTTTAGAAGGCCCTTCTGTTGCTAGGACGAGGTCCGGCTGACGCCCCCCGATTAGCTCTAGATAGACATCCGCAAGGATTTCCGAGTCGAGAAGCGCGCCGTGAAGCGTCCGGTTCTCGTTATTGATCCCAAAACGACGGCAAAGCGCATCAAGAGACGCCGGAGAACCCGGAAACTTCTTCCGCGCGATAGCGAGCGTATCAAGCGCCTGCTCCCAGGGTAGCTGGGGCAGCCCCATCCAGCGCAGTTCGGCGTTGAGGAACTTCATGTCGAAGGATGCATTGTGGATCACAAGCTTTGCATCGCCCACAAAATCAAGAAACGCTTGCCCAATCTCCTGAAAAACCGGTTTATCGCGCAGGATCACGGCCCCCGGCGCAGGCGTTTGTGGCGGCTCCAGGAGGTCCGGCCCAATCCCATGCACCTCAAACGCCTCCATCGGCATTGAGCGTTCCGGATTGATATACTGGTGATAGGTGCGCCCGGTCGGCATATGGTTGAAAAGTTCCACGCCGCCGATCTCGACAATTCGATCCCCGGTATCCGGGTTAAGCCCCGTGGTTTCGGTATCGAGTACGATTTCACGCAACGGACAGATCCTTCCTGATCTTTAGGACAATATCGTTCACCTGTTTGCGCGCATGTTCAAGCGTATCCGTGACCACAACGTAATCCGATTGCGCGCATTTCTCTTCGTTTGGCATCTGCTTGGCGCGGATCTGCTCAAACTGCTCAAGCGTCATCGTTCCCCGCTCCATAACCCTATCTTGCTGAATTTCAGGTGAAACAGAGACACATACAACCGCATCCATGCCCTTATTGCCGCCAGTCTCAAACAAAAGCGGAATATCGAAAACAACAATGTCCGCCGTCGTCTCTTTGAGGAACTTTGCCCGGTCTTCGCCGACCAGCGGGTGAACAATCCGCTCCAGAACCTTCAAAACGCTCGCATCTTTACTAATCATCGCCTTGAGGCGATCACGGGACACCGCGCCATCAATAATCGCATCGGGAAAAACTGCTTTCAAAGGCGCGACCGCTGCTCCGCCTTCGGAATACATCCGATGCACCGCTGCGTCCGCGTCCCAAACGGCGCATCCTGCCTCGGCAAACAATTTTGCCGTAGTCGATTTTCCCATGCCAATAGAACCGGTCAGACCGAGGCGAAACGTCATCCAAGCACCTCATCACGAAGCCCTGCGTCAACCTCGGGCCGTTTACCAAACCACGCTTCAAACCCAGGCACCGCCTGATGCAAAAGCATCCCAAGACCATCTACCGTCGGACAGCCCTTTTCCCGCGCCTGCCGCAAAAGTTCTGTTTCGAGCGGATTATAGACAATATCCGTCACCGTGGCCCCCGACGAAAGCGCATCGAGCGAGATTTCGAGCGGGGCTTTGCCAACCATCCCGAGAGAGGTCGTATTAACCAGCGTTTCAGCTTCCCCCAACGCGCTCGCGGCCTTGTTCCAATCTACAACCTCGACCTTTTCGCCGAAATCAGCGCAAAGCCCTTCGGCCCGTGCTTTTGTTCGGTTTGAAATCATCACCTTTGGCACGCCCGCCTCAAGAAGTGAAAACACAATCGCCCGCGCCGCGCCGCCCGCGCCAAGAACCATCGCGGGCCCGGTTTCTGCTTTCCAATCCGGCGCGCCTTGCCGCAAGTTTTCGATAAACCCGTATCCATCTGTATTATCGCCCGTGATCGAGCCATCCTCTTCAAACACGAGCGTATTCACCGCACCAATCGCCTTGGCACTATCAGTTAGCGTATCGACCAACGCCATGACTGTCTCTTTATGCGGAATCGTCACATTTGCTCCGACATATCCCATCTTCGGCATCGCCTGTATCACCACCTCAAGATCCTCAGGCGCGACATCCATCGGTACATAATGCCCCTCGATCCCATATTTCCCGAGCCAATACCCATGCAGGCGCGGCGACTTGGAGTGCACAATCGGATGACCTATCACGGCCGCAAGTGGTATGGATTGTGCCGTCATGACATAAGGTCTCCTCTGACCATGAGATAGTTGAGCAGTTCGACAAGCGGCAGCCCAAGCACATTGAAATAGTCGCCATCGACCCGCGAAAAGAGCCGCACGCCTTCTTCTTCGAGCTTATACCCACCAACGGACCACCGGATACTCTCCCAGTTCCGCTCGATATATTCTTCAAGATAAGCATCCGAGAAATCTCGCATCATGAGGCGCACAACGCCAACATGGCGCCAGACTGGCCGCCCTTCATGATAGATCACCGCCGCAGACAAAAGCGTATGTCTCTTATTTCGCAACGCCAAAAGCTGCGCCCGAGCCTCTTCAGGTGTTTCAGGCTTTGAAAACACCATGCCTTCGAAATCCAAAACCTGATCGCACCCGATCACGAGGCTATCGTGGTTCTTCCCTGCGACCTTCATCGCCTTTGCTTCGGCTAAACCATCCGCAATATCACGCGGCGTTGCGCCTTCCATCTCAAGGCCACGACGAAGCATCTCTTCATCGACTCGGGCCTTCTCGATTCGAAAATTCACACCCGCATTCCGCAAAAGCTGCGCTCGGATCTCCGAACTGCTGGCAAGAATAATGTCATGGGGCATGTGGATAACCTGTGGAGGAAGCCTGTGAAACTGTTGGATCACTTCTCGGAAAATTCGATCAGCTTTGCAAGTTCGGGAAAACAAGGGTGTTTCACTGGCTTCTTCAGGTTTCATCCACCGTGGATTGGGAAAACGTGACACTGTTGGTCTATGTATCTATCCCGGGAAACCCATAGAGTTATGCACAGAATATGTTCAGAATTTTCAGGTTTAAGTGTCTGTATTTTTTATATTTTTTGAGGGTTTTCCAAGATTTCCTTTCCACTTCAAGGAAGATATCCAACCTGTGGAAACCTTGTGTAAAACCAAATAATCCCAAGAAAATCTGCTTCCTACTAAAACATCATCCTTATCTTTCTTTTTTATTTTATTAGAAGATAGGCAAACGGATCTCTCAGCTCAGAGCTCTATGAAACATTCAGGAAATTGACTCCCTTGGCCTAAGGCTTTAAGAACTGCTCAACTGATCCGTCCGGATCACGTGTCCTCCAAGTCCCATATGATGACCGCGGCCTCCCATGGCTGCGCTTAGGATATTTTTATGACTACCGAAAAACTTGCACTTGCCGATCTCAAGGCAAAGAGCCCAAAAGACCTTCTCGCAATGGCTGAAGAGCTCGAAATCGAGAACGCTTCGACGATGCGCAAAGGCGAGATGATGTTCCAGATTCTGCGTGAACGCGCGGATGAGGGCTGGGAAATCTCTGGTGAAGGCGTTCTTGAAGTTCTTCAGGATGGGTTCGGCTTCCTTCGCGCACCCGAAGCCAACTATCTTCCCGGTCCTGATGACATCTATGTCAGCCCTGAAATGATCCGGAAATTTTCGCTACGAACCGGCGATACAGTAGACGGCGAGATCAAGGCCCCGGAAGAGAATGAGCGTTATTTTGCGCTCATGAACGTGACGAAGATCAACTTCGAAGCGCCCGAGATGGCCAATCACAAGATTGCCTTTGATAACCTGACCCCGCTCTATCCTGATGAGCGTCTCAAGATGGAGATCGAAGATCCGACGAAAAAGGA
>JAAEZB010000034.1:0-5952 GCA_018223085.1 Paracoccaceae bacterium
CTGGACGAGATGGAAAAGGCGCACCCGGATGTCTACAACATCCTGTTGCAGGTGATGGACCACGGCACGCTCACCGATCACAACGGGCGCACCGTCGATTTCCGCAACGTGATCCTCATCATGACCTCCAACGCCGGGGCCACCGAACAGGCCAAAGCGGCCATCGGCTTTGGTCGCGACCGCCGCGAGGGCGAGGATACCGCCGCCATCGAGCGCACCTTCACGCCGGAATTCCGCAACCGTCTCGACGCGGTGATCTCCTTCGCGCCGCTGCCCAAATCCGTCATCATGCAGGTGGTCGAGAAATTCGTCCTTCAGCTTGAGGCACAGCTCATGGATCGCAACGTGACCATCGAGCTCACCCCGAAAGCCGCCGAATGGCTCGCCGATAAGGGCTATGACGACAAGATGGGTGCCCGACCGCTTGGCCGCGTCATTCAGGAGCACATCAAGAAGCCGCTCGCCGAAGAGCTTCTCTTTGGCACCCTTGCCAAGGGCGGCGTGGTTAAGGTCACGGTCAAGGATGGCGAACTGAAGCTCAAGATCGACGGCCCCGACAAGCCGCGGATCACCGGTTCCAAACCGCCGCTGCTCACCGCAGAGTGATGCACAGGCTCGCCCTAGCAACGGCCGCCGCGCTTGCGGCGGCCCCTGCTTTTTCCGAAGGGATCGACCTCGCCCTGCCCGTTGATTGCATCCTTGGGCAAACCTGTTTCATTCAGAGCTATGTCGATGCCGACCCCGGACCGGGCGCACAGGATTTCACCTGCGGCCGCCTGACCTACGACGGCCACAAGGGCACAGATGTGGCGCTTGCCACCCATCTTGAGGCCCTCTCCGGTGTGAATGCCCTCGCCGCCGCCCCCGGCGTGGTCAAGGCCACGCGCGATGGCGTGCCGGACCATTTCCTTGGGGCCGAAATGGATTTCCCCGAAGGACAGGATTGCGGCAATGGCGTCGTCATCGACCATGGCGATGGCTGGATCACCCAATATTGCCACATGCAGTCCGGCTCCATCGCCGTGCAAAAGGGCGCAACGGTCGAGACAGGCACCGTCATTGGACAGATCGGCATGTCCGGGCGCACCGCCTTCCCGCATCTGCACATCTCCGTGCGCCACAACGGCACGCTTGTCGACCCGTTCAATACCGACGGCCAAATCACCTGTGGCACGCAAGGCGATGACACCCTCTGGCAAGAGGAAATCCCCTATCACGCTGGTGGCCTCATCAACGCCGGGTTTAGCTTTGGCGTGCCCGGATATGACCACGTCAAATGGGGCAAGGCCCACGCCCCCCAGATTTCTGCCGCCCAAGGCGGGCTGGTGCTCTGGGGATACCTCTTCGGCGCACGCCCCGGCGACAAGCTGCATTTCGAAATCCAAGGTCCGAACGGCCTCTTCTCCGAACATGACGCGACCTTTGACAAGACACAGGCCCAAGCCATGCGCGCCGCCGGGCGCAAACTACACGCGGGCAACACCGTTCCGGGCCTCTATTCCGGCACGGTCACCCTGATCCGCGACGGGCGCGAACTTGGCCGCGTCACAACCCAGACGACCCTGACCGACTAGGCCAGCTTACTTTTCGGTAATCTTCAACTCGATCCGCCGGTTCTTGGCCCGCGCTTCCCGCGTGTCGCTCGGGTCAAGCGGCTGATACTCACCAAACCCATTCGCCGAAAGGCGGTTGGGCGGGATGCCAAGGTAGTTCACCATATAGCGCACCACCGACAAGGCCCGCGCCTGGCTCAACTCCCAGTTATCGGCAAACTCCGCACCATTGATAAGCGGCACATTATCCGTATGCCCATCGACCCGGATCACCCAATCAATCGTATCGGGAATGTCGTTGGCCACGCTGCGCAAGATCCCGGCGATCTTGGCAATTTCGCCCTCGCCTGCGCGCGAAAGATCGGCCCCGCCCGGCGGGAAAAGAACCTCGGAGGAGAACACGAACCGGTCGCCCACGATGCGCACGCCTTCCTGTCCCGCCAGAACCTCGCGCAACCGGCCAAAGAACTCGGACCGGTATTGTTCGAGGTTCTTCTTTTCTTCCTCAAGGCGCTTGCGTTCGGCCTCTTCCAACTGACGCCGCTTGCGCTCTTCCGCCGCCGCGCGGGCAAGGGCGGCGTTGAGATCGCTGCCAAGGCTCTGAAGGCGCACCTGCGCCACTGCATCGCGGTCCTTGGCATCATCCAAAAGCGCCTGAAGCGAGCCAAGCTGCTGGCGCAGGGCCGCAACCTGTTGATTGAGAAGCGCCACTTCCCGCGCGCTCTCGGCTGACCGCGCTTCAACCTCGGCCAATTCCGCATTCGCCGCCTTGAGAAGCGCCGCGCGCTGCTCGGCTTCGCTCAGGGTCTCGCCCGCTGCCTGTTCGGCGGCCAATTTCGCCGCCAATGCCGCGGCAAGCTGTTTCTCGATCTCGTCCTTGTTCGCGGCAAGCGCCTCGGCCTCAGCACGGCGCGCGGCGAGGTCTTCGTCTGTGGCCAGTTTCGCCGCCACCGCTTCGGCCAACCGGGCGCGCAAATCCTCAAGATCGCTCTCACGCGCGGCCAATGCGGCGCGCATCTCATCGCCTTCCGCCGCCCGATCCGCCTCTGCCGCCACAAGCGCCGCCTGTGCCCGAGCCAAGGCCTCCTCGGTCGTCTCTTCCGCAAGAAGTGCCGCCGCAAGGCGCAGGTCCAAATCTGCGCGCGCCTTGTCCGCCGCTGCCAAAAGGGTAAGCGTCTCCTCGGCCTTCTGTCGCTGCGCCTCAAGCGCCAGTGTCATCGCCGTCAGTTCCGCATCCGCGTTTTCAAGCTTCTTGCGCAACGCCTCGCTCGCGGCCGCCTCAACAAGGCGCTGTTTTTCCTGTTCGCTGAGCTTTGCCTCAAGGTCTTCGGCCCGCGCAAGCAGCGCGGCGCGATCCGTCGCGCTTACCTCGGCCTCGCGGTTGAGATCAACAATCATCGCCTCCAACGCCTCGCGCCGGGCCGCCGCCAGACGCGCCGCCTCGGCCCCGGCGTCAATCTCGTCCCGCGCCGTCGCAAGCGCGAGGTTGAGCGCCTCTTGCTCACTCAGCAATTCCGCCTTCTCGCCCTCAAGGCTCGCCACCTCGGCCAGAGCCGTATCGCGTTCCGACAAAAGCGCAGCAACCTGTGCCTCAAAGCCGGTGATCTGGCTGCGTGCGGCGGCAAGGTCATCCTCACGCGCCGCAAGGTCCAAGGTCAGCGACGCAATCAACGCCGATTGCCGCGACGCCTCGTCCTGCGCCTCGCTGAGGGTCGCCTGCAATCCGCCAACCCGCTCTTCCAACGCGGCATTGGCCTGTTGCTCAAGGCCCAGCGCCTGCGCCAGCGCGGCAACTTCGGCGGATAGCTCGTGAAGCTCTGTCTCCTGCCCCGAGATCGTTTCGCGCAAAACAAACTGCACCACCATGAAAATGGTCAGCACGAACATCAACACGAGCAAAAGCCCGGTCATCGCATCCACGAAACCGGGCCAGATCGACGCCTGAAAACGTTGTCCGGTGCGCCGTGACAGGGCCATGTGTTAGCCCTCCTGCGGCGGTTCTTCGGACGCCGGTTTGCGCTTGGCTGTCCCGGCCCGCTGCCCCTGTTTGAGAACCCGGCCCAGCGCGGCCAAATCGGTGCGCAATTCGGCCATGCTCTCCTGCCGTCCGGCGGAAATTTCCTCAAGAATGCGCAACATCTGCACGTCGATCGACCGCAGGCGCATCCGGCTTTCGGCATCAATACCGCCATCGGCGTCCGCCTCGGTGCGCGCTTCCATCGCCGCGATAAGACGTTCCTGCCCCTCCGCCACACGCAAGAGCGCCTGTGTCGTCGGCGCGCTGGTCTCCATCCGGTCGGTCATCCGTGCCAAATTATCGGCGAGTTGGCCGAGCTTTTCATCAACCATCGCCTGCCGTGCGCCACTCTCGGAAAACATGCTACGCAAGCCGTCCATCTGCTCGCCCATCTGGTCGAGGACTTGCGCCACGGCGGCCTGCTCGATGCCGCCTTCGCCATCGCCCGAGCTATAGCCAAGCCGCGTAATCGACGAGAGCCATTCCTCAAGCTCGCGATAAAACCGGTTCTGCCCGTGCCCCGCGAACAATTCCAAAAGCCCCACGATGAGAGACCCGGCAAGCCCGAGAAGCGAAGACGCAAAAGCCACGCCCATGCCGCCCAACTGCGCCTCAAGCCCGCTCATCAAACGCGAAAACACCTCGACTCCGCCTTCGCCCTCTTGCGGCGCAAGGCTGCGAATGGTGTCGACCAACGCCGGAACGGTCGTCGCAAGGCCATAGAACGTCCCCAAAAGACCAAGGAAAATCAACATGTTGACAAGGTATCGCGTGATTTCACGCCCCTCATCAATGCGGGTCGCCACCGAATCGAGAATCGAACTGGTCGAGGTCGCGCTGATCTGGGCCCGCGCGCTGCGCGATTTCAAAAGCGTCGCCAGCGGTGCCAGAAGAGAGGGCGCGCGGTTTGGCTCGCCGCCTTCTGCCCCGGTGGCAAAGCGTTCAATCCATTTCACCGAATTGATGAGCGAAAACACCTGCCCGAAACAGGCAAGAACCCCAATCACAAAGACAAGGAAAATAAACCCGTTGAGATAGGGATTGGCAAGGAACACCGGCTGCACCGTGGGCAGCGCGACATAGGCCAATAGCCCAACAAACCCGAGCACGATCAACATCAAGATGATCTGGCGGAACGGATGAGAGAAATGCAGCTCGACTTCGCGGTCCTGTGCGTCCATTTGGACAGCCCCCGACACGTTGTTTTTCTAAGGCTTACCCTACTGGCTCATATTCTGTGTGCCAAGGATTTATCCGCCGCAGGGCGCTATGCCCCGCTCAGCGCCCGAACCCGTCCCGAAAGCCAGTCAAGATCGCCGTCTTCGATGCCAAGCTCCCGAAGATGCACCGCCGTATTGTGAAGGTAATCCGTATTCGGCCCCCGCCCGCCAACTGCGCGGGCAATGATCTGCGCCTGCTCCTCAAGATCAAGGTGGCAATACTGGTCGTGGTCGGGATCAATCACATAGGTGACCGCCTCAACCTGCCGCCCATCGCGCAATGCAATCTCAAGAGTGGCCTCAAGATACGCCGATGACACCAATTCCCGCTCGCGCAGATAATCCAGCGTGCGCGCCTCATGCCCCTCGGCCACAGAAAACGCGACCCCCATACAATGCGCCTCGGTCGCCGCATCAAGCGCAAGAACAAGACCGGGGTTTTCCACCGTGCCGCGATGATGGATCGAGCGCATACAAAAACTGCGATGCCAGCCATGCAGCGTCCCCACCGCCTTTTCGCCCACCTCAAAGCCCGGATTCCACAAAAGGGAGCCGTATCCGAATACCCACATTGTCATGCCTCTGGCCCTCGCGTTTGCGGGCCGTTAAACACCATAGCCAAACGCCGCGAAAGGGCCTCTGGCATGAAACGTCTTCTGATCGTGATTCTTGTTCTGACCTTTGGATGGAGCGCCTATTGGTATATCGGCGCGACCAAGGCCAAATCCGGCTTTGACGGCTGGTTCGCCGCGCGCCAAACCGACGGCTGGCTCGCCGAGACCTCGGACATCACGGTAAGCGGCTTTCCCAACCGTTTCGATACGACGTTTTCCGACGTCGCCCTTGCCGATCCCGGCACCGGCGTTGCGTGGGAAGCGCCGTTCTTTCAGCTCTTCGCCCTGAGCTACCGCCCCAATCACCTGATCGCCATCTGGCCGCATGAACAGACCCTCGCCTTCCCCGACCAGCGCGTCACCGTCCAAAGCGAGGACATGAAAGCCTCGCTCGTCGTCGCGGGAACGCCTTCCTTGCCGCTGGAACGGTCGAACTTTGCCGTTGATGCGCTGGCGCTAGTCTCGGATGCGGGGTGGTCCCTCTCGGCCGAAACCCTGCGCCTTGCCATGCACAAAGACCCCGAGGCCGACGCCCGCTATCGCATGGC
>JAAEZB010000034.1:6173-25452 GCA_018223085.1 Paracoccaceae bacterium
TGCGCATCGACGCGGCGGGCTATCCGCAGGGCGAAATCACCCTGCGCGCCACCAACTGGCGCGAGATCGTCGCCCTTGCCCGGCAGAGCGAAGAGCTTCCCAAAGCGGTGATCGACGGCGTGGAACAGGGGCTGGAATTCCTCTCGGCCATGGCGGGCAATCCCAAAACCCTCGACATCCCGCTCAACTTTCGGGGCGGCCTGACGCGGATCGGCCCGGTGCCCATCGGCCCCGCGCCCAAGATCATCCTGCGCTAAACCCTAGCGGCAGTATGGCCCGCCGCGGTGACGGGCAATATCGAAATGGAAATGGTCCTTGTGATACCGGTCTGATTCCGGCCCAAGAACCGTGCCGAACGGCCCACATGCACTGCGATGCATATCCTTGAGGATACGGCCCTTCTTGCCCTTCCCCCAATCCTTCAGAAGCGAAATCTCGTCACCATTGGCAAGGATGAACCCCGAGAAATCAATCGCATTGCCCTTGCCATGCTCCGAGATCTTCGCGCCCTTCTTATGGTTGCGTGTGCGGCAGGAATAGCCCGCCGCGACGCGAATCTTCTCGACCCCGCCCCCATAGCGGCCAACCGACCGTGCCATGCCGCCCTCAACCCAGGATTTGATTGCCCGCGCCGTATCACAGTTCATCACCGCAGGCTGACTAAAGGCGACGCCGGACACCGAGTAGAGCTTGATCCCGTCCTTGGCGATACCGCACCCCTTGAGCTTGCCGGGCACATGACCAACCACGGTCCCGCGCAAATCCCGATCACGGCAAACCTTGCCGACCGAACTTTGCGGCACTGTCCCCTTGGGTGTTGGTTTAACAACCGCCGGACGCACCGACACGGCGGCGTTGCGGGTAATATCCCCCTGCCGCAGCAAGGGGCGTAACGACCGTTCCGGCGCAAGGCTCGGCAAAGCTACGGGATAGGTATCTTCGCGCAGCACCGGCCGCAAAGAGCGGTCCGGCGCCTGTGACGCGGCGGCCCCCGCAATCAGCGCCGCCAGCGCCAGCCCGAGTGCCCCCGCCCGCCGCCTCATGGCGTCTTGGCTGCGCGCCCGAAATCTGGCGCTTCCGTATCCTGTCCCGCCTCAATGATGCCGCGCCGGATCGCGCGGGTGCGGGTGAAATACTCGTGCAAATGATCGCCATCGCCCATGCGAATGGCCCGCTGCAACACGAAAAGCTCTTCGGTGAACCGCCCAAGAATATCGAGCGTCGCTTCCTTGTTGTTCAGGAACACATCGCGCCACATGGTCGGGTCCGAGGCCGCAATCCGGGTAAAATCCCGGAAACCGGCGGCGGAATATTTGATAACTTCGCTTTCGGTCACCCGGCGCAAATGGTCGGCCACGCCCACCATCGTATAGGCAATGAGGTGCGGCGCATGGGACGTGACGGCAAGGACAAGATCGTGATGATCCGCGTCCATCTCATCGACATTGGCGCCCATCCCCTCCCAAAGCGCGCGCAACCGCGCCACGGCCTCCGGGTCGGTATCCGCATCCGCCGGCACCACGATGCACCAACGATTGTCATAAAGCTCGGCAAAGCCCGATTCCGGGCCCGAATGCTCGGTCCCGGCAAGCGGGTGCGCAGGCACAAAGTGTACCCCTTCGGGCAGGTGCGGCGCCACGGCATTGATAACCGACCGCTTGACCGACCCCACATCCGATACCGTTGCGCCGGGCTTGAGCGCCGGGGCAATCTCTTCGGCCACCGCGCCCATCGCGCCCACCGGCACGCAGAGCACGATCAGGTCCGCGCCCTCCGCGGCCTCGGCCGCACTGTCACAAACCCGATCGCAAAGCCCGATCCGCCGCGCCGTATCCCGCGTCTCCTCGGACCGCGCATAGCCCGTGACCTCACCTGCGAGACCGCCGCGTTTCATGGCCCAGAACATAGACGACGCAATCAGGCCAAGCCCAATCAGCGCGACACGTTCATAGACCGGCCCGCTCATCGTGCGCCTGCCTTGAACTGTCCAATGGCATGCGCCACCCGGCGACAGCCCGGCTCATCCCCAACCGTGATCCGCAGGCAATTGGGAAGCCCATAGCCCGCCACCCGACGCACGATAAGGCCCTGCGTCTTGAGATACTCGTCACAGGCTTCCGCCTCGGCCTGATCGGCAAACCGCGCAAGGATGAAATTGGCGCTTGAGGGGTCCGAGTCGACCCCATGCTCGGCCAGCGCATCACGCAACCACGTGCGCAGCCGCGTATTGTCGGCCCGGCATTTCTCGACCCATGCCTGATCGCGCACTGCCGCTTCGCCGACCTCCAACTGAACCGTCGAAAGGTTGAACGGCTGACGCACACGATTAAGCACGTCAATGATCTCCTTGGGGGCATAGCCCCAACCGATCCGCAAACCGCCAAGCCCGTAAATCTTTGAGAAGGTCCGCGTCATGATAACATTCTCGCGCGCCTCGACCAATGCCGCACCGCCATCCGCGCCTGCAACAAACTCGGTATAGGCCCCGTCATGCACAAGGATCGCCCCGTCCGGCAGCCCATCCGCCAACCGTGCGACCTCTTCCGGCGGCAGCATCGTGCCCGTCGGATTGCCCGGATTGGCGATAAAGACGATCTTGGTTTTCTGGGTGCAGGCCGCAAGGATCGCATCCACATCCACCATGCGCTCGCGCTCGGGCACGACAACACCCTTGGCCCCAACCATCTTGGCCAGGATCGGATACATCGAGAACCCATGCTCGGTATAAATGACCTCATCGCCAACGCCCGCATAGGCCATAGTGACGAATTGCAAAACTTCGTCCGAGCCCACACCACAGATGATGCGTTCCCCATCAAGCCCATGCACTTCGGCAATCGCCGCGCGCAATCCCGCGTGATCCGTCGACGGATAGCGATGTAACCCATGCCCGGCCTTGCCATAAGCCACCTTGACGGCGTCCGAACAGCCGAACGGGTTCTCGTTCGACGACAGTTTTACAACATCACTGACACCCTCAATCGAGGACGTGCCGCCGACATAGAGCGCGATGTCCATGATTCCCGGCTGCGGTAAAATACCCGGCATACAATTACTCTCCTGCTTCGACCCGTTTCTTAGCTCCGCGCCGCCAACTTGGAAAGGTTCGAAACACCGCTTTAGGCGATGTGCGTGATTGCGGTCACGCCTCTGGGTGGAAAATGAAATGGGCTTACAAAACCTTTTAGGGTTTTTTCTTCGACTGCGCCGCCATCCAATCCATCGCCGCCATCAAAACCCCCGACAGCACGAACACCATGTGAATCGCCACCATCCACATCAGCTCTTCGCCCGCCAGCCCTGCGCCGTCCTTGGCCTTGCCGATTTCCATGAACCGCTTGAGAAGATGAATCGCCGAAATCGCCACGATCGAGGCAATAAGCTTCATCTTGAGGCCCGAGAAATCCACCGTCCCCATCCAGCCAAGCCGCTCTTCCGCCTCGGCCACGTCCATCTTGGAAACGAAACTCTCATACCCCGAGAACAGCACGATCAACAAAAGGTTCCCCGCCAGCGTCAGGTCAATCAACGTCAGCACCACAAGGATAACCTTGTCCGCTCCCATCCCCGGCAATTGCGGCAGGTAAACCAGAAGCTCATGACCAAACACATAGACCAGCATCGCCAAGGACACCACGAGCCCAAGATACATCGGCGCCATGAGCCAGCGCGACGCAAAAAGCGTCTTCTCAAATCCCCGTTCGATCGAATTGGCCATATCTGCCCCCTGTTTTTCCTGCGCTCCGCATAAAAGGTCTGGCAAAATCTGGCAACGCCTTCAATGCCGCACCAAATCTTCACCTTGGTAAAAACACTCTGGGGGCGCGCGCTCCCGACGCGCCCCTTTTCAAAACAGAAAACCCGCTGCGCGATGCAGCGGGTTTCCCGGAAATTCTGTCGTGTCGGCGAAGATTAGTTCTTCGCGTAGAATTCGACCACGAGGTTCGGTTCCATCAGAACCGGGTACGGCACATCCGAAAGGCCCGGTGCGCGCACGAAAGTGGCGGTCATCTTGTTGTGGTCGGCTTCGATATAGTCCGGCACATCGCGCTCAGGAAGCTGAACCGCTTCAAGAACCGCTGCCATCTGCTTGGACTTCTCGCGAACTTCGATCACGTCGCCTTCCTTGACACGGTAGGACGGGATGTTGACGCGCTTGCCGTTGACGAGCACGTGGCCGTGGTTCACGAACTGACGCGCGGCGAACACGGTCGGCACGAACTTGGCACGGTAGACAACAGCGTCGAGACGGCGCTCAAGCAGACCAATGAGGTTTTCACCGGTATCGCCCTTCACACGCTCGGCATCGCCATAGATGCGGCGGAACTGCTTCTCGGTCAGGTCGCCATAGTAGCCCTTGAGCTTCTGCTTGGCGCGCAGCTGCAGACCAAAGTCCGAAAGCTTGCCCTTGCGGCGCTGGCCGTGCTGGCCGGGGCCGTATTCACGGCGGTTAACCGGGGATTTTGCGCGGCCCCAGATGTTTTCGCCCATCCGGCGGTCGATTTTGTACTTGGCAGTCGTGCGTTTGGTCACGGCTGATCTCCTTCGTTCAGGTTTCGAAGGGCGTTGTCCTCTCGCCGGGTTTTACCGACGTGACAGGCATCCCCTTGCGGGGGCCACCAACACCAATGGAAACGCGCGTATATAGGAGTTCACGGGGGAGTCAAGCGATCCCGCATGAAAATCGCGCCCCTCCTCACCTTTAGCGCCTTCACACCATAACTCCCGCCCCCACCGACGCAATGCAGACGCGATACCGACGTAATACCGACGTGCGTTTTACACTCTCAAAACGACAAAACCCCGCTCATCCGAGCGGGGTTTTGACGAGGCCCAAGGCGGTTTGGGTCAGGCCGCCTCGTGCTGAAGAATGGCTGCTTCGCTGCGGCTGAGGTTGCGGCGTGCATAGGGGCCGTAGCTGTTGAGATCATCCTCAAGCTCCGGCAGCATCCGCAGAAGACGCTTGCGATCCGATGCCTCAAGCGTCGACAGGGCCGCATTGGCCGGGTGGTAACTTTCGGTCTCAACCCCATTGGCCCAAAGGATCTGATGCCGGGGTAAAAGCAGGTGAATATAGGTCACTTGCCGCATATTGGCATCCACGGCCACGGACGATCCATTGACCAAATCTCGCGCAGAAACAAGTACTTCTGGCGTATTGAACAAGGCCCGCGCCGCTGCGCCTTTGACCAGCATCCGGTGTTCGGGCGACACCACAAGCTCTGCGTCCGGGCGCTCAATGCCAAACGCCCCTGCGCGAATACGCACCGGGCGCAGCTGCGGCATCGCGAAAAGCCGCGCGCCGGTCATCCGGCGACTGCCGATCCAACATACTTCTTCGGCGCCGTTATCCTTGGTCTGAACCTTATCTCCCTCACGCAGCTCCTCGACCCGCCGTGCGCCCGTGGGCGTCTGGATCATGGTGCCCGGCGTGAAACAGATCACACCCCCCGACGCCGGCCCCATCGGACTTGCCTCGGTGGCCCCCAACGAATGATGCACCACCCAAAGCTCCGCCCCCTGCGGCGGCAACTCATCGAGGAACATCAAAAGCGGCTGACGCCCCTCAATCTCAATCACGGTGACAGTGTAACTCTGCGCGCCGTTGGTCACGACGAAACCGCCCTCAAGGAGCGGATCTTCCACCTCGACCGCGTCAAGATGCGATGTATTGCTGACTGCTGCCCCCACAAGCCGACGCACGGTGCGCGCCGCACGCTTGCGGATGTTCGCCTCACCTTCCGCCTGGTCCAGACGCAATAGCTCGGTCGGGCCGTCCACGCGGACGGGTTCCCCATGCCATGACCACACCGCGCCCGTTTCGAGCGCCTGCACCGATGCAGCCTCAACACCGTCTATCTTTGTTTGCGACCAGGAGATGACGAACGTGCCACGAAAGCCCGTCTTCATTGCCTGATAACCTGCCTTTTTTGTTTTTATGGCAAAAAGTTAACAGACGTGATTCGCGATTGGAAGGGATTTCTCGGAGGTTTCCTGACCTGCGTCAAAATTTCAGGCTGAATTGCAACGCCCCGACCAGTTGGCCGCTGCCTTGGCCGACAAATTCCTCGCCAAGCCAGGTCAGACCGTAGAACACCATGCTCTTCTCACCCTGCCAATGCAGCCCAAGACGCGCACGCGTGCGGCTATCGGTGAGGGCATAGCCGCGATCTTCGGGAAGATAGACACTATCCCAGACCTTGGCGATATCCGCACCCATCACGACGGACAGACCGGGAACCTGCTCGCGCACGACACGCATCCGATGGCCGGTGACCGGGTCGCGGGTCAAAAGCTCGCCCCGCCCCGCCGCACCAATGGTCATATCAAACCCGACACGTGCATAGGTTTCGACCCCGCCGCGCAACTCCATGAAGGGCCGCAGCTGCGTTTGTGCCGCAAGATCAAAACCGCGCGCCATCTCTAATGTCGCGCTGGGGCGAACCATATTGCCGATCTGCGCATTGAGCGTTGCGGGCGACGCATCGTCGATCCCGAGCAGATCGTGCAGCGCGCTTTGAAAATCATCGAGTCCGGTCTGCGGGCCAATCGCAACAAGGTCGCCGCCAAGGCTCACTTCGGTGCCCGATGCCGTGGCAAAATGGGTATGCAGGCCAAGGGACAAAGACCCCGCATAGGGCCGATCTCCGACCGCAGGCGTCACAAGGTTATCCGGCGCGATGACCTCGCCCATAAAGCGCAGCTCAAGAATGTCGCCCGCGCGCTGCGGCAAAGCCCCGCCCCAGGACGGACCCCAAATACGGCTGCTCATCACAGACCCGGTGCGCCAGCGATCCTTGCCATCGGCGATCGTGTCATTGACGAACAAAACCCCATAGCCAAGGGACACCCGCCCCTTGCCGGAACTCTCCTGCGCCAACGCGGCACCGGTCGTTGCAGTCATCATAAGGAAAAGGGCGGTTATCCGGCCAAACATTCCACGTCCCCGTCTTTTTTGCCCCCGCGGGCTTGATACAATCGTTTCGTCAGGCCGCATAGGGCAAACCTGCCAACATGCAGGTTTTCCTTAACCAGCCCGGCATTTATCGGACAAAACAAAGGCATCATTCCGACAATTGCCGCTTGGCTGTCTCGCGGAATATCTCGGCCAGAACCCGGAACTGATCGGCAAGCGGATTGGTCTTGCGCCAGATCATGCCAATGCTGCGCGCGGGGCGCGGCTTGGGCAATTGCGCCACAGAGACGGCCGCCGTGCGCGCCTCGAACGGCACCGCCATCTCCGGGATCAACGTCACGCCAATCCCCGCCTCAACCATGCGCACAAGAGTCGAGAGAGAACTCCCTTCCATCAAATCGCGCGGCAAGGGCGAGGACATATTACAGAACGAAAGCGCCTGATCGCGAAAACAATGCCCCTCCTCAAGCAACAAGAGCCGCATTTCGCGCAGGGCCGACGGATCAGGCACCGGATCACCCGCCTCATCCAAACCGCGCACAAGAACGAATTCTTCGTCAAAAAGCGGCATTTCCTCCAGCGAGGGTTCGGACACCGGCAGCGCGACAATGGCCGTATCAAGCCGCCCTTCGCGCAATTCCTGCAACAGTTTTTCGGTAATCGCCTCACGCGGGCGCAAAGACAGATCAGGATAGCGCCGCGCAAGTTCCGCCGCGAACCGTGGCAGGAGATAGGGCGCCACGGTCGGAATAAACCCGATCCGCAATTGCCCCGCCATCTGCCCGGCCGACGCCCGCGCCAGATCGCCAAGCTCATCAACCGAACGCAGGATAGCATGGGCGCGCGCCGCAAATTCCTCGCCAAGCCCGGTCAGGCGAATCTGACGTGGGCCGCGCTCAACAAGCGTCGCGCCAAGCACATCTTCAAGTTCCTTGATCTGCACCGAAAGCGCCGGTTGCGAGATCGCACAGGATTCGGCAGCCCGTCCGAAATGCCCATGCCGGGCCAGCGCATCGAAATAACGCAGCTGTTTCATAGAGATATTTATCATAAGAAAAATGTATCACAACGATTACAAAATGCAAATTTTCACAATGGCTTTGCAATGCTATGTCTTACCATAAGCGGAGGGCCACTCACGGACAGACCAACATGGCCAGCGTAGCGCCTGAGGGTGCTGCGCCCTCTGCACCGAAACAACGTATTTAGCTATCTAGGGAGAGCGAAAATGGACGGAAACGACGTAAACAGCGCTGGCAAATGCCCGGTCATGCATGGCGGCAATACCGCAACCGGCGGCGATGTGATGGATTGGTGGCCGAGCGCCCTCAACCTCGACATCCTGCACCAGCATGACACCAAATCCGACCCGATGGGCGAAGACTTCGACTATCAGGAAGCGGTCAAATCGCTCGACATCGAGACCCTCAAAGAAGACATGAAGGCCCTGATGACCGATAGTCAGGACTGGTGGCCCGCAGACTGGGGTCACTATGGTGGCCTGATGATCCGCCTCGCATGGCACTCGGCAGGCTCCTATCGCCTCGCGGATGGTCGCGGTGGCGGCGGCGCGGGCAACATCCGTTTCGCCCCCCTCAATAGCTGGCCCGACAACGGCAACCTCGACAAGGCCCGCCGCCTGCTCTGGCCGCTGAAAAAGAAATACGGCAACGCCGTCTCCTGGGCCGACCTGATCCTGCTTGCGGGCACCATGGCCTATGAATCCATGGGCCTGAAAACCTTTGGCTTTGCCTTTGGCCGCACCGACATCTGGCACCCGGAAAAAGACACCTACTGGGGCGCGGAAAAAGAATGGCTCGCCCCGTCGGACGAACGCTACACCGACGTATCCAAGCCCGACACGATGGAAAACCCGCTCGCCGCTGTGCAGATGGGCCTCATCTACGTGAACCCCGAAGGTGTGAACGGCAACCCTGACCCGCTCAAGACCGGCGCGCAGGTGCGTGAAACCTTTGCCCGTATGGCCATGAACGACGAAGAGACCGCCGCCCTGACTGCCGGCGGCCACACCGTCGGCAAGGCGCACGGCAATGGCGACGCGGCCCTCCTCGGCGAAGAGCCCGAAGCAGCTCCGATCGAGAACCAGGGCTTTGGCTGGATCAACCCCAACATGGGCGGCAAGGCAACCAACGCCGTGACCTCGGGGATCGAAGGCGCCTGGACCACCAACCCGACCAAATGGGACATGGGCTATTTTGATCTCCTGTTCGGCTATGACTGGGAACTGACCAAATCGCCCGCCGGTGCAAACCAGTGGCGCCCGGTGGACATCAAAGAAGAAGACATGCCGGTCGATACCACCGACCCGACCAAACGTGTCATGCCGATGATGACCGACGCCGACATGGCCATGAAGGTCGACCCGATCTACCGCGAAATCTGCGAAAAGTTCATCGCTGATCCCGCCTATTTCGACGACATCTTTGCCCGCGCATGGTTCAAGCTGACCCACCGCGACATGGGCCCGAACGTGCGCTACCACGGCCCCGACGCACCCAAGGAAGTCCTCGTCTGGCAAGACCCGGTTCCCGCTGGCAACACCGGCTATGACGTGGACGCCGTTAAGGCCGACATCGCCGCCACCGGTCTCTCCATCGCCGAGATGGTCGCCACCGCATGGGATAGCGCCCGCACCTTCCGCCAGTCGGATTACCGCGGCGGTGCCAACGGGGCCCGCATCCGCCTCGCACCGCAGAAAGACTGGGAAGGCAACGAACCCGCACGCCTCACCAAGGTGCTCGCGGCTCTGGAGCCGATCGCCGCCAAACATGGCGCGAGCGTCGCTGACGTGATCGTCCTTGCCGGTAACCTCGGTCTCGAACAGGCGATCAAGGCGGCTGGCTCTGACGTGTCTGTGCCCTTCGCACCGGGCCGTGGCGATGCCACCGACGCCATGACCGACGCAGACTCCTTCGACGTGCTCGAACCGCTCGCCGATGGCTTCCGCAACTGGGCCAAGAAAGACTATGTCGTCACGCCGGAAGAGATGATGCTCGACCGCACCCAGCTCATGGGCCTGACCGCGCCGGAAATGACCTGCCTGATCGGCGGTATGCGCGTCCTCGGCACCAACCATGGCGGCACGGCGCACGGCGTCTTTACCGACACTGTCGGCGCGCTCACCACGGATTTCTTCGTCAACCTGACCGACATGGCCTTCAAATGGGTCCCGGTTGAGGGTGGCACCTACGAAATCCGCGACCGCAAAACCGACGCCGTGAAATGGACAGCAACCCGCGTGGACCTCGTGTTCGGCTCGAACTCGATCCTGCGCGCCTATGCCGAGGTCTATGCCCAGGACGACAACAAAGAGAAGTTCATCAAGGACTTCGTCGCCGCCTGGACCAAGGTCATGACCGCAGATCGCTACGATCTCGCCTGATCCGACCCCTTACAAAGAAACAAGCCCCCGCAGCCATTCCGGTTGCGGGGGCTTTTTCATGGCGCCACGCCAAAAGCAGGCCGCGCGGTCTGAAGTCGCGCGCTGAGCTGCCAGATGCGAGGTAAATTCGGGACATTCCATCTGACTGGGAGTGTCTGAGGTTAGGCGCGGTTTTGCGGAGGTCTCAGAGCGCTTCAAGATAGGTTTTCGCCAACGACTTGGCTGTCTGGGCAAAGCTGGGATCGCGAGCGTGTTGGGCGGCAACGATGGCACCGTCGATCAACACGGCAAAGGTGCGCGCGGTTTCCTCAACATCCTTGACCGGAATCTCCATAGCCTGCGCTTTCAACCAAGTATTCAGATACGCTTTATGCAGATCGGCGGCGCGGCGCACGGCGTCATTGCCGCTGTCGAACTCGGCCACGGCATTAATGAAGGGGCAGCCGTAGAAACCGGGATCAGAGAACCACTCTTCGAGCACGTCGAACACGGCCAGCATCCGAGTGCGGGCCGGGCCCTCAACTTCGGCGAGGTGTCCGAAGAACCATTCGCGCCATGTTTCGCCCTCGGCTTCGAGCACGGCGGCGATCAACTCTTCCTTGGATTTGAAGTGATGATAGAGCGTTGCCTTGGCCGTGCCTGCGCGGGAGAGGATCGTGTCGATACCAGAGGCGGCAAAGCCGTGGTTGCAGAACAGGAAGGAGGCCGCTGACATGATCTTGTCGCGCGCGTTCTTTGGTGGGCGGGAGGCAAAGCTCCATCCTGTGGGATCTGTAGAACAAAGGGTCGGTGCATCTTTCATCGGCCACTCCTGAGCACATGCTGACTTGCGACATTCTGTCTCTGATTCTTTATAGACCTCAGATCAATTAGACAAGTCTGTCTTGTTTATACGGTAAGATTCTAATCAAAATTTCAGGCGCAACGCCGCGGCCGATCGCACACTTTTGAGATCCAGAAGCGCAAATACAGGCATTCTAACAGTTTTTTCGGATAAAAATTGAGCGAAAGATGAAAACAGGCGCTTTTTGCACCTGCAGAATTGACAGAAGGCAAACTTGGAGCATTCGATTGAGAGGTAGACAGATTTGTCATAGCCCCCACAAGGAGCACTTCAGCAATGGCCCTCAGAGATCCTCTTCCTGACCTCCCAGAGACCCAGCCCGAAACGGCTGAGGTTCGGAAAATGCGCCCGGTTCTGCGTGGTTCGCATGTGGCAGTGATGGGCCTCAGCCATACCTATCGCAAGAAAGACGGCCCGGTGATCGTCGACATGGATTTCGAGATTCAGCCGGGCGAAGTGCTGGCGCTTCTGGGGCGATCGGGCTGTGGCAAGTCCACCCTGCTGCATATGTTGTCGGGCCTCACCCACCCCAGCGAAGGCGAGGTTGTGATTGACGGTAACGGGGTGCGCGAGCCGTCGCCGCGCTGGGTGATGATGTTTCAGGCACCCTCGCTCTATCCGTGGATGAGCGTGGCGCAAAATGCGGCCCTTGGCCTGCGGTTCTCGCGCCGCAATGCAGAGATCGCCAAGCGGGTGCCGGAGGTGCTCGAACTGGTGGACCTCGGCGCCTTTGCTGACCGCAACGCTCAGGAGCTTTCGGGCGGGCAGCAGCAGCGGGTTGCGCTGGCGCGGTCGCTGGCGACGGACCCGGAGATGCTTTTGCTCGATGAGCCGTTCTCGGCGCTTGATGCCTTTACCCGCCGGTCCTTGCAGCAGGATGTGCGCAAAATCGCCAAGGAACTCGGGCTGACGCTGGTGCTTGTGACCCATGACGTGGGCGAGGCGGTGCGCATGGCGGACCGGGTGCTGGTGCTGCAGGCCAATCCGGGCCGGATCGCAGAGGATACGCAGATCGGTCTGGAGGAGGAGGAACGCGGTGGTGGCACCGAGGCGTTCCAGAACGAACATGCCCGCCTGATGAAAATCTATTCACGTGTTGCCGAGATGGAAGACACGCCGACCGAGAACGATTTCACCCAACTTTGACCGAACAGGAAAGGAAAGACCGATGTCAGATCAGAACCGTTTCAAGACCGGTAAGCAGAGCAAGAACGCCCATGCCGAGGATTTGAACCCGGACGAGTATTTCTCGGGCGATTTCACCCGCCGTCAGACGCTCGACATGATGGCGCGGGGCGGGCTGTTCGCGTCACTGGCGACGATGCTCGGCGGCATGCCGAATATGTCCTATGCTCAGGAAGACGAGGTTGTTCGTATCGGTTACCTGCCGATCACCGACGCCACCGCGCTCCTTGTGGCGCATGGCATGGGCTATTTCGAGGATGAAGGGCTTGAGACCGAAAAGCCGACGCTGATCCGGGGCTGGTCGCCGCTGATCGAAGGGTTTGCCGCCAACAAGTTCAACCTGGTGCACTTCCTGAAACCGATCCCGGTCTGGATGCGCTATAACAATAACTTCCCGGTCAAGGTCATGTCCTGGGCCCATACCAACGGGTCAGGTCTTGTGGTCGGGCGCCATACCGACATCACCGATTTCAGTCAGCTTGGCGGTAAACAGGTGGCGGTGCCGTTTTGGTATTCGATGCACAATATCGTGCTGCAATATGCGCTGCGCCAGTCCGGTGTAAAGCCGGTCATCAAGGCGCAGGGCGAGCCGCTGGCACCGGATGAGTGCAACCTTCAGGTGCTGCCGCCCCCGGAGATGCCGCCCGCGCTCGCGGCCAAGAAGATCGACGCCTATATCGTGGCCGAGCCGTTCAACGCGCTGGGCGAGTTGAAGGCGGGCGCGCGGATGCTGCGCTTTACCGGTGATATCTGGAAGAACCACCCCTGCTGCGTGGTCTGCATGCACGAAGAGGCCACCCAGAAGAAGGCCGAGTGGACCCAGAAGGTCATGAACGCGGTGGTGCGCGGCACGATCTATGCCTCGGAAAACAAGGAAGAGGTTGCCGGGCTGATCTCCAAGGATGGCTGGGGCTATCTGCCCGCGCCGGCCAAGGTCGTTCAGCGCGCGATGACCCACTATGACGATCCCTCTTACGCCGAGAGCGGTGCCGTGGTGCATGGCAAGGAATGGCAGAACGGCCGGATCGACTTCCAGCCCTGGCCCTATCCGTCGGCAACCAAGCTGATCGTCGAGGAAATGAACAAGACGGTCGTGTCGGGGGATGCTTCCTTCCTCAATGGGCTCGATCCGGAATTCGTGACCAATGACCTCGTCAACTACGACTTCGTCAAGAAGGCGCTGGATGCCAACCCGAGCTGGAAAAACGATCCGTCGGTTAACCCCGCCGATCCCTACACCCGTGAAGAGATCCTGAAGCTATGAGCGACGCGACCCTGATCCCTTCCTTATCTTTCTCCCTGCCAAGGCTTGGCCGCTTCCGCGGTCTCGCCAACGCGGCGCTCGGCATAAGCCTGTTGATGGCGCTGTGGTGGTTTGGTGGCTGGATCATCGGCAATAGCGATGAGCTTTTCGCCTTTGCCGATTTCGCACCGGCACCGACGCTTTCGCGGCTTTGGGAGCTGATCGTGAGCGGAGAGGTCATTTCCATGTCCGTGCCGTCGCTGATGCGGGTGGGGCTTGGTCTTGTCTATGCCATCGCCATCGGCGTGCCGGTGGGGATCATGATCGGGCGGATGAAGCGCCTCAACGAGGTGGCCAACGTGCCGTTCCAGTTCATGCGAATGATTTCGCCGCTCTCGTGGATGCCGATTGCCGTCATGGCCTTCGACACTTGGGATGGGGCAATCATCTTCCTCATCACTATGGCGGCGGTCTGGCCGATCCTGTTCTCGACCGCCTCGGGGCTGCGCCGGATTGATCCGGCCTGGCTCAAGGTGGCGCGCAACCTCGGCGCCAACCCGCTGCACATGCTCTTCGTGGTGATCCTGCCGGCCATTGCGGTCGACATTCTCACCGGAGTGCGGCTGGCGTTGGGCGTGGCCTGGGTGGTGCTGGTGCCGGCCGAGTATCTCGGGGTCACCTCGGGTCTTGGCTATGCCATCAACGATGCCCGCGACACGCTCGATTATGCCTCGCTGGGAGCCACTGTGGTGGTGATCGGGGTGATCGGCTTTGCCCTCGACTACCTCTGCATGCTCGCCGTGAAACGCTTCAACTGGGTGCGCGACGGTCACTGAGCCGCGCATCCACCAACGAAACTGTCTGACTTAAATAAAGGAGAACTCAGATGTCTGAACCTGTAACTGCACTCACTGGCTGCCTCATGCCCGAAGCTGGCCTCGACCCGATCGACAAGGGCGGTCTTGATGCCCTGATCGCGAAGGGCAAGGAAAACCCGCAGGCGATCAAAACCCTGAACTGCAAGACCGTTGCCGAGGGTCGCTTCCGTCACCTCAACTATATCCGCGACCTTGAGCCCTACATCGTGGACGAGCCGCCCGCGCTTCTGGGTGATGACACCGCGCCGAACCCGTCGGAAGCCTCGCTGGCTGCGCTTGGGTCCTGTGTCGCTGTTGGTCTGCACGCCAATGCCGTGGCCCGTGGCATCACGGTTCAGAAACTGGAACTGGCGCTGGAAGGCGATCTCAACATCACCGCCGTCTGGGGCACCGGAGACACTTCCGAGAAGCCCGTTGGTTTCACCGATGTCCGCATCAAGGTCGATATGGAGGCCGATTGCCCGCAGGAGGAAATCGACGCACTGATCGCGCATGTGGTCCAGTGGTCGCCGGTGTTCAACACCTTCTCGCGCCCGGTGAACATGGTCGCTGAGTCCAAGTGATCCGCAGGTTCGGCCACGTTTTGAACGCGCGGCGTGGCCGAACCTCCCCCTATACCCCAGGAGACCTGAGATGAACATCGCCGCCCCCCTTACCCCCCTCGACATGGATGCTGTCGAGAGCATCGCTTCGAACGACCTGACCGCGCTAGTTCGCAAGATCGATGACGAGCGCATCTACCCCGAAGAAATCGTCCGCGCGTTCGGCGCTGCGGGCACCTATGGCACCCATATCGGCGGTATCAATGGCAATACCGATCTGACCAACGCCATCGCCACCATGGCGCGCGCGTCCGAAGTATGCCTATCGACCGGCTTTTGCATGTGGTGTCAGGATACGCTGGCTTGGTACTTGGCCAGCTCGGACAATGATTTTCTGAAAACCAACATTCTGCCCAAGGTCGCCAAAGGCGAAATACTGGGCGGCACGGGCATGTCGAACCCGATGAAGGCTATGGCCGAGATCGAGCCCATGCGCCTGAAGGGCACCCGGGTCGAGGGCGGCTACAAGGTCAAGGGCATGCTGCCGTGGGTGTCGAACCTGATCGAAGATGGTTATTTCGGCATGATGTTCCATGTCGACGTCGAAGGCTCGGACACGCCTAAGCGCGTCATGGCCATCGCCCATGCCTCGGTCGAAAAGGGCATCAAGCTGAAACTCGACCACGAGTTCGTGGCGATGGGCGGCACCGCCACCTGCAACGCGCAGATCCGCGACTATTTCGTGTCGGATGACTATATCCTTGGCGATCCGGCTGGGGATTATATTCAGCGCATCCGCCCCGGTTTTACCTTGCTGCAATGCGGGATGGCGGCTGGCATCATCAAGAACTGCATTGATCTTATGAAGCAGGTCGACACTCCACTGGGCCACATCAACGAGTACCTCGAAAAACAGCCCGAGGATATTGAAGCCGAATACAACGCCCTGCTGGCCGACGTGCTGGAAATGGCCAAGACCCCCTATGATCTATCAGACGAATTCTACCTGCGCGTTCTGAAGGCGCGTCTGGCTGGCGGCGAACTGGCAATGGAAGCTGCCCATTGGGCCCAACTGCATTGTGGGGCGCGTGGCTATGTCACCCACGGTGCCGCACAGCGCCGTCTGCGCGAGGCCTATTTCGTCGGCATCGTTACCCCGGCAACCAAGCACCTGCGCAAGATGATCGCCGAGCTGGAGGCATGATCCGCATCCGTCGGGGGCGTTCGCGCCCCCGCCACCCAAGGGAAGAAACCGGACGCGAGACAACCAACAACAGGGAATAAGACTATGGAAACTGCACTGATCACCCCCGCCGAGCTGAAGGCTATGGCCGAAGCCGAGGTCGCCGTCATCCTCGATACCCGCGACCCCGAAAGCTACGCCGCTGGCCACATCGCCGGGGCTGTCAACATGCACGATATCTTTACCTTTCTGGCCACCTCGGATGCCGCCGGCATGGCCGAAGTGACCGAGAAATTCGCCGCCGAGTTCGGCGCCGCCGGTCTGGACGGTGAGAAAACCGCCGTGATCTACGAAGCGTCGATGAATACCGGTTTCGGTCAGTCGTGCCGTGGCTATTTCCTGCTGTCCTATCTGGGCTACCCCAAAATCAAGGTTCTGCATGGCGGTCTGGCCGCTTGGGAGGCCGAAGGCCTGGCGCTGTCGACCACGTCGCAGGCCCCCACCCCTGCCAGCTTTGACGTCGATCCTGCTGCTGCCAGCATTATGATGGATGTCGAGGATATGAAGGCCGCGTTGGATGATGACGCTGCCGTCATTCTGGATGTGCGCGATATCGACGAATGGATTGCCACCTCGTCCTCGCCCTATGGCATTGATTTCTGCCCGCGCAAGGGTCGCATTCCCGGCGCTGTCTGGATCGAATGGTACCGCATGATGAAGCCCACGCCGCATGGCCCGGTGCTGAAATCAAAAGAAGAGGTTCTGGCCGAATGCGCCACCGTGGGCATCACGCCCGACACGCCGGTCAAACTGTATTGCTTCAAGGGCGCGCGCGCCTCGAACACCTTCCTTGCGCTGAAAGAGGCGGGCGTCAAAGACGTCGCGATCTATTTCGGCTCGTGGAACGAATGGTCACGCGACGAAACGCTGCCGATCGAGGAAGGCCTTCCCTTTACCGCCTGAAACCACACTCACAAACCTAACTATGGAGATGTAATAATGACTACCCGCGCCGAGCTGACCGAAAAAATCGTCGCCCATAAAACCTTCAATGACATCAAGTGGTCCGATGTGGCCGAGGCTGTTGGCCAATCCAAGGAATGGACCACCGCCGCTCTGATGGGGCAGATCTCACTGACCAAAGACCAGATCGCCAAGGCCGGAAACGCGATGGGCCTGAATTTCAGCGACGAGGAAACCGCACTGCTGATGACCGTGCCCTACCGTGGCTCGCTCCCTACCGCAGTGCCGACCGATCCGCTGATCTATCGCCTGTACGAGGTCGTCAACGTATACGGCACCACTATGAAGGCGCTGATCGAAGAGGAATTCGGCGACGGCATCATGTCGGCCATCGACTTTACCATGGACATCTCGCGCGAAGAGAACTCCGCCGGGGATCGCGTCAAGATCGTGCTGGACGGCAAGTTCCTGGGCTACAAGACCTTCTGATCGCACGGGCGGGCGCGTCCATCGCGCCTGCCCCTATCAAGCCCAGGGCCGAAACGGTCCTCAAGGAGTACTCATGGAACATATCGTCGTGATCGGTGCCGGACAGGCGGGCGCATCTCTCGTGGCCAAATTGCGCCAGCTTGGGTTTGACGGGCGTCTGACCTTGATCGGCGAAGAGCCGGTGCCGCCGTACCAACGCCCGCCGCTGTCCAAGAAATACATGCTGGGTGAGATGGCGTTGGAACGCATGTTTCTGCGCCCCGAAATCTACTACGGCGACAATGGAATTGACCTGCTCACCAACACAAAGGTGGCGTCGATCGACCCCGGCGCAAAGGTTCTGACCCTGACCAGTGGCCAGACGCTGGCTTGGGATAAGCTGGCGATCACCACCGGATCATCCCCGATCTGCCTGCCTGCCACGATGGGCGGCGATATGGCTGGCGTCTACACCATGCGCGATCTGGCCGACGCGGATGCCATGGCAAAAGAGTTCGCACCTGAACGCCGGGTTCTGATCGTTGGTGGAGGCTATATCGGACTCGAGGCGGCGGCAGTCGCCGCGCAAAAAGGGCTGCACGTTGTTCTGGTCGAAATGGCCGACCGCATTCTGGCCCGTGTCGCGGCCCCCGAAACCGCCGACTATTTCCGTGATTTGCACAAGGGCCACGGCGTCGACCTGCGCGAAGGTGTCGGGCTGGTCGAACTGGCGGGGCAGGACGGGCGCGTTTGCGGGGCGCGCCTAAGCGATGGCACACAGATCGACGTGGACTTCGTGATCGCGGGGATCGGCGTGCGCCCCACCACTGAACTGGCCGAGGCTGCTGGCCTGACGATTGACAATGGCATCAAGGTGGACGGGCTGGGCCAGACATCTGCCCCCGATATCTACGCCGCAGGTGACTGCGCCTCGTTCCCCTTTGGTGACACACGCATCCGGTTGGAAAGCGTGCCCAACGCCATTGATCAGGCCGAGGCAACCGCCGCCTCAATGCTTGGGCAGGGTTTCCCCTATGTCGCCAAACCATGGTTTTGGTCGGACCAGTATGACGTCAAGCTGCAGATCGCCGGGCTGAACACGGGCTATGACAGCGTGGTCACCCGTCCGGGTGACAAACCCGGAACGATCAGCCACTGGTATTATAGAGGCGATATCCTGCTGGCGGTCGACGCGATGAACGACCCGCGCGCCTATATGACGGGTAAGCGTTTGATTGAGGCCGGGAAATCCCCGCTTAAACATCCACTGTCCAACCCCAATACCCCACTCAAATCCCTGCCACTACACGGCACTCTGGCCGCATAAGGAGATCCGCATGCCAAAGATCATCTTTACCAGCGCTTCCGGCTCAGTCACTGAGGTCAACGCCAGCTCCGGCCTGTCTGTGATGGAAGCCGCCCGAAACGCGAATATCGACGGTATCCTTGCCGAATGCGGTGGTGCGTGCAGCTGTTCAACATGCCATGTCTATGTTGATGCGGATTGGCTGGCAAAACTCGATACCCCGGATGAAATGGAAACTGACTTGCTCGATTTCGCATGGGAACCAGATTCCGAATGCTCACGATTGGCCTGCCAGATCATTGTAACCGATGCGTTGGATGGGCTGCACGTCACAGTCCCTGCGCAACA
>JAAEZB010000034.1:25747-29488 GCA_018223085.1 Paracoccaceae bacterium
TAAATAACAATATCTTAAAAAGAAATAGTGGCGGAGACGAAGGGATTCGAACCCTCGAGACCCTTCCGGGCCTACTCCCTTAGCAGGGGAGCGCCTTCGACCACTCGGCCACGTCTCCGTCGACCCGTCTATATTCCCCTCCAAACGGGGGCAAGAGAAAATTGCCCGTTTTTTGGCGAAACGCACGGCCTTCTGCAGGGGCGGGTACTGGTGTTCTCTGGCCTTTCGCGGCACTGTGCCCTTTGACGCAAATCAACCGGACGGATGATGCAGGACGCCCCGCCCCTTTTTGACATCGACATCCTCTCCGCGACCCCTGCCGCCCTGATCCGCTGGGCGGCGCTGGCGGCGGAGAGCGATGGCACCGTGTTCCAGACCCGCGCCTTTCTTGAGGCTGCCGTGACGCGCTGGCACGATCTGCAAATCCTGTTTCTCAAACAAGACGGACAAGACATCGCCGCCTTGCATTTTCGCCCCGAACACCACCGGGGCCTGCGTATCCTGCGCCATCCGGGGATCGCCGAATGCGACTATGCCGGGCCGATCCTGCGCCGGGACGTGGCGCCCGAAATCCTGCAATCGGCCTGGCCCCAGATCGTTGCCGCCCTGCCGCGCCATGATCTCCTGATCCTCAAACAGATGCCCGGCCCCGAGATTCACGCCCCCCTCGATGTACCCGCTTTGGGCGGGGTGCAGCGCATCCATACCCATGCCCATCCGCGCCCCCTGCCGCCCGGCACCGATCCGCTTGACCTCCTGCCCAAAGCCAAGCTGCGCTCGGACCTGCGGCGGCGCAAACGCAAGCTTGAGGCCCAGGGCGCGCTGACCTTCCGCGTCGCCAAAGGCGATGAGATTGCCCCCCTCTTCGAGACCCTCACGGACTGGCGCATCGCCCGCTTTACGGCGATTGGCAAGAACGACCCCCTGCGCGATCCGGCCCAGCGCCACCTCTACCTTTCGCTGGCCCAAAACCATCCCGAGACGGCGCAAATTTGCGGTCTGTTCCTCAACGATCACCCCATCGCCCTGCAATACGGATTGCTCACGCCGGATCGCTACTGCCAGATTCTGACCGCGTTCGAGGATGGCCCCCACAAGGTCAACGCCCCGGCGCGGCTCCTGATGATCGAAGCCATGCGCTGGTGTCAGGACAGGGGCATCACGACCTATGACTTCACCGTCGGCGACGAACCTTACAAGGACGACTTCGGCACCGACGCCCTACCCGTGCGCGAAGCTCTCCTGCCCCGCACCCTTCCCGGCCACGCTTATGCCCGCGCCAAGCAGGTCGAATTTGCCGCCGAAAGCTGGTGGGAGGCCCGACAGGCCCATCGCTAAGCGTTAACAAACGTAAAAAGGGGCGCAACTGCGTGCGCCCCGTTCATCCGTGTTTTCGGTCACCCCGCACCGACGCAATACCGACGTAATACCGACGCGATACAGACCCCTGTTTTCGCCGCTGCCGCCCCCGTTAACCTTTGGACGATTCGGCGTTGGATCAGGTGTTGAAGAGGAAGTGCATGACGTCGCCGTCCTGCACGATATAGCTCTTGCCCTCGGCGCGCATCTTGCCCGCTTCCTTGGCGCCCTGCTCGCCATTGCTGGCGATGAAATCGTCATAGGCGATGGTCTCGGCCCGGATAAAGCCTTTCTCGAAATCCCCATGGATAACGCCCGCCGCCTGCGGCGCGCTGGTGCCCTGACGGATGGTCCAGGCACGGGCCTCTTTGGGGCCGACGGTGAAATAGGTTTCAAGATGAAGGAGCTCATACCCGGCCCGGATCAACCGGTCGAGACCCGCCTCTTCAAGGCCCATTTCCTCAAGGAACATCGCCGCTTCGTCGTCTTCAAGCTGGCTGATCTCTTCCTCGATCTGGGCCGAAATGATGACATGGCTGTTGCCCTGCGCTGCGGCCATCTCGGCCACACGGGCGGAATGGGCGTTGCCCTCGGCGGCCTCGGCCTCACCGACGTTACAGACATAAAGCACCGGCTTGGTGGTCAGAAGTTGCAGCATTTTCCATGCCTTAGCATCTTCCGCATCAACTTCGACAACGCGCGCGGGCTGGCCATTTTCAAGAACTTCCTGCGCCGCTGCCAAGAGGCGTTCTTGCTGTACCGCCTCTTTGTCGCCGCCCTTGAGCTTGCGCACAAGGTTGGCACGACGCTTCTCAATGCTTTCGAGATCGGAGAGCATCAGCTCGGTCTCGATCACTTCGGCATCTTCAACCGGATCAACCCGGCCTTCCACATGGGTCACATCGCCATCTTCGAAACAACGCAGCACATGCGCGATGGCATCCACTTCGCGGATATTGGCCAAGAACTGGTTGCCAAGGCCCTCGCCCTTCGACGCGCCTTTGACGAGGCCCGCAATGTCCACAAAGGTCATCCGCGTCGGGATGATCTGTTTCGATCCGGCAATCTCGGCAAGCTTATCAAGACGCGCATCCGGCACGCCGACTTCGCCGACATTAGGCTCAATGGTGCAGAACGGGAAATTCGCCGCCTGCGCCGCAGCGGTCCGGGTCAGCGCGTTGAACAAGGTGGATTTGCCCACATTCGGCAACCCAACAATCCCCATCTTAAAGCCCATATCGGCCTCCTGTCACATGTTCGGGCCGCTTCTAGGCAGTGTTGTGCCCCGACGCAAGCCGCCTGTTGCTGCGCTGCCTTTTCATGCACCACAAGTGCGCCGGAACCACAGTTTTTCAAAGACTTCCCCTGCAGGAAGTCCCCTCTCTTGCAACTCTTGGTAAGTTAAGCTTTTCTGCCCGAATAGAATTTGATCTTACCGGAGGGTCTTTTATGAAAGCTGTCTGGCTTGCCGCGGGTTTTTGCGCGGCTGCAAGCACCGCGTCGGCACAGGAATTCATCCTAGGCGCGGGCTATACCGACTACAATCTGAGTGGCGCCGATGACAGCGTCCTGCTCTCGCTCGAATACCATGCGACACCGTTCTACGAAAACGGTGCCTTTGCGCTTGGCTGGGGCGGCGTGCTCTCGGCGCAGGCTGGGGGCGATTTCTTTGTCGGCGGCGGTTTGGTCGGCACCTATGCCTTTTCACCGGGCTGGTCGGCTGAGGCGAGCATCATGCCTGGTGCCTATTTCGAAGACAGCCCGCTGACCGATCTTGGCGACACAATCGAATTCCGAAGCCTGATTGGCCTCGCCTATCATATGCCCTCAGGCGACAAAATCTCACTCGCCTTTGTACACAAATCGAACGCGGGCCTCGGAAGCACCAACCCCGGCGCCAACTCACTTCTGCTGCGCTGGCACCACGCATTCTGATCCCACATTCCACGCGCAGAGGCGGCACGCTGTCCCGCCTCGCGCTTTTCCTGCGTCATACCATTGATTCCCGCACCGTTTTCGCGGCAAATCGGGTCCAACACAGAACAAGGACGCCCCGATGACTCGTATTGACGCCAAATTCGCCGATCTGAACGCCAAGGGCAAAAAGGCATTCGTTTCCTATGTCATGGCGGGCGACCCCGATTATGCGACCTCGCTTGAGATCGTGAAGGGCCTTCCCGACGCGGGCGTCGACATCATCGAACTGGGCCTGCCCTTCACCGATCCCATGGCCGACGGCCCGACGATCCAGCTCGCAGGCCAACGTGCGCTTGATGGCGGCATGACCCTGCAAAAGACCCTCGACCTCGCGACCGAGTTCCGCAAAGAGGACGACACGACGCCGATCGTGCTCATGGGCTATTACAACCCGATCTATAACCG
>JAAEZB010000130.1 GCA_018223085.1 Paracoccaceae bacterium
CTGACGTCGGGTTGCCGCGCGGGGCGGTTGGCTCTAAAGCAGGCGCCATGACGCTCTCCTCGGACTATAATCCGCCGCAAGGCCCGCTCGACGTGATCCACGAGGATCATGAACTCTTGGTGGTGAATAAACCCGCAGGCCTTCTGTCGGTTCCCGGCAAGGGCGAGCACCTCGCCGATTGCCTGATCGCGCGGGTGCAGGTCGCCTTTCCCACGGCGCTTCTTGTGCATCGGTTGGATCGGGATACATCGGGGGTCATGGTCTTTGGCCTTACGCCCCATGCGCAGCGCCATCTTGGGCTTCAGTTTGAAAAGCGGATGACCAAGAAGACCTATGTCGCCCGCGTCGATGGGCGGCTTGAGCCCAAGGAAGGCACGGTTGACCTACCGCTCATCGTTGATTGGGAGCGCAGGCCGCGCCAGATGGTCGATCATGAGAATGGCAAGCAGGCCGTGACGGATTGGCGGGTGGTGAAATACGGCGAGGATGAAACGCGCGTGCGGCTCATGCCCAAAACCGGGCGCAGCCATCAGCTCCGGGTGCATATGCTGTCGCTGGGACATGTGATCCTTGGCGACCCGCTCTATGCCGAAGGGTCGGCTTTGGAGCGCGTTGACCGGCTTATGCTGCATTCCGAAGAACTACGTCTGCGCCACCCCGATGGCGGCAAGGGGATGCGGTTTCGGGCCAAGGCCCCGTTCTAGGCCGGGGTCAGGCGTCTGCGCGGATCGTTTTCCAGCTTGCGGGCAGGATGTCGGGGTTTTTCATCGACTCGACCGCGAACCATGGCGAGGGGGCCGTGACGATCTTGTCCGGGTTGTCATTGAGCCACGCCCCCCACCAGCTAAAGGAGCTGTTGGCGATGATGTTGTGGTTGCACAGGCTCATCAAGCGCAGGTCCTCAAAGTCCGTGGTCGGGCCGTTGAGGTCGACGACGATCTTTTCGCAAGGCAGCGGCAGGTTCTCCTTGGCCCAATCGGGATCATCAGAAAAGACAAAGACGGTTGGTGCGGTCTCTAGCTGTGCGGTGATATGGGCTAGAGCGGTGTTGTAATAGGCTTCGGAGCAGACCCCATGCGCCCCAAGGGCAAGGTAATCGCCGCGCCGTACATGCAGGGACACGGCGTTTGTTTCGGCAATGCGCGCCGCGATGGCGGCATTTTCCGGCGAGGGCGCGGGAACGGGGCGAAACACGCTGCGGATATGGTCGGCAATGGGGGCGAAATAGCGCTCGGACTGCCAATATCCGTGTAGATAGGTTCCGTCGCCCCAGTTCTCAAAGCCCGCATTGTAGCCAAGCCCGTCTTCCCGCTGAAACCGGGGGGAACGCCCGAAAGCACGCCAGAGACCATAGCGCAGCGCACTTTCATGTTTGGCGGGGGGCAGGGAGCTTGGCGTTGTGAGGTCGAGATCGAAGACCTCGGTCAAACGCCGCGTGCCACGATGGTCAATCACCCGGAAATCCATCGCCAGATCGGTGCCAAGCCGTGTCGCGAGCGCCTTGCCGGCGGCGTATTGGAACATCTGGTTGCCGAGGCCCCCGAAAGCGCGTGCGAAGATCATTGTCAGCCTGCCTTCCTATGGCGTAGAACCCGGCCTTGTCGACGCGTGTCGCGAAAAGCCCGTGAGTCAAGGTTTAGCACGATCCGCTTTAGCAAAACCCGTCTTCGACAGCGAGGCGGAAATCAGGAGCAGCTATGAGTATTCGCAGCGAACTGAGCAAAGCTTGGCGTATCTTGACGGATCCGGCCTATCGCGCGTTTCGGGCCGACTACAAGGCGTTTCGCGCTGCGCATGGGCGCGGCACCCCGGACAGTTTTACTGGCCTTATGCCGGGCGATGTCGTTTTGGATATCGGCGGTTATCACGGCGATTGGGCCGAGGCGATGGCGGCGCGCTATGCCGTCAAGGCGCATATCTTTGAACCGCACCCGCGCTTTGCCAAGATGATCGAAGACCGGTTTGCCGTGCGTGACGATGTTGTGGCGCACGGGTTCGCCATTGGGCGCACGGACGGGGAATTGCTCTTGTCCGATGATGAGAATGCATCGTCCGCCTTCGTGACCGACGGGCCAAGCGCCAAAGGGATCGTGCGCGAGGTTGCGGCGGTATTTGACGAGCTGGGCCTTGAGCGGATCGCGGTGGCCAAGATCAATATCGAGGGCGGTGAGTATGATCTCCTGCCGGCCCTGATTGAAGCGGGGCTTATTGAGCGGTTCGACCGCGTCACCGTGCAATTCCACAAGTTCAGCGAAGGTGACCGCGCGCGGCGCGATGCGATCCGCATAGACTTGGCCAAGACCCATGATTGCGTCTGGTGCTACCCATTCATCTGGGAAGAGTGGCACCGGCAGGGGCTTGGTGTCTGACCAATGAAAACGCCGGGGCATGCCCCGGCGTTTCGCATTTCAGGACTGCGGGATTATTCCCAAGGGCAGCCAGAGATCGCCTTCACCTCGCAGAATTCCTCGATCCCCCAGAGGCCACCCTCGCGACCATTGCCAGACTGCTTATAACCGCCAAAGGGCGAGCCGTTCTGGCGCGAGACACCGTTGGTCTCGACCATGCCGGAACGCACGGCGCGCGCAACGCGCAGACGTTTTTCGTTATCGCCGCACTGGATGTAATTCGTCAGGCCATAAACCGTGTCATTGGCCATGGCGATGGCCTCTTCCTCGCTGTCAAAGGACGAGATCGCGAGAACCGGACCAAAGATTTCCTCGCGGTAGATCGTCATGTCCGGGGTCACGTCGGCAAAGACGGTCGGGCGCACGTAGTAGCCTTTGTTAACGCCCTCGGGACGGC
>JAAEZB010000035.1 GCA_018223085.1 Paracoccaceae bacterium
TCGGGATCACCGCGCCGTTCATCGTCATCGAGACCGACACCTTGTCGAGCGGGATACCATCAAACAGGACTTTCATGTCCTCGACGCTATCAATCGCCACACCGGCCTTACCCACATCGCCGACAACGCGCGGGTGATCGGAGTCATAGCCACGGTGCGTCGCAAGGTCGAAGGCGACCGACACACCCTGTTGACCGGCGGCAAGGTTACGACGGTAGAAGGCGTTGGATTCTTCGGCGGTCGAGAAACCCGCATATTGGCGGATCGTCCACGGACGCCCGGCATACATCGTCGCCTTGGGGCCACGCGTGAACGGGCCAAAGCCCGGCAGTGAGCCCATATGCGGCAGGCCATCGGTATCCTCTTCGGTGTAAAGCGGCTTGACCGTGATCCCTTCGAGCGTGTTCCAGTTCAGGTCTTCAAGCGGACGTCCGCGAAGCTCCTTTTCCGCCAGTGCCGACCAGTCTTCTTTCTTGGTCATGTTCCAGTCCTCTTTGCTCGGCTGGTCGCAATCTGCGATCCGGCCATGTTGGCTCTATGAATTGTGCTATCGCGACCTATATTGAGACCCACAGGAGGGTTCTTCATGCGCCGCTTGGCATTTGTTTTGATTGCGTTTCTCGCCGCTCCCGCAGGGGCGGAAGAAACTGTGGATGTGACCACGCCCGAGCCTCTGTTCCTTGACGGAACCGAGGTCGCCATTGACGATTTCCATTGGCTGAAACGGACCGTCATCGTCTTCGCCGATAGCCCAGACGATCCCCGCTTTGTCCAGCAGATCGAACTGTTGGAAAAGCGCCCCGAAGAGTTGCGCGGACGTGATGTGGTGGTGCTGATGGATGCCGCCCCGGAGGCCGAAAGCGCCCTGCGCGAAAAACTGCATCCACGTGGGTTCATGATGGTGCTGATCGGCAAGGACGGCACGATATACCTGCGCAAACCCTTCCCTTGGGATGTGCGCGAAATCTCGCGGTCCATCGACAAACTACCGCTACGCCAGCAGGAAATCGAAGACCGGCGCGCCGCCCCTATTCGGTAAGGCGCGCTCATCATACGTCCCCCCGCATGACGATCACCTCTTTCGCCGCCACATCAAGCAGCAGCAACATGTCGCTCTGCGGTGCATAGATCATCGTCACGTTCGGATTGTTGAGAGCCGCGAAGTAGCGCGCTTGCTCGGCGGCGTCCATGCAGTCCTTGCCGCCGACACCTGCCGACAAAAGCCCGATCCCGCCGGGCAGGTCGGCGCTCATTACCGCTTCGGAAATCTGTGTCGGGCTTGCCCCCTCAAGGGCAAAGCCAACGGTGCGCCCCGCCGCGATATGGCGCAGCCCCGCATCAAGACTCTCGGCAACCGCCACCTTGGGAAGTGGGCGGAACGAACGGGTTTCAAACCGCGCGGCCGTGCAGGCCAGTTTCGATTTGAAATAGAGTGTCGCACCGGGATCAACCCAATCGCCGATCTCGGCGCGCAGCTCTGCTTCGCTGTCCATGGCGCAGCCCGCGACCAGCCCGGCCAAGGCCAAAGCCCCGCCCAGAACCGACATGCGATATGGCCGCGCCACGGTCATGGATTTATTCGAACTCCATAATCACGTCGTCAACGGCAAGGCTATCGCCCGCTGCCGCATTGATCTTGGTGACAATGGATTTCTTCTCGGCGCGCAGGATGTTTTCCATCTTCATCGCCTCAACCGTACAGAGCGCCTGACCGTCCTGAACTTCGTCGCCAACCTCGACATCGACCTTCACGATAAGACCCGGCATCGGGCAGAGCAGCATCTTGGAGGTATCCGGCGGCAGTTTCTCCGGCATCAGGCGGGCAAGCTCGGCCTGACGCGGGGTGCGCACATGGACCTTCAGGTCCGCGCCACGGGTGCGCAGGCGGAAGCCGCCGGACACCTTGCCGACTTTGAGAACCAGCGGATTGCCATCAACTTCGAGATTGGCGAGCTGGTCGCCCGGAGTCCAATCCGAGGTCACGCGCATCTCTGTGCCATCCTCGAAACGCACGGTCGATCCGTCATGATCGGCGTCGATATGAACCGGGAATTCCGCCCCTTGCAGGGACACAACCCAATCGGCGCCAACGCGGCGTTCGTGGTTGTCCATGCGGCCCGATACACGGGTGCGGCGGATTTCGGCAACCCGGTGCATCGCGGCAGCGGCGGCCGAAACACGGCGCAGGTTGGTATCGTCCAGCGTCACGCCTTCAAAGCCTTCCGGATACTGCTCTTCGATGAAGGCAGTGGTCATGTCGCCGGCAATAAAGATCGGGTGATCCATCACTGCGCTGAGGAACGGCAGGTTGTGACCGATGCCTTCCACCTCAAAACTATCAAGAGCGATACGCATCGCCTCAATCGCTTCATCACGGGTCGGGGCCCATGTGCAGAGCTTGGCGATCATCGGGTCGTAATACATCGAGATTTCGCCGCCTTCATAGACGCCGGTATCGTTGCGCACGGCGGCGGCCCCTTCCGGTGCCTCGCCCTGCCACTTGCCATTGACAAGCATCGGCCCCGCCGCAACCTCCGCCGGCGGGCGGTAGCGCGTCAGGCGGCCAATCGACGGCAGGAAACCGCGATAGGGATCTTCCGCGTAAAGGCGGTTCTCAATCGCCCAGCCGGTGAGCGTCACATCGTCTTGCGTGATCGAGAGCGGCTCGCCCGCGGCGACGCGGATCATCTGCTCCACAAGGTCGACGCCGGTGATAAGTTCGGTCACCGGGTGTTCCACCTGAAGGCGGGTGTTCATCTCAAGGAAATAGAAATTCTTGTCGCCATCGACGATGAATTCCACGGTGCCTGCGCTAGCGTAGCCCACGGCCTTGGCAAGCGCCACGGCCTGTTCGCCCATTGCCTTGCGGGTCGCCTCGTCAAGGAAGGGCGACGGGGCCTCTTCGACAACTTTCTGGTTGCGGCGCTGGATCGAGCATTCGCGCTCGCCCAGATAGATGCCGTTGCCATGGGAGTCGCACAGGACCTGAATTTCAATGTGGCGCGGTTGGGTGACGAATTTCTCGATGAAAATCCGGTCATCGCCAAAGGAGTTCGCCGCTTCGTTCTTGGACGACTGAAAGCCTTCGCGCGCCTCTTCGTCGTTCCATGCGATGCGCATCCCCTTGCCGCCACCGCCAGCGGAGGCCTTAATCATCACCGGGTAACCGATCTGGTTGGAGATTTTGACCGCTTCCTCGGCATCCTCGATCAGGCCCATATAGCCCGGCACGGTCGACACATCGGCCTCCTGTGCGATCTTCTTTGAGGTGATCTTGTCGCCCATGCTCTCGATAGCGCCCACCGGCGGGCCAACAAAGGCCACGCCTTCGGCTGCCAGCGCCTCGGCGAATTTCGAGTTTTCCGACAGGAAGCCATAGCCCGGATGCACCGCTTGCGCACCGCTTTCCTTGATCGCAGACATGACCTTGTCGATCACGATATAAGACTGGTTCGCCGGCGGCGGGCCGATATGGATCGCTTCGTCCGCCATCTGCACATGCAGCGCCTGTTTGTCGGCATCGGAATAGATCGCGACGGTCTTGATGCCCATCTTGCGGGCGGTCTTGATCACACGGCAGGCGATTTCGCCCCGGTTGGCAATCAGGATCTTGTCGAACATGTCATGTCCCTTCTGGTTCTTGGCCTGCCGGAACCCCGGCAGACGTCTGGCAACAAAAAAGCCACCGGACGCCGGAAGGCGCCGATGGCTTGGTCTCGGTAACCGACCCGCGAAGGGCCGGGAAATTCAGGTTAGTCGCACTTGTCCGGGTTCTGCTGGCAATAGAGGATGTTTGCCCCTGCGCCGAGCACCGCGCCGGTCGCGAGATCGCCATCAAGCACGACGGATGCCGCTGCACCGGCGCCAGCGCCATAGAGGGCCTGTTCGCCCATCGTGTCGCCACAGGCCGCGAGCGCAAGCGCCGCAAAACCCGACAGGATCGCAAATGAGATTTTCCGCATCGTTCATGTCCTCTCGACTGAATTGCCTCGGCAAGAGTCTGCGCCTTCCTGCCCGGGAAAGAAAGCCCGCCAGTGTCGCACCCGCCGAATTCGGCAAGCTCCCGCCGGTCCTGTGCCGGGTGGCCATGAAGAGGAAGAAAAACGGGTGATCCGAGAGAGACGCAAACGGACCACCCGAAAGGGGAAGGGTAACGGATACTGTTACAGGCACGGGCCCTGGTCTGCCCGGTTGCCATGTGAATAATCTGGGGGGCGTTGCGCGTCATCGCAACCACCCCATCCGCCAATTGCGGGAAATAGGCCGCTTTCTGCTGAATACCGGGGGTTGTCGGCGAATTCATGCCCACTCCTCCCGGCTGGAGCCGTCAAACACATCCGGGAAGGACGCCCGCGCCACATCTACGTCAATCCGCAGGAGCGCATCATAGCTCGCCGGGTCGAACGGGTCTTCCGCCGGCACGACTTCGCGCCCGAAAAGCCAGCTGATCCGCCCAGCATCAAGATTGCCGCGCTCGAAAGGCTCGTCACCAAAATTTTCCCAAAGCGCCTGCAGAAACCCTGCGTCGGCACGTTTGTCCGCCGGACGGCGGTCGCGAAAGCGTTCGCGGCGCGTGATCTCGGTCACCCCGCGCGGATTGGCGCGCCGGATGGTGAACTGAAAATCAGTGCCGGGAAGTCTGCCTGGAAAGCCACGATGTTTTAGCATGCTGCGCCCTCTCGTGCCAAAAGGGAACAGGGATCGGCGGGCCGCCCGGCCCGCCAAAGGGTCAACGTGGGATTATTTCCACTTGCCGGTATAGACCGGCTCTTCCGAGATGGGCTCGGGATCGACCACGACGTATTCTTCGACCGGTGCGGTGTCCGCGCAGGCTGCGACGAAGGCCACGAGGCCCAGCGCGAGGAGCGCTTTGAAGCTATTCGACATGTCTTACTCCAGTTTCTTGTCTCTGTTTGAACAGGGCCTTTTGACCCTGACTGCCCCAATTTATTATTCGAGGTCACTTGGGTGTAACCGAGACGCACAATAGCGGATTCAGACATAAAAATATAGACATAGCGCTCACCCTTGATGTGATGTGGCCGGAATGCCGCATTTCGTGTCAGCCCCGGGCAACGCGCCGCAAGATATAGTGGTGCCATCAGAAACCCTCCCAGATACAGGCCCCGTCCTCGACGCGGAACGCTTCGAAAAACTGGATCGCCTCGGGGGCGGGTTCGCCGAAAGGCGTTTCGCGATCCGCCAACGAGATGATGACCTGCTGCACGGCTTCGCCGTTTTCCGTCAACACCGCAAGCGCCACTTTCGCACAGAGATAGGGAAAATCCGCCTCAAGATCACCATAGGCCAGAGGTGCCTGCGAGATCGCCGGCATGACGTAACGCAGACGCAGCACGCGGCTATCATCGGCGCGGGTCTCGTAAAGACTCTCCTGAAGATAGAGCGCCTGTTTGGAGGGCACGGCCGGGGTCTCCTCAGCCCCGGCCATGGTCGCGCCCAAAAGGGTCCCTCCGATCGCGACAATATTCAAAAAGGCGCGCATATTACCCATGCTGCACCTCGCGATGCGCGGCATGGGCGCTCCAGCGGGCCCGCGCCTTGGGATCAGCCAGAAGCAAAGCGATTTCCGCCTCAATCCGGGCCTTGGCAAAACACCCCTCGATCCGGCCCCCGGCACGCACACGACAGGACCCGCCCTCGCGCGCCACCTCGACCACCGGGGAAAACCCACGCTGACCCTGAAGGCGACGCCACAGGTCCTGACGCACCTGCCGCGCAAGACGTAGCCGGCCGCCATCCGGTAGCACCGCCTCGGCGCTGACATCAAAGCGCACGGGCAGATGCCGCGCCAGCGTCAGGCACGTGTCATCACGCAGGATATGCCAGTTGTTGCGGGCCAAGCCGGTCTCCCTTGCTCCGCCGGAAACCCACATCAGGCCTCCGGCGGAAGTATTTACAACCAAGATGAAGCGATCAAAGCGGGATGTTGTCGTGCTTTTTCCACGGCATCGTCTGCTTCTTGTTGCGCAGCATCGCAAAAGCACGCGCCACGCGCTTACGGGTCGAACGCGGCTGGATCACTTCGTCGATGAAGCCACGCTCTGCCGCCACGAACGGGTTGGCAAAGGCGTCTTCGTAATCCTGAGTGCGCTTGGCGATCTTCTCTTCATCGCCGAGTTCCGAGCGATAGAGAATTTCGGTCGCGCCCTTGGCGCCCATCACGGCAATCTCCGAGGTCGGCCACGCATAGTTCACATCCGCGCGCAGGTGCTTGGAGGCCATCACCACATAAGCACCACCATAGGCCTTACGGGTAATCACCGTGACTTTCGGCACGGTCGCTTCACCATAAGCAAAGAGCAGCTTGGCGCCGTGCTTGATGACGCCGTCATATTCCTGCTTGGTGCCCGGAAGGAAGCCCGGCACATCAACCAGTGTCAGGATCGGAATTTCAAAGGCATCACAGAAGCGCACGAAACGGGCTGCCTTACGGGCGCTATCAATGTCGAGCACCCCGGCAAGCACCATCGGCTGGTTGGCCACGACGCCCACGGTTTGCCCTTCCATACGGATAAAGCCGGTGACGATATTGCCTGCGAAATCTTGCTGGATCTCGTAGAAATCCCCCTCATCCGCGAGCTTGGTAATAAGCTCTTTCATATCGTAAGGCGTGTTCGGGTTTTCCGGGATCAGCGTATCAAGGCTATCCTCAATGCGGTCCGGCTCATCAAAGAACGGGCGCACTGGCGGCTTTTCGCGGTTGTTGAGCGGCAGGAAATCCACAAGACGGCGCACTTCGGCGATCGCTTCAACGTCGTTTTCGAACGCGCCATCAGCCACCGAGGATTTCTTGGTGTGGGTCGAGGCCCCGCCAAGCTCTTCTGCGGTCACGTGCTCGTTGGTCACGGTCTTCACAACGTCGGGGCCGGTCACGAACATGTAGGAGCTGTCCTTCACCATGAAGATGAAGTCGGTCATGGCCGGCGAGTAGACGGCACCACCAGCACAGGGGCCCATGATAAGCGAGATTTGCGGCACCACGCCCGAGGCCATGATGTTGCGCTCAAACACTTCGCCATACCCGGCAAGCGAATCGACACCTTCCTGAATACGGGCACCGCCCGAGTCGTTGATGCCGATGACCGGCGCACCGTTCTGCATCGCCATGTCCATGATCTTGCAGATTTTCTGGGCGTGGGTGGCCGAAACAGACCCGCCGAGCACGGTAAAGTCCTGACTGAACACATAGACCATGCGGCCGTTGATCGTACCCCAGCCCACAATGACACCGTCACCCGCAGGCTTATTGTTCTGCATGTCAAAATCGGTGCAGCGGTGGGTCTTGAACATGTCATACTCCTCGAAGGAGTCTTCGTCCAAAAGCAGCTCGACACGCTCGCGCGCTGTGAGTTTGCCCCGGCCATGCTGGCTGTCGATACGTTTCTGACCACCGCCGAGACGGGCCGTTTCGCGGCGTTCTTCCAACTGCTGAAGAATATCTTTCATCATGGATCCCCTTGAATTTGGGGGGACCCTAAGGCTTTGCGGCCCGGTCTCAAAGTAGAATCCGGCAAATTTGCAAATTCAAGAAAACAGGAAGTGTGAAAATTGCAAATTTGCTAACCCTCAGCCACATCAAACAGCCCAAAAAATCCCCCTACCCCCACGGACAGCGAGGAAACCCGCCCGAAAAGGTTGCACAACTCAACCTTTTGCCGTAGCCCATGAGCATGACAAATCGCCCCGCGACGCGATTCCTCGACCGCGCCACACCACCGCATATCGCCACGCTGATCCTCCTGACGGGGATTTCGGCGCTGAGCATGAATATTTTCCTGCCCTCGCTGCCCGCGATGACACTCTGGTTCGGCACGGATTATCACGTGATGCAGCTCTCGGTGGCGCTCTATCTCGCGGTCAATGCCTTTCTGCAAATCCTTGTCGGGCCGATCTCGGACAAGTTCGGGCGCCGCCCGGTGCTGCTTTGGGGATTGTCGCTGTTCCTGCTGGCCACGATTGGCTGCATCTATGCGCCGAATGTCGAGACCTTCCTCGCCTTTCGCATGGCGCAGGCGGTGATTGCCTCGGCGATGGTGCTTGGCCGCGCCGTGGTGCGCGACATCTATCCGCAAGACGAGGCGGCCGCGATGATCGGCTATGTCACCATGGGCATGGCCGTGGTGCCGATGTTCGGCCCGGTGATCGGCGGCGCGCTTGAAGGGCTCTTTGACTGGCGCGCCAATTTCTGGCTGCTTTTCGCCGCCGGGGCGATTGTCCTGACCCTGACATGGCGTGACCTTGGCGAGACCGGGCGCAAAAGCGGCCTCTCCCTCGCCCGCCAGTTCCGCGAATACCCCGAACTCCTCAAGAGCCCGCGCTTCTGGGGCTATGCGCTCTCGTCGGGCCTGTCGTCGGGGGCGTTCTTTGCCTATCTCGGCGGCGCGCCTTTCGTGGCAACCGAGCTCTTCGGTATGAGCCCCTCGGTCATGGGGCTCTATTTTGGCGCACCTGCGCTTGGCTACTTCTTCGGCAACTTCCTCTCCGGGCGCTACTCGGCCCGGATCGGCGTCGATACCATGGTGAAATGGGGCTGTTACATCAATTTCATCGGCATCGCCCTATCGCTCTCCCTGTTCTTCGCCGGGTTTGGCTCGCCCGAAACATTCTTTGGCCTGATGACCTTCGTGGGCCTTGGCAATGGCATGTCGATCCCCAACGCAACCTCCGGTGCGCTCTCGGTGCGACCACACCTCGCAGGCACGGCCTCGGGACTTTCGGGCGCTATCATGCTCGGCGGCGGCGCGGGGCTCTCGGCCCTCGCAGGGACGCTCCTGTCGCCCGAAACCGGTGCCTATCCGCTTCTGGGTCTCATGCTCGTCACGGCAAGCGGCGCGATCATCGCCATTCACCTCGTGATCCGCCGTTCGCGGCGCCTACACCTCTGAGCCGTTTTCGGGGCTGACGCCAGGACTTTGCAAAGCTATATTTGCAAGAGCAAAGCAACCCCGGATACCCCATGGCCACTCAAAAACTCTATGCCGGTGCCAAGCTGCGCGAAATTCGCTCGCGCCTTGAACTGACGCAAAAGGAATTCGCCGCCAAGCTCGGCGTCTCCCTGCCCTACCTGAACCAGATGGAGAACAACAACCGCCCGGTTTCAACCACGGTTGTCCTCGCGCTGGCGCAGGAATTCGGCTTTGACGTCACTGAGCTTTCGACCGGCGATAGCGAACGGCTTGTCTCGGACATGCGCGAGGCCATGGCCGACCCGGTCCTTGGCGAAGCGACCGCACCGCTCGCCGATTTGCGCCTCACCGCCTCCAACGCACCGGCCTTTGCCCGTGCTTTCCTCGAACTGCACCGCGCGTATCGCCAGACCCATGAACGCCTTGCCTCTCTCGACGAGGCGCTTGGGCGCGAAGATGTGCGGATGCAGCCCTCCCCTTGGGACGAAGTGCGCGACTTTTTTCATTACTGCGACAACTATATCGACGCCGTGGACCACGCCGCCGAGAACTTTGCCAATCGCGCCCTCGCCGCCGATGGCATCCGCGCCGCAACCATCCGCACGCTCTCTGACCTCCGTGTGGTGCTTGAACTGACGGATGCCGACCGGTTGCGCCATTACGACCCAAACACACGGCGGCTCTATATCTCGGCCCGCGCCGCGTTTGAGACCCAGACCTTCCAGATGCTCCTGCAACTGGCACTGCTACAGTCGGATAAACTCCTTGAGGCAACGCTCGACCTTGCCCGCTTCCAATCCGACGCCGCCCGCGCCATCGCCAAGATCGGCCTCGCCAACTATTTCGCCGGGGCCGCGATGATGCCCTATACCCGCTTTCTTGAAGCTGCCCGCGAGACGCGCCACGACCTTGAAATCCTTGCCAACCGCTTTGGCGCCTCCATCGAACAGGTCGCCCATCGCCTCTCGACCCTGCAACGCCCCGGCGCCAAGGGCATCCCCTTCTTCTTTGTCCGCGTCGATCAGGCGGGCACAATCACCAAGCGCCACTCCGCAACCCGCCTGCAATTTGCCCGGTTCGGCGGGGCCTGTCCGCTCTGGAACGTGCACCGTGCCTTTGAGACGCCGGGCCGCTTCCTACGCCAACTGGCCGAAACGCCGGACGGGGTGCGCTATATTTCTCTGGCGCGCGATGTGTCCAAACCGGGCGGCCATTTCGGTGCACCGGTGCGGCGCTACGCGATCTCCCTTGGCTGCGAGGTGCGCCATGCCGAGGCGCTGGTTTATGCCGATCACATGGACATTTCGACGCCAGAGGCCTTTGAACCCATTGGCATTTCCTGTCGTATCTGTGAACGCACCCATTGCCACCAACGCTCTGTTCCCCCGCTCGAACGCCGTTTGAGCATCAACGAAAACGAACGCGGCGTGCTGCCGTACGAGGTTGGCTAAGATGCGCTTTCTCCTGCGTCTCGGGGCGATCCTCCTGATCCTAGTGCTGGCCACGGTCGCTCTTGGCAATATGGCCGAACGCTGGGTGCTCTACCCGTTCGATAGCACCGAAACTGCCCCCGCCGAAGCGGGCCTGCCCGGCGTCACGGCTATCCGCTTTGACAATGACGGCGAAAGCCTTGTCGCATGGATTGCCCCACCCAAACCCGGCAAACCGGTGATCTTCTATTTCCACGGCAATGCCGGAAATCTCGCTGCCCGAACGGGCCGGTTCCGTCGCTTCCTTGACCGGGGCTATGGCCTCTTCGCGCCCGCCTATCGCGGCTCTTCTGGAAGCAGTGGCACACCCGATGAGGCCGCTCTCATATGGGACGCAGAAACCGCCTATCATGCGCTCTTTGCCCAGATGCCTGCGCTCAAATCCGATAAGGTCGTCCTCTACGGCGAAAGCCTTGGCGCCGCTGCGGCGCTTTCGCTCATCGCATCGCCCGCGACGCATGTTGAAAAGGGCTATGGCCCGCCTGCCGCTGTGATCTTTGAGGCGCCCTTCACCTCGATCCCCGATCTGGCCGAGCACCACTATCCCGGCACCCACGCCCTTGCCGAATGCCTCGACAGCACATGGCCAAGCCTTGAGCGCGCCGCGCGCCTGACCTCACCGCTCCTCGTCATCCACGGAAGCGACGATGCCCTCATCCCAATGGAAATGGGGCGGCAGATCACCTCTGCCGCCCCATCCCGGAATAAAACCTTCTATCGCGTCAAAGGCGCGAGTCATACCGATCTCTGGCGGACCGACACCCTACCGCGCCTCTGGCGCTTTATAGATCAGTTCGCCTTGAGATAGGCGTAGACCTCGTCCTTCAACGCGGCGCGGCGCTTGCGCAAATCCACTTCGGCCAGCTCTTCACGCGGCTGAACGTTGGTCTCCGCAAGATGCACCTTATCGTTGAGGTCGTTGTAATCGTTGAAAAGCTTGGCGAAGTGCTTATCGCTGACTTTCAGCTCGCTCATCTTCTCGGCAAATTCCGGAAATTCCGAGGCAAGATCGTGCGGGACGTGGGACATGTTTGGCGTTCCTTTTCTTAATGTTCGACCGACTGTAACGGCCTAAATTCCCGACCGGCTTTGACAGGGATCAAAAAAGGGCGCAAGGCCTCATTTTTTAGCGTTGCGTCGTTTCCCAAGCCGGATGCACCCACGCTTGGCCCTCTTCGCGCGGCAAAAGACCCCGGCCAAGGATATGATCGGCAGCTTTCTCTCCTGTCATGATCGACGGTCCGTTCAGGTTGCCATTCGGGACACGTGGAAAGATCGAACTATCCGCGACGCGCAATCCTTCGACCCCGATCACCCGACAATCAGGATCGACAACCGCACCCGGATCATCCGCCGCCCCCATCCGGCAAGTGCCGCAAGGATGATAGGCGCTTTCCACATGTTCGCGCAGGAAGGCATCAATCTCTTCATCGCTCTGCGCCTCTGCGCCGGGCTGAATCTCGTGTTTCACGAAGGGCTTGAACGCATCCTGCGCGAATATCTCCCGCGTGAGGCGCACACAGGCGCGGAAATCGGCCCAATCCTCTTCTTTGCTCATATAATTGAAAAGGATATTGGGCGCCGCATCGGGATCGGCGCTGGCCAATGTCACCGTCCCGCGCGAGGCTGACCGCATCGGCCCCACATGCGCCTGAAACCCGTGCCCCTCCGCCGCCGCTTTGCCGTCATAACGCACCGCGATAGGTAGGAAATGGAACTGAATATCCGGGTATTTCACCCCCGCGCGTGAGCGGATAAACGCCGCGCTTTCAAACTGGTTTGACGCGCCAAGCCCTGTCTTGGACAATAACCACTGCGCCCCGATGAGACCCTTCGAGATCAGGTTCCAATGTTTGTAGAGCGTCACGGGCTGCGCGCTCGCCATCTGCATGTAAATCTCAAGATGGTCCTGAAGGTTCTGCCCCACGCCGGGACGATCCGCCACAACGTCAATCCCATGTTCCGCCAAATGCGCCGCAGGCCCGATCCCTGACAGCATCAAAAGCTTAGGCGAATTGAAGGACGACGCGGCAAGGATAACCTCCGCCTCCGCCCGGACCGCCTCAATCCGTCCCTTACGGGCCACTTCGACCCCGACGGCGCGCCCGTCCTCAATCACCACGCGCCGGACAAACCCATTCACAAGGCGGCAATTCTCGCGCCGTAGCGCCGGACGCAGATAGGCATTCGCCGCCGACCAGCGCCGCCCCTTCCACACTGTCATTTCCATCGGGCCAAAGCCTTCCTGCTGATACCCGTTGTAATCCTCTGTGACCGGATAACCCGCCTCCGCCCCGGCCTTTACAAAAGCCGCATGAAGCGGGTTGTCCCGCGGCCCGCGCGTCACATGCAACGGCCCATCGCTGCCGCGCCATGCCGGATCGCCGCCATGCCCGCCATCGTGCCACTGCTCCATGCGTTTGAAATAGGGCAGCACATCTTTGTACCCCCATCCTTTGGCCCCGGCCTCTTCCCATGCCTCATAATCACAGGCGTTGCCGCGCACATAGACCATGCCGTTGATTGAGCTTGACCCGCCAATGACCTTGCCACGCGGCGCAACAAGCCGCCGACCGCCAAGATGCGGCTCGGGCTGGGTCTCATAGCCCCAGTCATAGCGGCGCATATTCATCGGATAGCTCAGCGCGGCAGGCATCTGGATAAAAGGCCCGGCATCGGTCCCGCCATGTTCAATGACGATCACGCGCTTGCCCGCCTCCGCGAGGCGATACGCCAGTGCGCAGCCCGCGCTCCCCGCTCCGACAATTACATAGTCCGCCTGCATCCCGCTCTCCGGTTCCAGAATCGTATTTCTTGTATGAGTATACAATTTTTTAATTACTGAAACAAACCGACTTGCCGCGCCCTGCGCACCGGGTCACACTGCACCCATGGGACGACGTAAAATTCGCGATATTCGCCATGAAGAACTGATCGAAGGCACGATCCGCGCCGTGCAGGCCAAGGGCTTTGCCGCCGTGACCATGGCCGACATCGCCCATGAGGCCGGAAGCACCGCGCCCTCGATCACCTATTATTTCGGCTCCAAGGACCGGCTCATGGAAGACACCATGCGCCATCTTCTGCGCCTGTTGCGTGCGGCGCTCCTTGCCCGCTACCGCGCCGCGCTCACCCCTGAAGAGCGTCTCCTCGCCGTGGTCGAGGCCAATTTTGCCGACCGCCTTTTTACCCCGGCCCAATGCGCCCTCTGGACCCAGTTCTGGGCCAACGCGCCACACGCGCCGGGACTGGCCCGCCTGCACCGGATCAACCGCGCGCGGGTTGCCTCGCATCTTGACCATGAGCTGGCACCCTTCGTCGCGCCCGAGCACCGCGCCACGGTGCGCCATGTGCTGCAAAGCTATATGGACGGTGTCTGGTTGGAGGCGGCCCAATCCTCAACGCCCCCCAACGCCGCCACGGCCCGTGCCGAAGCCCGCGCCGTCGCCCGGCTTTTGCTCGCCCGCCCCCCGGCCTGAAACAAAAATCGCGACGCCGCGTGTTTCACATGTGAACCGCCTCGACATCCCCCTTGTGCCGGGTGTTAATGCCCTCATGAGCGAGAGTGTGAACACGCGCCCCTTGGCGGGCGTCTTCTGGATGCTGGTGACCGGTGCCTGTTTCGTCATGGTCACAGCTCTGGTCAAAACCCTCGGCCCCCGTGTTCCGGCGGCCGAAGCGGCATTCCTGCGCTATGCGCTTGGGCTCGTGTTCCTCCTGCCGATGATCCGCCCCATGTTGCGCGCACGCCTAAGCAAACGCCAGCTTGGCCTGTTTGGCCTGCGCGGCCTTGCCCATACGATCGGCGTCACCATGTGGTTTTACGCCATGACGCAAATCCCCATCGCCGAGGTCACGGCGATGAACTACCTCTCGCCGGTCTTTGTCACCATCGCCGCCGCCCTGTTTCTCGGCGAGACACTGGCCCTGCGCCGGGTACTGGCCATTGTGGCCGCTCTCATCGGCGCGCTCATCATTCTGCGCCCCGGATTTCGCGAACTGAGCAGCGGCCACCTCGCCATGCTCGCCACCGCGCTGGTGTTCTCTATCGGTTACCTCATCGCCAAGATCATGAGCGACGAAGTCAGCCCGGCGGTGGTCGTCGGTATGCTCTCGGTCACTGTCACCATCGGCCTTGCGCCGCTCGCGGCCTCGGTCTGGGTCACGCCAACACTGACGGAACTTCTGATCCTCATGGGTGTCGCGACCTTCGCCACGGCGGGGCATTACACCATGACCCTCGCCTTTGCCGCCGCACCGGTCACCGTCACGCAACCTGTTACCTTCCTGCAATTGGTCTGGGCCGTGCTTCTGGGCTGGCTGGTCTTTGGCGAGGGGGTGGATATCTGGGTGCTTCTTGGCGGAGTCCTCATCATCTCGGCCATCACTTTCATCACATGGCGCGAGGCGGTCCTTAAACGCCGCGCCGTGACGCCCACGGTCAACGCCACCAAAGTCTAGGCGATTTGGCGATTGACGGCTCCGGCACGGCGCGCCTAGCGTGGCGCGCATATCCCTCACGCGCCGGAGAAGCCCATGAGCCGCCCCAATATCCTCATCTTCATGGTGGATCAGCTAAACGGAACCCTGTTTCCCGACGGCCCCGCCGACTGGCTCCATGCGCCCAACCTCAAGGCGCTCGCCGCGCGCTCGACCCGCTTTGCCAATGCCTATACCGCCTCGCCGCTCTGCGCGCCGGGCCGGGCGAGCTTTATGTCGGGCCAGCTCCCCTCGGCCACCCGCGTCTATGACAACGCCGCCGAGTTTGCCTCGTCAATCCCGACCTACGCCCACCACCTGCGCCGCGCAGGTTACCAGACCTGCCTCTCGGGCAAGATGCACTTCGTCGGCGCGGATCAATTGCACGGGTTCGAAGAGCGCCTGACCACCGATGTCTACCCGCCCGATTTCGGCTGGACCCCGGATTATCGCAAACCCGGCGAGCGTATCGACTGGTGGTATCACAACATGGGGTCCGTAACCGGCGCAGGCGTCGCCGAGATCACCAACCAACTCGAATATGATGACGAGGTCGCCTATCACGCCACCCGCAAGGTCTATGACCTCGCCCGTGGCGGGGATGAGCGCCCTTGGTGTCTCACGGTTTCCTTCACCCACCCGCATGACCCCTATGTCGCGCGGCGCAAATACTGGGACCTCTATGAGGATTGCGATCATCTCCTGCCCGAAGTCCCCACAATTCCCTACGAGGAACAGGACGCCCATTCCAAGCGCATCTTCGACGCCAATGACTGGCGTAGCTTCAACATCACCGAAGACGACATCCGCCGTTCGCGCCGCGCCTATTTCGCCAATATCTCCTACCTCGACGACAAAATCGGCGAGATTCTGACCGCGCTTGAAACCACGCGTCAGGACAAGGACACGATCATCCTCTTCGTCTCGGATCACGGCGATATGCTTGGCGAGCGTGGGTTGTGGTTCAAAATGTCCTTCTATGAGGGGTCTTCTCGCGTGCCCATCATGATCTCATCGCCCGATATGGCACCCGGACTCATCACAACCCCGGTGAGCAATATCGACATCTGCCCGACCCTCTGTGACCTCGCGGGCGTCAGCATGGAAGAGGTCATGCCATGGACCACCGGCGAGAGCCTGATGCCGCTCGGCCAGGGCCAGACCCGCACCAGCCCCGTCGCCATGGAATACGCCGCCGAGGCCTCCTATGCGCCGATGGTCGCCCTACGCTATGGCAAATGGAAATACACCCGCTGCACCCTCGACCCCGAACAGCTTTTTGACCTTGAGGCCGATCCGCATGAGTTGACCAACCTCGCCGAGGTGCCCGAACATCAAGGCACCCTCACCAGCCTGCGCGCCAAGGCCGAGGCCCGCTGGGATCTTGATCGCTTCGACGCCGATATCCGCGAGAGTCAGGCCCGCCGCTGGGTCGTCTATGAGGCCCTGCGCAACGGCGCCTATTACCCTTGGGATTACCAGCCGCTCCAGAAGGCCTCGGATCGTTACATGCGCAATCACATGGATCTCAACGTGCTCGAAGAAAACCAACGCTTCCCGCGCGGGGAATAAGGGCGCTGCCCCGTCACCATTGTTGCTCGAACCAATGACGCAACAATGGCCCCCCCCCGAGGTATGTCCCCCAAAAAGAAACAGGAACCGGCGTGCCTCTTCTTCTCTGGGACAAATACTCCCGCCGGAGGCATGAAATCTCCTGCGCACCAGCTCAGTCGAGCACGAGTTTTGCGGCAATCGCCCACATGGTCAGGCCGACCAACACATCAAGCACCTGCCAGGCACGTGGGTTGATAAAGAGCGGGCGCAAAAGCCGCGCGCCGAAGCCAAGCGAGAAGAAAAACACGAAACTCGACAGCATCGCGCCCAAACCGAAAGCCCAGGCGGGATCATACTGCGCCGAGATTCCGCCGAGCAGGACCACTGTATCCAGATAAACATGCGGATTGGCCCAGGTCAGTGTGAGACAGGTCACAAGCGCCGCTCCAAGCGGCACCGCCTCGCGCCCCTCGGCCTCCAAAGCCGCACCGCCACGCAGCGCCGCGCGAAAGCTCAGCGCGCCATAGACCACGAGGAAGGCCGCCCCACCCCAACGCGCAATCTCGACCGCCGCCGGAAAGCGCTCGACAAGCACGCCGAACCCCGCCACCCCCGCCGCGATCAGGACTGCATCCGAGAGCGCACAGGTGAGCACCACCGGCAGCACATGTTCGCCCCTGAGGCCCTGCCGTAGTACGAAAGCATTCTGCGCCCCGATGGCAAGAATAAGCGAAAACCCGAGGGCAAATCCGGCAATGGCAGCGTCAAACATGGGATAGGTTCCTTCAATATCGTCGCTTGCCTAAAGAGAGGCGAGAAATTACACAAATTAAAATAAATGCCTCCACATAAGCTACACTTATGACCTTTGACTATATTCGCCTCCAAACCCTCGCCGCGATCCTGCGCACCGGAAGCTTTGATGCCGCAGCCGCCGATCTTGGCATTACCCAATCCGCCGTTTCGCAGCGTCTTAAGGCTCTGGAGGAACAGGTTGGGGCCCGTCTTGTGCTGCGCGAACATCCCTGTCTTGGCACGGATGCAGGACGGCGACTGGCAGCGCATTTCGATCACGTCGGGCTACTGGAAGCCGACCTGATAAGCGCGCTCGGAACCGAATCCAAATCGTCTGCGGCGCGTCTGCGTCTTGCCGTAAATGCGGATAGTCTCGCCACATGGTTTCCCGCCGCACTGGCCTCGATACCGGGAGTGTTTTTCGATATTGTCGTCGACGATCAGGATTTTTCCGCCGATTGGCTGCGCAAAGGGGAAGTTACGGCGGCTGTCACAGCCGAAGCGCGCGCCGCACCGGGATGTGACTGTCATCCACTCGGCATTCTGCGCTATGTCGCCACCGCGAGCCCCGCGTTCATGGCCCGGCATTTCCCGCATGGCGTCACCCCCGAAGCCCTCGCCCGAGCCCCGATGCTACGTTTCAACGAAAAGGACGCCCTTCAGGATACATGGCTCACCCGTAACGCAGGCCTTGATCGCCTACCACCATTTCATCGACTGCCATCATCCGAAGCCTTTGCCGAGGCCTGCCGTCTCGGCATCGCTTGGGGCATGGCACCCGAACAACAGATACGCGACGATCTCGACGCAGAGCGTCTTGTGCCACTCCTGCCACGGGCAGAGCTGGACGTTCCGCTTTATTGGCAGATCAGCCGCCTTCTGGCGAAGCCTCTCCAAGACATGACCCGTGCCATCCGCCAAGCCGCGCGAACAACTCTCTTACCATTTGGCCGCGACGCGTGACGCGATTATGAGCGTAGGCTCCGGGATAGCAAAAACCGGCACCACTCAGGGCACCGGTTTCAGAATTTCAGAACTGTGAAGGCTGGCTTCAGAGCTGTTCCATGACCTCGTCAGAGGCCTCAAAGTTGGTCGTGACGCGCTGCACGTCGTCGTCATCCTCAAGCGCGTCAATGAGCTTCATCAGCTTCTGCATGCCCTCAAGGTCCATCTCGGTCGTCGTGGTCGGCTTCCAGACCAGCTTGGTCGAGTCGGATTCGCCAAGCTCGGCCTCAAGCGCATTGGATACCTCGTTAAGATCGGTATCGGCACACCAGATGATATGACCATCCTCGCTCGATTCCACGTCCTCGGCCCCGGCCTCGATCGCCGCCATCATGACCGTATCAGCATCACCAACCGACGCCGGATAGGTGACCTCGCCCTTGCGTTCGAACATGAACCCAACCGAACCGGTCTCGCCAAGGTTGCCGCCATTCTTGGAGAAGGTCGAGCGCACGGTCGAAGCGGTGCGATTGCGGTTATCGGTCATCGCCTCGACGATGACAGCGACGCCATTGGGGCCATAACCCTCATAGCGGATTTCTTCGTAATCATCGCCATCGCCCGCCGTCGACTTTTTGATTGCGCGTTCGATCACGTCCTTGGGCACGGATTGCGTCTTGGCTTCCTTGACCGCAAGGCGCAGGCGCGGGTTCTTCTCGGGATCGGGATCGCCCATCTTGGCGGCGACGGTGATCTCCTTGGAAAGTTTAGAGAAAAGTTTCGACCGCGCGGCGTCCTGACGTCCTTTGCGGTGCTGGATATTTGCCCATTTACTATGGCCGGCCATGTCTACGCGTGCCCCATCTCTGTTGCGTCTGTTTCTGAGTTTGGCCCCCTATAGCCCAACCGCAGCCCGACCTGCAAGCTGAGCGCACGCGCGGGCTTTTCCCCCCAAGCGGCGCTTGCCATCCCGGCCCGCCTGCGTTTGGGTAGGGCAACGCGTGAAAGGCCTCACATGACCCAAGACCAGATCATCCTGTTTTCCCTCTTCGGCGGCGTCTTTGCCCTGCTTCTCTGGGGGCGGTTTCGTTATGATCTTGTGGCGTTTTCGGCGCTGATGGTTGGCGTGGTGACAGGGGTGGTAAAGGTCGATTCCGCCTTTGCCGGGTTTGGCCACCCGGCCACCATCGTCGTGGCGCTTGTCCTTGTGGTTTCGGCGGGTCTCATGCGCTCGGGCGCGGTATTTCTCATCACCCGCACGCTGGTCGACAGCGCCCGGTCTCTTGGCGGCCATATCGCCCTCATGGGCGGCATTGGCGCGCTTTTGTCGGCCTTTATGAACAACGTCGCCGCCCTTGCTCTCTTGATGCCGGTCGACATTCAGACCGCCCGTAAGGCCGGACGCAGCCCGGCGCTCTCGCTTATGCCGCTGTCCTTCGCGACGATCCTTGGCGGCATGGCAACGCTGATCGGCACGCCGCCCAATATCATCATCGCCTCGATCCGCGAGGAGGCCCTCGGCGCGCCTTACAAGATGTTCGATTTTGCCCCCGTGGGCGGGATCACGGCCATTGCCGGGCTGGCCTTTGTCGCCCTGATCGGCTGGCGGCTTATCCCGGCACGAGAGGATGCGGGCAAGACGATTTCCGATGTGGATCAATATCTTGCAGAACTGACCGTGCCCGAGGGTAGCAAACAGATCGGCAAACGCCTCGGAGAATTGCAGGATGCCGCCGAAGAAGCCGATGTCGCCCTGATCGGCCTCATCCGTGACGGCAAACGCCGTTACGGTGCCGCGCGCAATACGGCTCTCGCAGCGGGTGATACGCTCATCATCGAGGCCGCGCCGGACGCCCTTGATGAATTCCGCTCCGCCCTGAACCTCGACTTTGCCGATACCAAACGTGAGGAACACCTCAAAGCCGCCGGTGAAGGGCTCGACATGGTTGAACTGGTGGTGCCGGAAACCTCGCGCATCAACGGCAAGACGGCCCAATCCCTTGGCCTCGCTTGGCGACAGGGGGCGGTGCTCCTCGGCATTTCGCGTCAGGGCCAACGCATCACCAGCCAGATCCGCAAGACCATCGTGCGTCCCGGCGACATTCTCCTCCTGCTTGCCCCGAAATCGCGCAGCGCCGATATCACTGACTGGCTTGGCTGTCTGCCGCTGGCCAATCGCGGCTATGCGGTGACCAACAATAGCAAGGTCTGGCTCGCCATCGGCCTCTTTGCTGCTGCTGTTCTCGCCGCTTCTGTCGGCCTGCTCTACCTGCCCATCGCGCTTGGCATCGTGGTGATTGCCTATGTGCTTTCGGGCATCCTGCCGATCTCGGAAATCTATGACCATATCGAATGGCCCGTGGTGGTTTTGCTTGGCTCAATGATCCCCCTTGGTGCGGCCCTCGAAGACGCGGGCGGAACCGAACTGATTGCGGGCTCCCTCATATCCCTGACCCAAGGCATGCCCTCTTGGGCGGTGCTGACGGTGCTTATGCTGGTGACGATGACCCTCTCGGATGTGCTCAACAATACCGCGACAACCATCGTCGCCGCCCCTGTTGGTATCCAGATGGCGCACTCGCTTGGCGTATCGCCCGACCCGTTCCTGATGGCCGTCGCCGTCGCCGCGTCGTCGGCCTACCTGACCCCGATCGGACACAAGAACAACACGCTGATCCTTGGTCCGGGTGGCTATCGCTTTGGCGATTACTGGCGCATGGGATTGCCGCTTGAGGCCCTCGTGGTTGCGGTTTCTATCCCCGCGATCCTCGTGTTCTGGCCGCTTTAACTGCGCGCCGCCATCAGGCGCGCCATGTCGAGCATCCGGCAGGAAAAGCCCCATTCATTGTCATACCAACCAAAGACCCGCAGTAACCCACCCACAGAGACCGAGGTTTCACGTCCCGACAGGATAAGGGATTCGGGTCGCGCCCTGAGGTCGGTCGACACAAGCGGCTTTTCGGTCCAGCCCAGAATACCCGCACGCTCGGCCTCGGCCTTGAGCAGAGCATTGACGCCCTCAACACTCGTCTCCGCCTCAGTCTGAATCGTAAGATCGATCGCCGATACCGACGCCGTCGGCACCCGGATCGCCCGCGCCAGAACTCGCCCGGCAAGATCGGGCAAGACACTATCAATCAATCGCCCGGCGCTGGTGGTGGTTGGCACCATGGAAAGCGCCGCCGCGCGGCTGCGCGCCAACCCACCGCCGCGCGGCTTGTCCACCGTCGGCTGGCTCCCGGTATAGCAATGCACCGTGGTCATATGACCGCTGATGAGGCCATAGGAGGCGTCTAAAATCTTCAACAAGGGTGCCAGCGCGTTGGTCGTGCAGGACGCGTTAGAGACAATCCGATGATCCCCAAGGCGCTCTTCATTCGCCCCCATGACAAGCGTCACATCCGCCTCATCCGACGGCCCCGAAATCAGCACCGACCCCGCCCCTGCGGCCAGGCCCCGCTCGGCCACGGCACGCGACCCGGCCATGCCGGTGCATTCCATCACCACATCAACCGCGCTCAGGTCCAGAACCGAAAGGTCGCGCACCCCGTGAAACGGGATCGCGGTGCCATCAAGGATCAACTGTCCCGGTGCTGTTTCGACACTGCCGCGATAAGGGCCATAAACGCTATCATATTCAAAGAGATACGCGCAGGTTTCCAAAGGCTCGATATCGTTGATCCCGACAATCTCGATATCGCCATAGCCCCCCTGCCCCAGAATGCGCAGCAAGGTCCGGCCGATCCGCCCGAACCCGTTTAGGAATACTTTGACCCGTTGCTCGCCCATGCGCGCCTCCCGTGCTTGCGCCTGTTTTCACAAGGATTGCCCGGAAAGGACAAGCGCATTTTCGTGATGCGCGACATCACGAACCCCGTTCAGAGTTTCATGTGCCGGTTCACATCCTTGTAAAGGAGATAGCGGAACTTGCCCGGCCCACCCGCATAACAGGCCTGCGGGCAAAAGGCGCGCAGCCACATGTAATCGCCTGCCTCAACCTCGACCCAATCCTGATTGAGCCGGTAAACCGCCTTCCCCTCAAGCACGTAAAGCCCATGTTCCATGACATGGGTCTCGGCAAAGGGAATGACCGCGCCCGGCTCAAAGGTGACGACGTTTACATGCATGTCATGGCGCAGGTCGTCGCCCTCGACAAACCGTGTCGTGGCCCATTTGCCTTCCGTATCGGGCATCGGGCTGGGCGCAATATCCTGTTCGTTGGTGACAAAGGCCTCAGGCGCATCAATACCCTCAACCGCTTCATACGCCTTGCGTATCCAATGGAACCGCGCCGGGGCATCCCCTTCATTGGCCAACGCCCAATCGCTACCCGCCGGGATATAGGCATAACCGCCCGTCGCCATCTCGTGGCGCACACCGTCGATGGTGAGAGCCACGCCCCCCTCCACCACGAATAATACCGCTTGCGCGCGGCTATCCGTTTCCGGTCGCGTACTACCGCCGCCAGGCTGCACCTCGGCGATGTAGTGGGAAAACGTCTCGGCAAAGCCCGACAGGGGGCGCGCCAGAACCCAGAACCGCGCCCCGTCCCAGAACGGCAGATTGGACGTCACGATATCGCTCATCGTGCCGCGGGGGATCACGGCGTAGGCCTCGGTAAACATGGCGCGATCCGTCAGGAGCTGGGTCTGGGGCGGCAATCCGCCCTTGGGCGCGTAGTAGTTTGTCATCTCGGCTCTCTCCGTCGGCTTACCCCATCATGGCCTGCGATGCCGCGCCGGTCCAATCTGTTCCGCGCCCTATGCTCCTGAAACATCCGTTGGGATTATTTGATAATCACCCCTCAAGCGGCTCAATCAACTCTGGCCCCTGCGCCCGGTTGGAATTGACCGCCCTGTCCACCTGATGAAAGCTGAGGAGGTCTTCTTCCGGCGCCGTCATCAGCGTCGCCGCCCCATGCCCCGCCTCACCAAGCCACAGCGGCCAGTCTTCATGCCCAACGACGACCGGCATCCGGTGATGAATGCGCGCCATCTCTTGATTGGCGCCCGTGGTGACGATGGCGCAACTCTCAAGCCGCCCCTCCGGCCCGTCCCATCCCTGCCAAACCCCTGCGAGCGCAAGAGGCCCTTCACCATGGATATACCACGGCCAGCGCACCCCCTCGCTATCCTTGGTCCATTCATAAAACCCGGTCACCGGAATTAGGCAACGCCGCGCCCGACAAGCCTCGCGAAAGGCCGGTTTCGTGGCAATCGTCTCGGCGCGGGCATTGATAAGAAGCGGGCCCTCATCCACCGCCTTGTACCAAGACGGCACAAAGCCCCAGCGCATCGCGACAAGCTGTCGCCCGCCCTCGCCCGCGCGCACCGCGTGAATACGAGTTGTCGGGCAAACATTATAATTTGGCACATCAGGAAGATCATTGGCCGGCGCCGCCCCGAACAGGCGCGCCATGGCATCATTGGGTAAGGTGATTGCAAATCTTCCACACATGTTTAAACCCTAGCACCGGGCCGCGCGCGGCTCATGCGGAAAATGACCCTTCGCACAAGGAAGCGACCGAGACATGGCAGGCACCGTCCAGCAGCACGCCCAAAAGATCATGAGCCTGATGAACAGCGGCCAGTTCAACGCCGCTGCCAAGGCTGCGAAGGGCGCGATGAAAGCCTTCCCGCGCGAAGGTAATTTCGCCAATCTCGCCGGGTCCGCCATGGCACAGGGCGGCGACGGGCGCGGGGCCATCGCCATGTTTGCCAAGGCACTGAAACTACGCCCCGGCGATGCCGACATTCAAAACAACCTGATCCAGGCCCTGATCCAGACCGGCCAACATGCCAAAGCACAGGAACTGATTGAAAAACTCCTGCCCAAGCGCGCCGATCCCGGCCTGCTTTTGTTTTTCAAGGGCTCCTCGCTCTATCAAAGCGGTGATGCCAAAGGCGCGATTGCCGCGCTTAGCCGCGTCATTGAGATCGCGCCGCAAAACGCACAGGCCTACAATCTGCGCGGCATCGCCTATGTGGCCGAAAATGACGAAGACGCCGCCATCGCCGATTTTCGCCGCGCCCATGAACTCAACCCGCGCGACCCCGATCCGCTCGCCAATATCGGCCTGCCGCTGGCCCGCACCGGTGCCACCGAGGCCGCGATGGAGGCCGTGGACAAGGCCCTCGCGCTCAATCCCGACCATATCAACGCCCTGCACCGCAAGGCGATCCTCTTGGCCGAGGAAGGCCGCATCCCTGAGAGCATCAACGCCTATCACCAACTTTTGGTCATCGACCCGCTGCATGGCGAAGGTTTTGCCGAACTGGCAGGGCTGCAATCGGCCGCCGAAAATGCCGCACTCGTGGCGCAGATCACTTCCGCGCAAAAGAAACTGCCGCCGAAATCCCCGCTTCAGGCCGATCTCAACCGCGCTCTGGGCACCATCCATTTTCAGGCCCGCGACTATACCAAAGCCGCCGCTGCGCTTGCCCGGTTCAACGACTGGAACGCCAAGGCCCGCCCCTTTGACAGCACCGCAGAGGCCACCGAATGCGACCGCATCCTCGCCGCCTTTCCTCTGGATACACCGCTTCCCGCAGGCGGCGATACCAGTGCGCCCACGCCAATCTTCGTCCTCGGACAGCCCCGCTCGGGCACTACGCTGAGCGAGATGATCCTGACCGCGCACCCTGATGTGCATTCTTGTGGCGAGTTGGACATGGCCCGCCGCTGTGTTGCAGCCCTCAATGAAAGCGGGGCGGATTTCGACCCTGCCACCTTCGCGACCGAATTCCGCGCTGCGATGCCCGCCGTGCCCTCCGAGGCCCATGCCTTTGTCGACAAGATGCCGCTCAACTATCGCTATATCGGCTATCTTCTCGCGGCCTTCCCCAAGGCCCCGATCATCCACGTCGCCCGCGACCCGCGTGACGTGGCTCTGTCGATGTGGCGCAGCTATTTCCCCTCCGGTGGCATGGCCTTTACCTTCGACCAACGCGCTATGGCCAAAAGCGCCAATACCTACCGCCGCTACATGGCCCATTGGCAAGCCCTTGCCCCCGACCGCATCCTGACCCTGGATTACGAAGACATCGTCTCCGACCTCGACGGCAGCGCCCGACGCATGGCCGATTTCTGCGGCCTTGAATGGCATGACGCCATGGCCGCGCCTGAAAAGAACACCGCCGCCGTCCGCACCGCCTCTGTGGCGCAGGTGCGCGAAGGCGTGCACAAACGCTCACTTGGTGGCTGGCAGCGCATGGAAGATGCGCTACGCCCCTTCCTCGACGGGCTTGACCCCGCCCTCTGGCCCGACCTGACCTGACCTGACCTGAAAGATACGCTATGACACCGCAACAGATTGCCGATAAACTCGCCCACCAGCTTCAGGCCGGCCAATTCAATGCCGCCGCCAAACTCGCCAAAACCGCCTTCAAGCAATACCCCCGCGAGAGCCATTTCGCCACGGTCGCCGGCACGGCGCTGGCGAATTCCGACAAGGGGCGCGAGGCCCTGCCCTATTTCATCAAAGCGCTGCAACTGATCCCCGAGCACAAGGAATATCAGAACAACCTCGTGCACGCCTATATCGTCGTCAATCAACACGACAAGGCCCGCGAGCTCGGCGAGAAATACGCCGCCGAACGCGACAACCCGATCAAGGTGCTCGAACTTCTGTTGTTCTCGGCCAACCTTACCGGCCAGAGGAGCCGAATGATCGACGTTGCGACCCGCGCGCTGGCCTATATTGAAGGCACCGCTCGTATCGGCTTCCTCCTGCAACGCGCCACCGCCTATGACGAAACCGATCATCAGGCCGAAGCCGAAGCCGACCTTGACGAGGCCCGTGCCCTCGATCCCGAAAACCCCGCCGTGATCGACGCCATCGCCAACTTCTACCTGTCGCGTTTCCGCCCCGAAGAGGCGCTCGCGCTGGTTGAAGACGCGCTCAAGACACACGGCACCATCGCCGCATTCCACGCGACCCATGCCGCTGCCCTGACAGCGGTTGGCCGCATCGAAGACGCGCGCGCAGCCCTGCATAAAACGCTGGAGATCGCCCCCGGCCATCACGGCGCCCTGATTCAGCTGGCCGAGATCGAAACCGCAGATGCCCTACCCGCCCTGCGCAGCCAGATCCGCAAAGCCCTGCAAGCCGCCCCGCATGGCCTGCCGGAATGGTGTCACCTGATGATGGCCATGGGCAATATCGAATTCCGCCTGAAAAACTACTCCGCCGCTGGCAAGACCATTGCCAAGGCCAAGGAAGAACTGGCCTATCTCTTCAAATGGTCCCCCACGACCGCAGATCGCACGTTCGATCGCATCCTCGACGTGACCCCGAAAGGCCCCGCTACCCTACGTCCTGAGGACGCAAAATCGCCGCGCCCGATTTTCATTCTGGGCCAACCCCGCTCGGGCACGACCCTGACCGAAATGGTACTTGCCGCCCATCCAGATGTGGCCAGCTGTGGCGAGCTGACCGGCATTACACAGGCCGCGCGCCCCTTCCTCATTGAGGATGCGTCCGCTTTCGACGCCGCCCGGTTCGAAGAGACCTACCGCGCAAGCCTGCCCGCGCATATTGCAGGGCATACCGCCTTTGCCGACAAGATGCCCGCCAACTACCGCCATCTCGGCATGATCCTGCACGGCATCCCCGGCGCCCGGATCATCCATCTGGAGCGCGATCCGCGTGACGTGGCCCTCTCCATGTGGCGCAAGACCTTCAAGGCCGAAGGCATGCGCTTTACCAATGATCTGGCGCATATGGCGCATGAGGCGAACCTCTACCGCCGTTACATGGCCCACTGGCAGGCGGAATTCCCGGATCAGTTCATGACCATCCGCTACGACGATCTGGTGAGCGATCTCGAAGCCACCAGCCGCGCCATGGCCGATTATTGCGGGTTGGAGTGGTGCGAAGCGATGCTTGAGCCGCAAAAGTCCGAGGCTGCCGTTCGGACCGCCTCCGTGGCTCAGGTGCGCGAAGGCGTGCATACCAAGTCGCTCGGCGGCTGGCGGCGCATGGAAGACGCCCTGAAGCCCTTTATCGAGGCGCTCGACCCGGCACTCTGGCCCGAGCTTGATCTCGACTAACGGCGATACTCCTTGCGCGCGATCTCGATCCGGGCCTCCATCATCGACATCTCCTTGAGAATGTCCTGACGTCGGGCCCGGTCGCCGGTCTCGCGCAATTCTTCGCGCAGCCGTGCCAACTCCCGCGAGAGCGACACAAACTCCGGCACGCCCCCCGCCTCCTTCACAAGGCGGTTCAAAAGGGCGTTGTCCGGGTCGTCCTCCTTGGGCAGGGGCTTGCCCGCCCCTTCAAGATTCTCAAACGCACCATCCTTCTCCGCCTCGCGGATTTTTTGGTTGATGAGATCAATAAGCGGGTGATCCATGGCGCGTCCTTTCGCCCCAAAATCCTTCTTCAACGCCCCCAAAGTCAAGCCGATGCTTGACCTCATGCAGGCACAGGTGCATGTCAGCCCCATGCTGATTTTCAAGATTTTCCGCGCCCCCGAATGGGCGGCCTTGCGCGAAACTGGCGAAACGCTTGGCGCGCCGGTCGACCTTGCCGATGGCTTCGTGCATTTCTCCACCGCTGAACAGGTCGCCGAGACCGCCGCCAAGCACTTCGCAGGCGAAGAAAGCCTCTTCCTTCTCGGGCTTGAGGCCGACGCCCTTGGCGAGGCGCTCAAATGGGAACCTTCGCGCGGCGGCGCGCTCTTTCCCCATCTCTACCGCGCGCTGAAACTCGAAGACGTGGCCTGGGCCCAGCCCCTGCCGCTCGAAAACGGCACGCATCAATTCCCAGCGGGGCTTGGCATATGACCTTCCTTGAAAAACTCGGGCTCTTTGCCCTGCATCGCATCGACCCCGAAACCGGCCATGGCCTCGCCATCAAGGCGCTTCAGACCGGCCTCGCGCCTGCGCCCGGCACCATCACCTCGCCGCGCCTCGAAACGCGCTTCGCCGGGCTTGATCTGCCCAATCCTATCGGCCTTGCTGCGGGGTTCGACAAGAATGCGACCGCCCTTGATGGCCTCGCCAAATCCGGTTTCGGCTTTGTCGAGGTCGGTGCCGCGACGCCTCGCCCCCAGCCCGGCAACCCTAAACCGCGCCTCTTCCGTCTTTCCGAAGACCGGGGCGTCATCAATCGCTTTGGCTTTAACAATGACGGCATGGACGCTATCGCCGCCCGCCTCGCCAAACGCCCGGTGGGGGCCGTGATCGGCCTCAACCTCGGCGCCAACAAGGATAGCGAAGACCGCGCCAGTGACTTTGCCAAGGTGCTTGCCACCTGCGGCGCGCATCTCGATTTCGCAACGGTCAACGTCTCCTCGCCCAATACCGAGAAACTCCGCGACCTTCAGGGCAAAGCCGCCCTCTCCGCCCTCCTTGCGGGCGTGATGGAGACCCGTGACGCGCTCGCCCGCCCGATCCCCATCTTCCTCAAGATCGCCCCCGATCTCTCCGAGGCGGAAATTGCCGAAATCGCCGAGGTCGCGCTTGAGGCCCGTCTTGACGCCGTGATTGCCACAAACACGACCCTCGACCGCACCGCACTTGTTTCGTCCCATCGCGACGAAAAAGGTGGCCTCTCCGGCGCGCCGCTCTTTACCAAATCGACCCGCGTCCTCGCCCGCCTCTCGGCCCTGACCGACGGCAA